>CALXZZ010000009.1 GCA_944393365.1 uncultured Clostridia bacterium
TCTCCACCAATTTGCGAATTAATTGTAACTGTATCTGCAAAAACAAATAAGTTTCCATCTATGATATAATCAATTGTTATATCATCACCAGTTAAATAAACGTCACTTTGTCTAAAATTACTTTCTGTAGATGTAGCAGCCTCTTCAGTAGTTACAGCATCATCTGAAGTAGTTGCTTCATTTTCAGTAGAAACATTAGTATCTGTTGCATTTTCCTCAGTAGAATTAACTTGATTTTCTGATGTATTAATATCAGTTTCTGCTGCTCTTACAACTGGTAAAGTAAGTGCAATAACAGTGATTAAAATTAATACAATCATCCCAATTTTTTTCTTTAACATAAAAACCTCCTTAAATATTATATTTTTATTATATGAAAAAATAATATATCTTTATAATAAATTTGTCAATTAAAAAAACGATAAAAAACGAATTTTTATATATTAGTTACTAGTCAGCTTTTAAATTATATTGCCCTGTTTAACAGTAATTGTTTCAAAAAAATGAAAGCCTTATTTCCTAGACTTTGCAAATTTACATACATCAGAAATAGGGCAAATATCACATTTTGGATTCCTTGCAACACAAGTATTTCTTCCATGCCAAACTAATAAATGGTTTAAATCCTTCCAACATTCTTTGGGAAAAGTTTTTAGCAAATCTTGTTCAATTTTTTCAGGTTCTTTTTCTTTAGATAGACCAGTCAAATTAGAAATTCTTTTAGCATGAGTATCAACTGCAACTCCCTCAGCAATTCCAAAAACTTCTAGCATAATAACATTTGCAGATTTTCTACCAACACCAGCTAAAGAAGTTAGTTCTTTCATAGTATGAGGAACGACACCATTAAATTTTTCTAAAACTTGTTTTGCACATAATTTAATATTTTTTGCTTTATTTTTATAAAAGCCGCATGGATGAATAATTTTTTCTAATTCATTAATGTCAATATCTGCAAAATCTTGTATAGTTTTACATCTAGAAAATAGCTCTGGAGTTGTTTTATTTACCCTTTCATCAGTACATTGAGCAGAAAGCATAACAGCAACAACTAATTGGAAAGGTTCTTTAAAATCCAAGCTACAAGTAGCATCTGGGTAATATTCCTTTAATCTATTAAATAAAATAAGTGCATCTGATTTTTTCATTTAATAACATCCTTTCAAAATGTATTCTTTCGACATTATTTTACAAGAAAAATGAATTTAGGTCAACGTTAAATTATTACAAAATTATATGTGACATAATTGGGAACAAATAATGAAATGTGGAATATAATATACAAAAAAGGAGGTAATAAATTGTGTAGGATATTAAGAAAAACATTAGCTGTATGCTTGATTGGTTTAGGATTAGGGATATTAATGGTTTTATTACTTCCGGCGACAGGTTGGTTATTTATAATAGGAGTAGCCGTGGTAAGTATTGGAATAATGTGGCTTGCTTGTTAAAAAGGAGGGGATACATATGACGATTGTAGTAAAAAAAGTACCAAAATTTCTAAGAGGTATTGTAAAGTTAATATTTGGAATTAAAGAATAAGATTTACAATATTTGTATTTACTATTTGAAAAAATTATGGAAATGTAGTATAATAAAAGGTAAGGTGATAGATTCACCAAAAGAAAGGAGAACATAAAAATGTGTAAAGACAACAATGTAACAACAGCATTAAGAGAAGGAGTAGTAATTGATGCACCATTTCCACGGAACATGGAATTAGCGTATGAAATGCTTATCAGAGAAGGGTATAATAAGAAAAAAGATTTCTTGTACATAAGTACACAATGTGAAACTCATTTCACTAAGTTGACTTATATTAAGACATTAAAGTGGAATGACAAAAAAGGAGAAGAAGTCTATGGAAGGCATTATAGCCTGATTGTTCCTGATAGGTATATTCCTTCTCAAAAGGATACACAAAAAAATGTAATCCGTACTGAGGATGACATTGATAATCTATTTGATTCAATGTCAAAAAAAGAGGAGAGTTGATGCTCTCCTTTAAAAATGGTAGAAAAACAAAAAAGAGCTTAGGCTCTTTTTACTTTTCCATCTTTTAAACATTTAGCACATACATAAATTCTTTTTGTTTCACCATTTACATCTGCTTTAACTCTTCTTAAGTTTGGTTTCCAAGTACGTGGTGATCTTTTGCTTATATGAGAACGAGTAATGCTAAGTTTATTTCCATGACTAGCTGATTTTTGACAAATTTCACATACTGCCATTCTTAACTGCACCTCCTAAATTTCATAAATAAATTGACTATTTACAAGTTTACCACAAAAAAATAAAAAAAACAAGTATTTTTTGAAAATTATAAAAAATTCCTTGCAAATTAGGAAAAATGTGGTATAATAAATAGGCTTTAAAAATAATTGGTAGGGGACATTCCTAAACTTAATTAGAAATGACCAAGGAGTAAGGCGTGTCACCTGTCATTAGAAAAAAAGAAAGGATTGAATAAAATGAAATGTAAAGTTGAAAAAACAAAAAACGCAAATGAAGTAAAATTAGAAATAACAGTAGAAGCAGAAAAATTTAATGACGCAATAAAAAAAGTATACTTCAAAAGTGCAAAATATTTTAATATACCAGGATTCAGAAAAGGTAAAGCACCAATGAATATAGTAGAAAAATATTATGGAAAAGAAATCTTTTATGAAGATGCTTTCAATGAAGTTGCAGGAGATGCATTAGATGAAGCAGTAAAAGAAAATGATTTATATGTTGTATCAAGACCTGATATTGATGTAACACAAATTGAAAAAGGAAAAGATTTAATATTTACAGCAGTAATGCAAACAAAACCAGAAGCTGAACTTGGAAAATATAAAGGAGTAGAAATCAAAAAAATCGAATACAAAGTAACAGATGAAGATATAGAACATGAATTAGGACATATGCAAGAACACAATGCAAGAATGATTACAGTAGAAGATAGACCAGTAGAAAGTGGAGACATTGTAACAATTGACTTTGAAGGATTTGTTGATGGAAAAGCATTTGATGGTGGAAAAGCAGAAGGACATGAATTAGAAATAGGAAGTAACACATTTATACCAGGATTTGAAGACCAAATAATTGGAATGAAAATAGATGAAGAAAAAGATATAAATGTTAAATTCCCAGAAGAATATTTTTCAAAAGAATTAGCTGGAAAAGATGCAACATTTAAAGTTAAATTACATGAAATAAAGAAAAAAGAATTACCAAAATTAGATGACGAATTTGCAAAAGATGTAAGCGAATTTGATACATTAAAAGAATTAAAAGAAGATATAAAGAAAAAACAACAAAAACAAAATGATGATAAAGCAAAATATGAAACTGAAGATGCAGTAATAAAAGCTGTTTGTGAAAATGTAAAAGTAGATATTCCATCAGGAATGATTGAAACTGAAGTAGATAACATGATAAAAGATATTGAACAAAGATTATCATATCAAGGATTAAAATTAGAACAATATCTTCAAATGATGGGTAAAACTACTGAAGAAATGAGAAAAGAATATGAACCTCAAGCAATAGATAGTATTAAATCACGTTTAGCTTTAGAGGCAGTAATAAAAGCTGAAAAAATAGAAGCAACAGAAGAAGAAGTTGACGAAAAAATGAAAGAAATGGCTAAAAATTATGGAAAAGAAAATGATGAAGAATTCATGAAAAATGAAAATGTAAGAAATTACATCAAAGATGGATTAACATCACAAAAAGCAATAGAATTTTTAGTAAAAAACGCAAAAATGAAATAATATAAATAAAAGCTGGGGTGTGAAAGATTATCCTAGCTTTTAACGTTTATTTGTTACTTATTATTTACTTTAAACCTATATATAAAATACAATAAAAAAGCAAATGTTTATAAAATTTAATAAAAAAATCAAAAACTATTGTTTATATTTCAAAATAATGGTATATAATTAATAAAGGAAAACAAGGAGGAATAGAATTATGTTAGAAAAAAATAGTTTAGTACCATATGTAATCGAACAAACAAGCAAAGGAGAAAGATCATACGATATTTTCTCAAGATTATTAAAAGATAGAATAATATTTTTAGGAGAAGATGTAAATGCAACAACAGCAAGTTTAGTAATTGCACAATTATTATTCTTAGAATCAGAAGACCCAGATAAAGATATCAATTTATATATAAATTCACCAGGTGGATCAATAACAGATGGAATGGGTATAATAGATACAATGAATTATATCAAATGCCCAGTATCAACAATCTGTATTGGAATGGCAGCAAGTATGGGAGCTGCATTACTTGCAGCTGGAGAAAAAGGAAAAAGATTTGCAACACCAAATGCTGAAATCTTAATTCACCAACCATTAATCGGTGGTGGCGGACTTTCAGGTCAAGCAACAGAAATTAAAATACATGCAGACCACTTAGTTAAGACAAGAGAAAAATTAAATAAATTCTTAAGTGAAAGAACAGGTCAAACTGTTGAAACAATCCAAAAAGACACTGAAAGAGATAATTACATGACAGCTGAAGAAGCATTAAAATATGGATTAATTGACGGAATCATGGACAAAAGAAAGTAATTATTGTTTAAATTTAAAAATAAGTTCGTAATTGTTTCGAAAAAATTGGTTCTCCTTTTAAGGATATCCACCAATTTTTTTGAAATCAATTACGAACATACCATAATCAATAATTTAAACAATAAATTAAATAAGAAAAAGAATGGAGAATATAGTATGGCAAAAAATAACGCACCTAAAAGTGTAAGATGTTCATTTTGTGGTAAATCACAAGAAAATGTAAGGAAAATAGTAGCAGGACCAGGAGTATATATTTGTGATGAATGTGTAGAGCTTTGCAATAGTATAATAGAAGCAGAATTATATGAAGATGAAAAAGCAGGATACAGTTTAAACGAATTAAATGATATACCAAGTCCTAAAGAAATAAAAGCAGTATTAGATGACTATGTAATTGGTCAAGAAGAAGCTAAAAAAACATTATCAGTAGCAGTATACAATCATTATAAAAGAATAGCACATGAAGAAGTGCAAAATAAAGATGATGTAGAAATACAAAAAAGTAATATTCTATTATTAGGACCAACTGGTTGTGGAAAAACACTTTTAGCAAGAACATTAGCAAAAATATTAAATGTACCATTTGCAATAGCAGATGCAACAACATTAACAGAAGCAGGATATGTTGGAGAAGATGTTGAAAACATTTTATTAAAATTAATACAAGCAGCAGATGGAGATATTCAAAAAGCAGAAAAAGGAATTATATATATTGATGAAATAGACAAAATAACAAGAAAATCAGAAAATCCATCAATAACTAGAGATGTAAGTGGTGAAGGAGTACAACAAGCATTACTAAAAATAATAGAAGGAACAATAGCATCAGTACCACCACAAGGAGGAAGAAAACATCCAAACCAAGAACTAATACAAATAAATACAGAAAACATTTTAATAATATGTGGTGGAGCTTTTGAAGGACTTGAAAACATCATAAAAGACAGAACTGGTGAAAAAGCAATAGGATTTGGAACACAAATAAAAAGCCAAAAAGAAATCAATAAATATGAAATATTCCAAGAGTTATTACCACAAGACTTATTAAAATTCGGATTAATACCAGAATTTATAGGAAGATTGCCAATAGTAGCAACACTAAAAGATTTAGACAGAAATGCTTTAATACAAATATTGGTAGAACCTAAAAATTCATTGGTAAAACAATATCAAAAACTATTTGAAATAGATGGAGTAGAATTGGTATTTGAACAAGAAGCCTTAGAAGCAATTGTTGATAAAGCAATTGAAAGAAAAACAGGAGCAAGAGGCCTTCGTTCAATAATTGAAGAAAGAATGAGAGATATCATGTTTGAAATACCATCTAATCCTGATATAGAAAAATGTATTATAACAAAAGAAACAATTTTGGAGAATAAAGGGCCAGAATTAGTTATAAATAAAAATAAAAGCAAAGAAGAAAATAGTGATAAGCCTACAGGTAAAAAGAAAAGACAAACACCTGCAGCATAAAAAAGTGTCGCGTTGGGGACGTTTCTCATGCGACATTTTTTTGATGTGTTCTTGTATAATAGACATCCTTATATAAATATAAATGATATATAGAAATATTTGTTGGAAAATAAAAAGGTGGGATATAGTTGAAAGAGTTATTATATGATAGAAATAAAGTAATTGAATATGCAAAAAAGTGGGCATTATGATGTAGGTTGGTATTATATAAATGGAAACAATAAATCTCCGTCTTGGAGCGGAGTAGACTTTTTATATAAGTTTTTGATAAATAATAAAAGTGTAGGTCCATATGGCAAAGAAGCTAAAATAGATGAAATAGAAATAGGTGATATAGCTCAATTATCCTTTGATGGAGATAAATTTGAGCATACTTTAATGATTGTAAATATTGAAAATAAATTCACATTATCCAAAATTAAAATTGCTTCACATACATTTGATAGCTTTAATAAGGCAATTTCAGAATATTTATTTCAAAAGATTAGATTTATTCATATATCAGGTGTACGAACATATTAATAAAAAATTAATTTTTCCTCTATTTTTTCTTCATAATATTTGTGGTATACTATTATCAGAAAATGAAAGGAAAGGGATTTACAATGTACAATATTTTAGTTGTTGATGATGAGAGAGAAATAGTAGGAGCAATTGAAATTTATTTAAAAAAGGAAGGGTATAACATAATAAAAGCCTACAATGGAAATGAAGGATTAGAAAAAGTAAAGGAAAATGAAATACATCTAATAATTCTAGACATCATGATGCCAGAAAAGGATGGATTAGAGACATTAGAAGAATTAAGAAAAGACAAATCTATTCCAGTAATTCTGCTATCAGCAAAATCTGAAGATTATGACAAAATAGGTGGATTAAATCAAGGAGCAGATGATTATATAACAAAACCATTTAATCCATTAGAGCTAATTGCAAGAGTAAATTCACAAATAAGACGTTATGTGTCATTAGGCGCAATGGAGAAAAAAGACAATAAACAAATATATAGAACAGGAGAATTAATACTTGATGATGAAACTAAAAAAGTTACAGTAGATGGCAAGGAAGTAAAATTAACAGCAACAGAGTTTAATATATTGAAATTCTTATTAAAAAACAAAGGAAAGGTGTATTCTATTCCACAAATATATGAAAATGTTTGGAAGGAAGAAAGCTATGGAGCAGAAAATATTATAGCAGTACATATAAGACACATAAGAGAAAAGATTGAGATAAATCCAAAAGAACCTAGATATTTGAAGGTTATATGGGGGATTGGCTACAAGATAGAAAAAGTTGGGGAATAATTACAATTTTGGCTACGTCAAACTTCATTTGAAATTTAATCAACGTACAAAAAGTACGTCTCATAAATTTCAAACTCGTTTTCCTTGCCAAAATTTAATTCTTCCCCAACTTGGGTGAAACAAAAAAACAAGAAACTAAAAAATTAGAAAGGAATGAGGCAAAAATGGAGAAATTAAGACAATCATCTATTTTAAAAGTATTATGCTATATATTAATTCCAATATTAGCTGCAATATTATTTCTTAGCATAGTTCATATAACATATCTAAATGAATTTGAAATGAATGATAATATAGCAACAGAATATAAGCAAAGTCAATGGTTTGCAGATAAATATTTCTACTCTGTATTAGATAAAGTAGGAAAAGCCGAAAGAAGTGAAGAAACAGGACAATACATACAATTAGAAGATTCAAAGGGACAACAATATTATTATTCAGAAGATTATAATCATGATTCAGAAATCTGTATAAATTATATAATAATAGATAAAGAAACAGGCAAAATGTATACAAACATAAAAAGCAATGACTATCAACAAACTATGAATGAAAATACTTCAAATCCATATTATTGGAATATTGTAAATGGGCAGATACAAACAGACATAAATTATATGAACCAAGATAATATGAAATATGATTATACATATTATCATGAAATGATTGATACACAACCAGTATTAATAGATGAAACTGCAAAAACTTTAAGAGATTATGATATATACACATCATATAATCAAACAAGAACAGAGCAATCATTCGATTTTGTAACAACACAAGATATATACCAATTTGTTACTTCAAATCAAAAATTACCAGTATTTGCATTATCAATCAGTTTAATATTATTAACAATAATAGCAATATATCTATTATGGGCAATTGGACATAAAAAAGGAAAAGAAGGAATTACATTAGACTTTATAGACGAACTTCCATATGAATTAGTATTTTTACTATTTTGCTGCATAATACCAATGTTCTGGGCAATAGCAGTAAATAGTGTAACAGATAGTTTTAACTATATATTTGTAACAATACTAATAATTTCATATATAATTTGTTATGTAATGACAGCAGGATTAACAATCACAACAATAAAAAGAATAAAAGCAAAACAATTTTGGAGAAGCTTTTTAACATATAAAATATTAAGATGGTTTAAAAATAAGATAAAAAAATATATAGACGAATTCAGAAACAAAACAGATAACACTAAAAAGATATTCTGGCTTTATTGGGGATTTGTACTAATAACAACAATACTTCTAAGTATGTTTGTAACAGGAATAGCAATACTAATCTTAATAGCTTTCTGGATATGGGCATATTATCAATTAAGAAAATATGTAAGGCAAGAAGAAATGCTTAAAGAAACTTTAAAAAAAATCTACGACGGGGATACCAATGTTCACATAAACGAACAAGAACTTGAAGGAGCTTTAAAAGAAATGGCAATATATATCAATGATATAGCAGGAGGATTTAAAAACGCAATTGAAGAAAATTTGAAGGCAGAAAGACTAAAAACAGAATTAATCACAAATGTATCACATGATATAAAAACACCATTAACATCTATAATAAACTATGTAGATTTATTGAAAAAAGAAGATATAAAAGATGAAAAAATTAAAGAATATATAGATATTTTAGATGTTAAATCACAAAGACTTAAAAAATTAACAGAAGATTTAGTTGAAGCGTCAAAAGCATCTTCTGGAAATGTTAAATTAAATATTGAAAGCATAAATATCAAAGAATTAATAAATCAAACAATTGGAGAATTTAAAGACAGACTTGAAAGTAGAAATCTTCAAATAGAAACAGATATGCCAAAGGAAGATGTAAGAATAGATGCTGATAATAGATATATGTTTAGGATTATGGAAAACCTATTTAGCAATATTAGTAAATATGCACAAGAAAATTCAAGAGTATATATTGATGTAAAAAAGACAAATAAAAAAGTTAATATTAGTATAAAAAATATTTCTAAAGACAGACTAAATATTAGTAGTGACGAATTAATGCAAAGATTTGTTAGAGGCGATAAATCAAGATATACTGAAGGAAGCGGATTAGGTTTATCTATTGCAAAAAGTCTAACTGAACTACAAAAAGGAACTTTTGATATTGTTATAGATGGTGATTTATTTAAAGTTGTGATGGAATGGAGCTGTTAGGGACGTGCCAAATCTTTCATTTGACACGTTCCCATTGAAATGATAAAATGACAATCGAAAGATAAAAACAAGAGAGGAATGTAGGTAAAATGAGAAAAATGATTGTCGCAATAGTAATTTTATTAATAATATTTGTTGGAATGATAATATATAGAAATATGGCGATAAATTCAAACAATCAAATAAGTGTACAAGAAATAGAACAAATACAAACATACATAACAAAAATATATATGTGGAGAGAAGTAACTAATGAAGCATTACCTACATTCGAAAATATAAATGAAGCAAGCGATATGTGGACATGGGAAGTGGTAAAAAAGAATCTTGAAGATTATGAATTAAGCTATGAACAAATTCAAGAAAAAGCAAAAGAACTATTTGGCCCAGATTTTACAAAAGAATTCCCAAGAGAAGGCACAGAAAATTTTACATATGATGCAGAAACAGATAAATATTATGCAACAGGAATGGGACTAGACCAAGAGGAAGATTGTTTTTTATTAAATCAGATAAACAAAACAGATACTGGATATGAAGTTGAAATAGTAGAATATTTAGAAGATTACTCTCAGGAAAACATTGAAAATTTAGATACTGAAGAAGATGTTGAAAATGATGAAAATACAAGTATGCAAAATTTTCAAATAATTATCAGAAATTTAAATGATGAAGAAATAGGAAAAGTAGAAGAAAACCAAGAAAGTAGTAGTCAAGATATAGTAAAAAATAATTTAGATAAATTCACGAAAAAAATAGTAACACTAAAAAAAGAGGGCGATAATATATATGTACAAAAAGTATCTAACGAAGTGTAAAATATGTCCACACGAATGTAATATAAATAGAAATGAAAATCAAATAGGTAGATGCAAATCAAAAGACACAATAAAAATAGCATTATATTCAACCCATAATTTTGAAGAACCATGTATTAGTGGAGAAAAAGGCTCTGGAACGGTCTTTTTTTCTAACTGTAATCTAAACTGTATTTTTTGCCAAAATTATGAAATTAGTCAATTAGGAAAAGGAAAAGAAATATCTATTGAAGATTTAGCAGAAATTCTTATAAAACAACAAGAAAAAGATGTAGAAAATATAAACTTAGTAACACCTACAAGTTATGTACCACAAATTATTGAAGCAATTAAAACAGCGAAGCAAAATGGACTTAATATTCCAATTGTATATAACACAAACGGATACGAAAAAGTAGAAACTTTAAAAATGTTAGAAGGATATGTAGATATATATTTGCCAGATTTTAAATATTATTTTGATGATATAGCAAAAAAATATTCTAAAATAGATAATTATTTTGAAATAGTAACAAAAGCTCTAAAAGAAATGCAAAGGCAAGTTGGGAAACCAGTATTTGATGAAAATGGAATAATGAAAAAAGGCATGATAATAAGGCATTTAGTATTACCAAATAATATTGAAAATAGTAAAAAGGTTTTACAATGGATAAAACAAAATTTGGAAGATTATACATATGTTAGTATAATGGCTCAATATTTTCCAACATATAAAGCAAAAGAAGTAGAAGAATTAAATAGAAAATTAACAAAAGAAGAATGGAAAGAGATTGATGATTATGTTGAAGAAATAGGAATAGAAAATGGATTTATACAAGAATTAGGTGAACATGAAGAAGAATATGTGCCAAAGTGGGAGTTTTAAAATATGGGAAAAAATGAAGAAAAAGAATTTTATAACAAAATAGGAAAAACAATAGGTTGGGATTTTTCTAATATAAAATGTAAAATGGTTGATAATAGTGCTTTTCAATATTTTGATGAAATAAATAAAGAAAGCGAAGGAAAAATAATATTAGATATAGGAACTGGTGGAGGAGAAAAAATTTTAAATAATATAAAGAATGCCAGATTAATAATAGGAACAGACTTTTCAAAAGAAATGATTAATAGAGCAAAAGAAAATTCAAAAGAAAGAAAAGATGCTATGTTTTTTGAAATGGATTCCAATGAAATTAAATTTCCAAATAACTTTTTTGATATTGTATGTGCTAGACACACACCATTTAATTCAAATGAAGTTTTTAGAGTATTAAAAAGTGGAGGAGTGCTTATTTCAGAACAAATAGATGAAGATGATTGTATAGAATTGAAAAAAATATTTGGCAGAGGGCAAGGATTTGAAAAGACAATAAAACAAAGAGAACAAGATAAATTAGACTTAATTAAAATCCAAGCTAAAGATATTCAATTTTATGATATTGAGCAAGATGAATATTATGAAACAGAAGAAGATTTGTTGTTTTTACTAAACAATACGCCAATTATTCCTGATTTTGGAAAGATGGAAAAAGACTATGAAAAATTTAATATATATGTAGAAAAAAATAAAAGTGATAGAGGAATACATTTAAAGAGAATTTTATATGGCATAAAGGCTAAAAAAAGTAATTTTTAAAAATTTAATATATAATAAAAAGAAAAATTTAAAAAAATCACGCAAAAATTAAGAAAAATCACGCAAAATTATTGCATAATTTTAACAATAATAGTATAATAGAAAAGGTAGCATAATAATATTAAATAAACGAAAAAATAAAAAGAGAGGTAGAAAATGGATTATTTATATATACTAAGAGAAGCATTGTTATGGATAATTACAATATTCTGGTTATATCAAATAATGGTAAGTTTATGCTCACTTGTAAAAATAAAAGAAAAACCATTAAAAGTAAACAAAAATCACAAATTTATGGCTATAATACCAGCGCATAACGAAGAAGCCGTAGTTGGAAACTTAATTGAAAGTTTAAAAAATCAAAACTATGACAAAGATTTATATGATATATATGTTATTGCAGATAACTGTACAGATAACACAGCAAAAATTTCAAAAGAAGCAGGTGCAATAGTATATGAAAGATTTGATGAAACAAAGAAAACAAAAGGATATGCATTAGATTGGTTTTTACAACAAAAAATTGATGAAAATGCCGACTATGATGCATTCTTGGTATTTGACGCAGACAACATAGTAGATCCAAACTTCATCAAAGCAATGAATAAAAAACTATGTCAAGGAGAAGATGTGGTTCAAGGTTATAGAGACATTAAAAATCCAACAGACAACTGGATATCAGCAGGATACGCATTATTTTACTGGACAATGCATAGATTTTATCATTTAGCAAGATACAATTTAGGATTATCACCATTATTAAATGGTACAGGATTTATGGTAAGATTTGATGTTATAAAACCAGAAAAAGGTTTAAAAACAGTAACATTAACTGAAGACATTGAATTCTCATTAAAAAGGATAATAAAAGGTAAAAAACTAGGATGGTCAACAGAAGCTATTTGTTATGACGAACAACCAACAGGATTTGCACAAAGTTGGTCACAAAGAAGCAGATGGACTGTTGGACATATGCAATGTATAAAAGAATATACAAAACAACTTGCGCAAGCTGCAAAAGAAAACAAAACAATGATGAATTTTGATGGTTTCCTATATATAATAGGAAGTATACCAATGTTTATAATTACTTTGATAATATTAGCAACAAACTTCTTAATGTATGCAGGAAATGGAATGACAGATGAAGAATTAGTTATAAACATAGTAAAATTCTTAGTACCAACATTCTTATTACCAATTGGTACAGCAGTTATAGCAATGCTATTAGATAGAAGACCTATAAAGCCAATGATTAAAGGATTAATTTGTTATCCATTATTTATGGGATCATGGTTACTAATAAACTTTAAATGTTTATTTAAAAGAGAAACATCATGGGAGAAAATCGACCATGTTAGAAATATCAAAATTGGAAACTCAGGCAGAAGTGCAGAAGCAACTGAAATGGCTGAAAAAGTTTAAAAAGATAAATATTTACGAAAATATTAAACAAATTTTCAAAAATACTTGCATTTATGCCAAAAATTGGGTATAATATTAAAGAACATGAAGAGACTAGAAGAGTGGGAACAAATCCCACTCTTCAGTCAGTTTAAAAACCAAAACAAAGAAAGGAGAACACATTGGCAAATATTGAAGAAAAAGTAGAAAATCTTTTGAAAGATGAAATCGAAAAAAATGGATATGACTTATATGATGTGGAATATGCAAAAGAAGGAAAAAACTTTTTCTTACGAATCTTTATAGACAAACCGGATGGAATAGATTTAAAAGATTGTGAAAAAGTAAATGATGTGATAAATGATTTATTAGACAAAGCAGATTATATAAAAGACCAATATTTTTTAGAAGTGTCTTCACCTGGGATTGAAAGGATATTAAGAAAAGATAAACACCTAAAACAAAATATAGGAAAAGAAGTACATGTAAAACTTTTTAGAAAAGATATTCAAGGAAAAAAGGAATATCAAGGAATATTGAAAGATTTTAACGAAAATGAAATTGTATTGGAAAATGAAGAGCCAATTGAACGTAAAAATATAGCTCAAATAAAGACAGTATATGATTGGTAAACACTGTTACAATTATTTATATACAGCTAGAATATTATATTAAATATTTTTAAGAAAATATAATTGTAACTAAAATAAATTTAGTAAAGAAGAAAGGAATGGTAGGAAAATGAAAGAGCCAGCAATAGATAATAAAGAACTAATTATTGCACTAGAAGATTTAGAAAAAGAGAAAGGAATAAAAAAGGAATACTTATTAGATTCAATAGAAACAGCATTAGTTACAGCATATAAAAGAAATTTTGATTCATTAGAAAACGTAAGAGTAGAAATGGACAGAAAAACAGGAGCAACACATGTATATTCAATAAAAGAAGCAGTAGAAAAAGTAGAAAATAGTGAAACACAAATTTCTATGGAAGAAGCAAAAAAAATAAATCCTGATATATCAGAAGGAGAAACAGTAGAAATTGAAATAGTACCAAGAAATTTTGGTAGAATTGCTGCTCAAACAGCAAAACAAGTAATAATTCAAAAACTAAGAGAATTAGAAAGAGAAATTATATTCAATGAATATAATGATAGAAAAGGCGAGATTGTTACAGGATTAATCCAAAAAGCAGATAGAAACATAGTTGTAATGGATTTAGGAAAACTTGAAGGAGTTATGCCATCAAAAGAACAAATACCAACAGAACATTACAGAGTAAATGATAAAATAAAAGGATATGTATTAGATGTAGAAAAAGGTTCAAAAGGTGCACCACAAGTAATAGTGTCAAGAAGCCATCCAGACTTTGTGCGTAAATTACTAGAATTTGAAATACCAGAGATTTATGAAGGCGTAATAGAAATAAAAAGCGTATCAAGAGATCCAGGATATAGAAGTAAAGTAGCTGTATATTCACCAGATCCAAATATAGATCCAGTAGGTTCATGTGTTGGACAAAAAGGTGTGAGAATTCAAAATGTAATAAATGAATTAAATGGAGAAAAAATAGATGTTATTGAATGGAATGAAGATCCATCAATATATATTGCATCAAGTTTATTACCTGCAAAAATATTAGCAGTTGATATAAAACCAGAAGAAAAATTTGCACAAGTAATAGTTCCAGATGACCAACTATCATTAGCTATTGGAAAATCTGGACAAAACGCAAGATTAGCTGCAAAATTAACTAATTGGAAAATAGATATTAAATCAGAAACACAATTTAGAGAAATGTTAATGAATGCACAAAATAAAACAGAAAAAGCTGAAGAAGTTAACGAAAATAATGAAATTGTAGAAGAACAAAACAAAGAAGAAAACGTAGATTAAGAAAAACTATGCATATAAGAAGGAGGGATAAGATGAAAAAACAACCTCAAAGAACATGTATGGGATGTAATGAGAAAAAAGACAAAAAAGATTTAATAAGAATCGTAAAAAATAAACAAAATGAAATAAATATAGACAAAACTGGTAAATTAGAAGGACGAGGAGCATATATTTGTGATAGTATAACTTGTCTTGACAAAGCAATTAAGACAAAAAGAATTGAAAAAGTATTTGAACAAAAAATACCAGATGAAATCTATGAAAGATTAAGAGGTGTAATGCTTGAAAAATAGTAAAATATTAGGTTTAATAGGTTTAGCTGCAAGAGCTAGAAAAGTATCATTTGGAGCAGATAGTGTAGAATTAGAAGCACAAAAAAATAAAGTGTATTTAATTATTCTAGCACAAGACTCCTCATCAAGGACAAAAGAAAAATTCCAAAAAATTAGTGAAAAATATAATATACCAATAATTATAACACAAACAATTGAAGAGTTAAGTAAAGCTATAGGAAAAAGCAATAAAGCTATTTTAGGAATTGAAGATATCAATTTAGCAAGCGAGATACAAAAAATGAATAACGGGGGTGAAGCTATTGGGTAAGATAAAAATACACGAAATAGCAAAAAAATTAGGATTAACAAGTAAAGAAGTATTAGAAGTAGCTAAAAAATTAAATATTGAAGCAAAAAGTCATTTAAGTGGAGTTGAACAAGACGAAGCAGATAAAATAGAAAAAGAAATATCTAAAAATGGAGCAACTAAACAAGAAGAGAAAAAGTCTGATGAGAAAAAGGAAACTACTAAAAAAGACTCAGAAAAACAAGAAAAAAAGAAATCTGAAAAATCAGAGAAAACAAAAAAAGAATCAAAAAAAGAAGAAAAAGCTCCAGTTATAATAAGAAGAGAAGTTATAATTAGTGAAGAGCCTGAAACAAAAAAAGAAGAAACAAAAAAACAAAATAACAGAAATAATATAGGATTTGTTGAGAGAAAACAAAATAAGGACTATAATATAGTTTATCGTAATAAACCAAGTAAACCTATGACTGTAAGTGAATTATTTGGTCTAAAAAAAGAAGAACCTAAAAAGGAAGAAAAAGAAGAAATAAAAGAAGATGTAAAACCAGAAACAAAAATCAAAGAAGAAGTAGACAAAAAAGCATCTCAAGAAGTAAAAGTTGAAAAAACAGAAACATTAACAAATATTTCTGCAGGTGAAAAAGCAGTTAAAGACCATAGTAATACAAATATTGCAAAAGCAAGAAACAATGACACTAGAAATCAAGATGACCGCAATGGTAGAAATAATTTTAGAAATAACAACAATAGAAATAGAGGCCAAAATAACAATCAAAATAATAATAACTTCAATAGAAATAATAATAAATTTAATAAAAATAGAAATAATAATGGAGAGAGATTTGGAAGAAGACCATTAGATGAAAAAGGGATTGAGAAAAATATTAAAAATATAATGGCAACTGAAACTATAGAAAAAGAGCCAACTAGAGAATATAACAAATCAATTGACAAACAAAAAAATAATAATAGATTTGAAGAAAACAAAAATACAAAGAAAAATAAAAATAGAAGAAACAACTCACACAATGACTTTGATGAAGGTAAATTAAAAAGCCTTAAACAAACAAATAGACTATCTAATATGTTTGATGACCAAGACGGTGGAATGCTAGACTATTATGACCTAACAACAGAACGTGGAAGACGTGGAAAGAAGAAAAATAATAAAAATCAAGAACCACGTAACAAGCAAAAAATCTTCCAATTAACAGAAATTGAAATCCCAGAAACAATTACAGTTAAAGATTTAGCTGCTGAAATGAAAAAAACAACAGCAGAAGTAATTAAAAAGCTATTAGGTTATGGAATAATGGCAACAATAAATCAAGAAGTTGACTTTGATACAGCATTCTTAGTAGCAGGAGAATTTGGAATTACTGCAAAGAAAAAGGAAGTTGTAACAGAAGAAGACATCTTATTTGACGACTCAGAAGATAAAGAAGAAGATTTAAAACCAAGACCACCAGTAATAGTTGTTATGGGACACGTAGACCATGGAAAAACTTCACTTTTAGATGCTGTTAGAAAAACAAATGTAATCGAAGGAGAAGCTGGAGGAATTACACAAGCAATTGGTGCATATCAAGTAAAAGTAAATGATAGATTAATAACATTCTTAGACACACCAGGACATGAAGCATTTACTGCAATGAGAGCAAGAGGTGCACAAATAACAGATATTGCAATATTAGTTGTTGCTGCAAATGATGGAGTAAAACCACAAACAATTGAAGCTATAAACCATGCAAAATCAGCTGGAATTCCAATAATTGTTGCAATAAACAAAATAGACTTACCAGATGCCAACGTAGAAAAAGTAAAACAAGAATTAATGGCATATGACTTAGTTCCAGAAGAATGGGGCGGAGATACAATATTTGTACCGATTTCTGCAAAACAACATACAAATATAGACCAATTATTAGAAATGGTATTATTAGAAGCAGATGTATTAGAATTAAAAGCTAACCCAAATAAACAAGCAAAAGGAGCAGTTATAGAAGCAAGACTTGACAAATCAAAAGGTGCAATTGCAACTATGCTAGTACAAAGAGGAACATTAGATGTAGGAGATACAATAGTTGTAGGTTCTTCAATAGGAAGAATAAGAGCAATGAAAGATGACAAAGGTAGAAGTGTAAAATCTGCTGGACCATCAACACCAGTAGAAATAATGGGATTAACAGAAGTACCAGAAGCAGGAGATACATTCTATGAAGTTAAAAACGAAAAAATGGCAAAACATCTAATTGAAAGAAGAAAACGTCAAGCAAGAGAAAAAGCAATAAATAGCGCTTCAAAAGTAACATTAGATAACTTGTTCAGCAAAATGGAAGAAGGAGAACTAAAGGTATTAAACCTAATCGTAAAAGCAGATGTACAAGGATCTGTTGAAGCAGTAAAACAATCACTAGAAAAATTAGAAAATGAAGAAGTAAAAGTAAAAGTAATACACGCAGCAGTTGGAGGAGTAAACCAATCAGACGTTACACTTGCAAAAGTATCAAATGCAATAATAATAGCATTTAATGTAAGACCAGATAATATGGCAAAAGAAATGGCAGAAAAAGAAGAAGTAGAAATAAAACAATATTCAATTATTTACCAAGCAATAGAAGATGTAGAATCAGCAATGAAAGGAATGTTAGATCCAAAATACGAAGAAAAAGTAATAGGAAATGCAGAAGTAAGACAAACATTCAAAATATCAAATGTAGGAACTATTGCAGGAGCATATGTATTAAATGGTAAAGTAGAAAGAAATGCTGGAGTAAGAGTAATACGTGATAATGTAGTAATACATGATGGACACTTAGCAACATTAAGAAGATTCAAAGATGATGTAAAAGAAGTAACAAAAGGATTCGAATGTGGTATTCAAATAGAAAACTACAATGACATTAAAGAAGGAGACATTATAGAAGTTTATATCATGGAAGAAATAAAAAGATAGAGGGATTAGGGGGACGGTCCTCTAAATCCCTGAAAACAGGGATTTAGGGACGGACCTTGATAGAGTAAGTATGAAAAAGAAAAAAGAGGAAGTTGAAATTGGGAGATTATTTGCAAAAAAATATAAAAATTATAGAAAAAAGGAAAAAAAGAAATAAAAAAAATAAATTAAAAGAAAAGAAAGAAGAAATTCATTTTAAAACAAGACATGAAAGGAAAATGCTAAAAAGAAATATTAAAAAGATTAATCAAACAGAAAGAAAAGTGGCAGAAAAAGAAAACGAAGTAATTCAAAATAGACGAGAATTACGAAAAAGATATCTAGAAAGTCTTAATGTTGGAGAGATAAAATTGATAGAAAGTGCTAGACAATCTATGCTTAGTTATGAAATAGAATTAAAATTACAACGACAGGAAAATGAAATAGATTTTTAGTAAAAAAAGGATGTGTTGAAATGAAGAAAAATAATGAAGAACCAACAGTTCCACCAAAACATGTAAGAAGAGCAGAATTTTATAAGAGATTAAATAGTGAAGTTGATAAAGAAAAAAGCGAAAAAGAAAATAAAAGAAGAGTTAAAGAGCAAATATTGAGTAAAAATAAAGGCTATAAGCAAGAAATGAAATTGGGATGGGACAGAGAAGATGATTAATTAGGAGGTTTTAAAATGCCAGAAAATCAAACACGTCTAGGACGTATAGATGAAGAATATAGAAAAGAAATAAGTAATATAATTAGTTATAAACTAAAAAATCCAAATGTTACAGGATTAATTAGTGTGACAAAAGTTAAAGTAACTAATGATTTGAAATATGCAAAAGTATATGTAAGTATACTAAATTCAAAAAATATTAAAGACACTTTAGCAGGATTAAAAAAATCTTCAGGTTTTATTAGAAGTGAATTAGCAAGAAGTGTAAATTTGAGAAATACACCAGAATTAATATTTGAGTTAGATGATTCAATTGAATATGGTGCAAGAATTGATAGTATCTTAAAGGAGATTCTACCTAAAAAAGAAAATTAAAACGCTAAATAAATTATATTTCATAAATTTTTCGGCTCAATACTAAAGTTAAGAATTTCTAAAATAATTTTATGGCACCATTCCAAGGTAAACTTGAACTCCTTCCATAAAATTATAAAAGAAATTCTAAACTTTCTTCAATCACATTCAAGATTTATTAAATATAATTTATTTAGCATTCTATCAAAAAAATAAATAAAAAATGGAGGAAAGTTTATGACTCTAGATGAAATTTTAAAACAAATACAAAAAGCAGAAAAAATAGTAATATTAACACATGAATCACCAGATGGAGATGCAGTAGGAAGTAGTTTAGCAATGAAATTAATCATAGAAAAACTAGAAAAAACTGCAGATGTAATAATACCAGAATATTCAAGATTATTTAATTTTTTGCCATCAGCAGAAGCTATAATGACAGACTCTGAAATAAAAAATTATGATTTAGCCATATCTGTAGATTGTGCAACTTTAAAAAGAATGGCAAAAAAAGAATATTTTGAAAATGCAAAAACAACAATAGTTATAGACCACCATGGAAGCAACACAATGTATGGAGATTTAAACTATGTTAATCCAGCGTCACCAGCTTGTTGTGAAGTTTTAGCTGGAATGTTAAAATATTATGAAATTGATATAACAAAAGATATTGGAACATGCTTAATGACAGGAATTATAACTGATACAGGAGGATTCAGACATGTGGGAATAACACCAGAAACTTTTGAATTCACAGCAGATTTGATTAGATTAGGTGTAGATGTGCCAGATATATATAAAAGAACATTAAATACTAAGACAAGAGCAAATTTTGAATTGTCTAAAAGAGTTATGGACAGAATGGAAATTTTAGAAGATGGCAAAGTTACTTTCACATATATGAATAAAAAAGATGAAGAAGAAGTAGGTGCAGAGCCTGGAGACCATGAAGGATTAGTTGAAATTGGTAGAGATATAGAAGGTGTAGAAGTTTCAATCTTTATTAGGCAAAAGGAAAATGAGGAAGCATATAAAATTTCTATGCGTTCAGGAAATAAAGTTAATGTTTCTGATATTTGTTTCTTATTTGGTGGTGGAGGACACCCAAGAGCTGCAGGTGCTTTAATACAAGGAAATGTAGAACAAGTAAAAGAAAAAGTAATGAAAGAAGTAAGGAAAGCTTTAAAATAGAACAATGGATGGAATAATAATAATAAATAAACCAAAAAACTATACCTCACATGATATAGTATATAAAATAAAAAAAGCAACAGGTGAAAAAGTTGGACACACAGGAACATTAGACCCACTAGCAACAGGAGTATTGCCAATACTAATAGGAAAAGGAACACTATGCTCAAAATACCTAATAAACCATGACAAAACATATCAGGTAGAACTAAAATTAGGAATCAAAACAGAAACAGCAGATAGTGAAGGTAAAATAATAGAAGAAAAAGAAGTACCAGAAGAGTCATTAAAAAAAGAAACAGTAAAAGAAATTTTAAATTCCTTTTTAGGGAAACAAACTCAAGTGCCACCTATATATTCAGCAATAAAAGTAAAAGGAAAAAAACTATATGAATATGCAAGAAAAGGTGAAAAAATAGAAATAGAGCCAAGAAATATTGAAATATATAAAATAGAATTAAAAAATGTTGATAAAACAAACAAGGTAGTAAGTTTTGAAGTTAGTTGCTCAAAAGGTACATATATAAGGAGTTTATGTGAAGATATAGCAAAAAAATTAGGAACAGTACGGATATATGTTAAACTTAAATAGAACACAAGTAGGGCAATTTAATATATCAAATTCTATTTCAATTGAAGAGCCAAAAAATCAAGAAGAAAAAGAATTAAAAAATATTATTAGCAAAAATCTAATTACAGTAGAACAATTATTCAAAGAAAAAGAAGATATTGAATTAAATGATAGAAAACTAGAATTATTTTTAAATGGTGTAAAATTAACACAAAACAAACCTGATGGAACATACAAAATATACAACAATAAAAATTTTATCGGAATAGGAATTATAAAAGACAATCTATTAAAAAGAGATATTATAATCTAAAACACTAAATAGTAATATAATGAAAATCACTCACATATATTTGAATAAAAGTATATGAGGAGTGATTTTAGTGTATTTTATCCAAGAAACTGACAAGCCTAAAATATTATCTCAATTATTATTAATTCCAAAATTAGAAAAAGATAAAATAATATTACCAATGTTTCTCGAGAAAGAAGAAAAAAACAAGCAAAAAGAAATAAAAAACAAAGAAAAAGACTTAAAATTAGAAAATAAGATTGCAAAACAAGAAATTCTAATTGCTAAAAAAACTAAGAAAATTTTAGATAAAACACATTGCAAAAAAGTAATTTTGAGCAAGCAAATGCAAGAAAAAGAGATTTTCTATAATCAATTATATACATATGGATTTGAAATAAGTGACGGAAGATGGCTTTTTAAAGTATTAGCATTTGATGCGATAAACTATGTTATAAAGAAAAATAAAACAACAGAGAAGATAAAAATATCTGTATTAACAAATGAAATAGATGATATTGTTTTAGAAACGATAAATCAAATAATAAAAAAATATAAAAACATAAACATAGTTACTAACCATATGGAAAAATTCAAAAAATTAGAAGAACAAATTTTAGAAGAATATGGAATAATGATTACTGTAAACAACAACAAGAAAAAAAGTTTAATAAAATCAGATATTATATTAAATTTAGATTTTCCAAATGAATTAATTAACAAATATAGAATTGCTGAAAAAGCAAGCATAATTAATATAAGAGGAAATATAAAGATTAATCAAAAAAGATTTGAAGGTAAAATTTATAATGATTATGAAATCAAATATGAAAATTTAGAAGAGTTTGATTTTGACAAAGAAAACATATATTATAAGAAAAACATTTATGAAGCTTACATCTATAAACAACAACCAATTGAAAATATTATGAATAAAATTAGAAAAGATAAAGTCAAAATTGTTGAACTACTATAATAAATAAGAACTTTTAGTAAAAATTATTGCTACAAACTCTTTTCTTTTTCTGAATTTTATAATATAATGTAAATGTTAAATTTTAAATTGGCAAGGAGGTACGAAAATGCCAAGTAATAATAGTAGAAGAAATAAAGAATATGATAATGAACAAACAAGAAAATATAGACCTCAAAGCAAAAAAAGAAAAACTGCAAAAAGAGTAGCTAATAATGAACCTACAAAAAGAGTACCAACAGGCAAAAGGCCAGTGCCTAAAAAAGGAAATAGCAAAAAAGGTAAAAAGGATAAATTTTCAGCACAACATCCTAAATTTATGATGTTTATAAAAATAATGATTATTTTATTTTTGTTATTATGTGTTATTGGAGCTGGAGTTGTTGTAGGAATTTTCTTTGGACTATTTGGAGATGACTTTGAAATAACAAAAGAAGAACTTCAAGTAGGAGCATCAAATTCTGTAATAGTAGATGCTAACGGAGCTGTTATTGCAAATCTTAGCGGAGATGAAAAAAGAAAAGTTATTACATTAGAAGATATGTCAGAATATTTACCTAAGGCATATGTTGCAATAGAAGATGAAAGATTTTATGAACATAGTGGAGTTGATTTAAAAAGAACAGCAGGAGCAATTTTAAATACAGTATTTAGAGGTAATTCAAGTTATGGTGGAAGCACAATAACTCAACAGTTAGTAAAAAACATAACTGATGATGACGAGTCAGAAGGGCTAGCTGGAATTTTTAGAAAAGTAAGAGAATGGGCAAAAGCATATCAAGTAGAAAGAATGATATCAAAAAATCAAATTCTAGAACTATATTTAAATATTCTATTTGTTGGTGGAGAAGGTAATCTTCACGGAGTAGAACTTGGAGCAGAGTATTATTTTAACAAATCTGCAAAAGATTTAACCTTAGCCGAGTGTGCATTTATGGCAGGAATAAATACTTCGCCTATGTCATATAATCCATTTGATGAATCACAAGACAATACAGAAAAAATAAAAAATAGAACTAAAACTGTACTTGATAAAATGCTAGAATTAGGAGATATAAATTCAGATGAATATAATACAGCAGTAGCAGAAGTAGATACAGGATTAAACTTCCAAAAAGGAGATGTTACAACCTCTTCAAACTATTCTTATCATACAGATGCAGTATTAGAACAAGTAATAAATCAAGTAATGGAGGAAAGAGGAGTTTCAAGACAAATAGCAGAAAACTATGTATATAGTAGCGGACTTACAATTTATTCTACAGTAGATGCAAGTATTCAAGCGAGAATAGAAGAAGAATATCAGAATGAAAAATACATTAAAAGCGGAAGAGATAAAGATTCAGCTGGTAATTTGGTTAATGACCACACTCAATCTGGAATGGCAATTATAGATTATAGAACAGGAAATGTTGTAGCAGTTGCAGGAGGATTGGGAGAAAAAGAAGCATCAGGATGGAATAGAGCAACTCAAATGAAGAAGCAAACAGGTTCTTCTATAAAAATGATTGCAGATGTTGTACCAGCATTAGAAGAAGGAGTAATTACACCAGCTACAGTTTACTGGGATGAAAAAACAGATTTTGGAGGTAATTATACACCTAAAAATGATGGTGATAAATATAAAAATGAAGGCTCTAATAACGAACCTATGAATATAAGAGAATTCATTAGATTATCAAGAAATATACCAGCAGTTAAAATTATGAAAGAATTAACACCAAAAAAATCAATAGAATATTTGCAACAAATGGGATTATCTTCATTAGATGAACAAGATGAAAACTTAGCTTTAGCAATTGGTGGGTTAACACATGGTGCAAGTCCATTAGAAATGGCAGCAGCATATGGAACTATAGCAAATGATGGAGTATATATTACACCAACATTTTACACTAAAGTAGTAGATTCAAGTGGAAATACAGTTTTAACACCAAAACAAGAACAAACAAGAGTATTTTCAGAACAAACTGCTTATCTTGCAAAACAAATAGGAATGGAACCAACTAAAAGTGGTGGAACTGCAACATATTGTGCGATTAAGGGAATGGATGTAGTAGCAAAAACAGGAACAACTGATGATAGTTATGATAGATGGCTTTGTGGATTTACTCAATATTATGCAGCAGCAACATGGTTTGGATTTGATAATAATGAAGAAGTTAGAGGATTTAGTACAAATCCGGCAGGACAAATTTGGGATGCAGTAATGACAGATATACATCAAGGATTAGAAAGTGCATCGTTTGAGAAGCCTAGTGGTATTGTTGAACAAACAGTATGTAGGGTAACAGGTTGTTTGGCAACAACTGGATGTACAAATACTTACAAAGAAGTATTTGCTTCAAATAAATTACCAGAAACATGTCAAGGACATGGAAGCCAACAAATATGCTCTGAATCTGGAAAAGTTGCGACACAATATTGTTCACAATATTGTACTGTTACAACAAATTATTATGGAGCAGTACTTCCAAAAGAACAATTGAATTTATGGAAATCTATTAATAATTCAAGAAGATCTAATAATGGAACAAAGGTAAATGAAGTTTGTACATTGCATACAACACCAAAACAAGAGGAAACACCACCAGAAACTACAAATACAACATCAAACAATAGTAATATAGGTAATGCAATAACATCAAATACAAATAATACAAGTAATACATCAAATACTTCAAACACAAATAATACAGACAATACAACAAATGTTACACCACCAAGTGATACAACAAACACATCGGATAATACAACTAATACAAATTAAAAATAAGTAAGATGTTCTATAATAAAATTTTAGTAATATAAGGATTATAGAACATCTTAATTTAAAATATTAAAGAGGTGAGGAACTATTGGATATATATTTTTATAATACTCTAACCAGAAAAAAAGACAAGTTTGTACCAATTGACCCAAATGAGGTAAGAATTTATTCTTGTGGACCAACAGTATACAAAGATGCAACAATAGGAAATATGAGAACAAATATATTTCAAGATGTACTAAGAAGAGTTTTAAAATATAATGGATACAAAATCAAGCATGTAATGAATATAACAGATGTTGGACACCTAGTTTCAGATGGTGATGAAGGAGAAGACAAAATGATAAAATCAGCAAGAGAAGAACACAAAACACCTTTAGAAATTGCTGAGCATTACACAAAACTATTCTTTCAAGACTTAAAAGATTTAAATATAGAAACACCTGAAATAATTTGTAAAGCAACAGATCATATACCAGAAATGCTAGAATATGTAAAGAAATTAATGGAAAATGGATATGCATATGAAACATCAACAGCAATATATTTTGATATCTCAAAACTAGATAAATATCCTATATTATCAAATTTAAATATAGAAGAACAAAAAGCAGGGGCAAGAGTGGATGTGGATCCAGAAAAAAGAAATCCATATGATTTTGCTTTGTGGATAAAAGCACCAGAAAATCATTTGATGAAATGGGATAGCCCATGGGGACCAAGTTATCCAGGTTGGCATATCGAATGTAGTGCAATGGGACAAAAATATCTAGGAGAACAATTTGATATACACACAGGTGGAATTGATTTAATACCAACACATCACGAAAACGAAATTGCGCAAAGTAAAGGAGCATGTGGAAAAATACCTGCAAATTATTGGTTGCATGGAGAATATTTACTAATTAATGGCGGAAAAATGTCAAAAAGTTTAGGGAATGTTTATTTAATAAAAGACATAAAAGATAGAGGTTATGATCCAATAGTATATAAACTATTATGCTATTCATGTAGTTATAGAATAAAATTAAACTTTACATGGGAAGGTATGGAAGCAACATCAAAATCATTAGAAAGACTTAGAAATGGATATAAAACACATAAAGAAGGAAAAGAAAAATTAGATGAAGAAGATAGAAAAAAATTAGAAGAAATAGAACACAATTTTCATGAGGCAATAAATGATGACATGAATATGCCACTTGCCATGAGTTATGTATGGGAAGCAGTAAGATACAATAAGAAATCTTCAGAAGTTGCAGATTTACTATTAAAATTTGATACAGTTTTGGGACTAAAAATTGATAAAGAACCTGAACAAGAAGAAGTTGAAATTCCTAAAGAGATATTAGATTTAATGGAACAAAGAAAACAGGCAAGACAAGAAAAAAATTGGGCTGAATCTGATAGATTAAGGGATTTAATTAAAGAAAAAGGTTATGAAGTAAAAGATACAAAAGATGGAATGAGTATAAGTAAATATTAAAAAATAATAGGTAGAAAAGTAAGATTTAAATATATCTCAATTAAATTTTTCCTTTAGAAAAAGAATAAGATAAAAAATGAAAAAAGCTCCAGAAAGGAGCTTTTTTCATGAAAGTACTTAAGAAATTTCCAAAATGTAAACTGCATCAGCTGTTTCTACTCTGAAAATTTTCTTTGAAACGGGGATTACTTCTAAAATTTTACCACTTTTTATTTCAGTAATCCAATTTCCTTTTTTTAGAACCTTGAAATGTAATAAAAAATCTCCAGTACTTGGAACATCAGATTCAGAAGTGTTTGCTAAGAAAACCTCCTTTTCATCTTCAAACCACGAAGATGGATAACTTCCTTCGACACCTTCAAGAGTATATTCTGCAATAGAATTATGAATTTTTAAATTCTTTACAGAATAAATCTGATTATAAATCAAATTCCTAGCTAAACCTGTGAGACTTTCCCACTCTTTTAAGTTATACCGTACTTTCATCATATTTAGTACCTCCTTTAAAATTATAATGTATATCTCCTGAAGAAGAGATACTATGTAGACCTTTTAGTCTAACATGCAAGTAATTGTAACAAAATTCTAGGAAAAAGTCAATTTATGTAGACTGATACTTGTAAAATACTAATTAATATATTATAATATCTAAGAAAAAGAAAGAAAGGTAGATGATAATTATGGCAATTTTATTACCAGGAGGAGCAGGATATATAGGAAGTCACACTGCAATAGAATTATTAAAAAAAGGATATGAATTAGTAATAATAGACAATTTTTCAAATAGCAATCCAAAAGTACTAGATGCAATCAAAAAAATAACAGGAAAAGATTTTAAATTTTATGAAATGGATTACATGGACAGAGAAAAAATAGAAAAAGTATTTGAAGAAAATAAAATAGATGCAGTAATAAATTTTGCAGGATATAAATCAGTAGGAGAATCAGTAGAAAAACCAATTGAATATTATACAAATAACATTTCAGGAGCATTAGTAGTATTAGATACAATGAGGAAATATGGATGCAAAAAATTCATATTTAGTTCTTCTGCAACAGTATATGGAGAGCCAGAAAAAATACCATTAACAGAAGACTGTAGAACTGGGGGAACAACAAACCCATATGGTACTTCTAAATTATTTATTGAACAAATTTTAAAAGATATATATAAATCAGATAACACATGGGATATATGTATATTAAGATATTTCAATCCAGTAGGAGCACATGAGAGTGGATTAATTGGAGAAGAACCACAAGGAATACCAAATAACTTAATGCCATATGTTGCAAGGGTTGCAAATGGAGAATTAAAAGAACTATCAGTTTTTGGTAATGACTATGACACACCAGATGGAACAGGTGTTAGAGATTATATCCATGTAGTAGACTTAGCTAAAGGACATATTAAAGCACTAGAAAAAATTGATAAAGAAGGACAAGGATTATATATATATAATTTAGGAACTGGAACAGGATATAGTGTTTTAGATATGGTAAAAGCATTTGAACAAGCGACAGGAAAACAAGTACCATATAAAATAGCACCAAGAAGAGCTGGAGATATTGCAACATGCTACGCAGACCCTAAAAAGGCTAAAGAAGAACTAGGATGGGTTGCAGAAAAGAACTTAGAAGATATGTGTAAAGATTCTTGGAATTATATAGTCAATAGAAAATAAGTAATGGAAGGAATAGATTAAATGATACAATTTAAGAAAGAAATTGCTAAAGAAATTTCAAAAGCAACAGAAATCGAACAAAATGAAATAGAAGGATATATTGAAATTCCAAAAGACCAAAACAATGGAGATTATGCATTTCCATGTTTTAGGCTTGCAAAAACTTTAAAAAAAGCACCACAAGCCATTGCAGAAGAAATAAAAGAAAAAATAGAAATTGATAATAATGTGCTTGAAAAAATTGAAGTCTTAGGTGGATATATAAATTTCTATATTAATAAAAAATTACTTGCAAAAGAAGTATTAGAAGAAATTGCAAACAAAAAAGAATATGGAAAATCAGAAATAGGAAAAGGAAAAAACATAATAGTAGAATATTCATCTCCTAATATTGCAAAACCATTTCACATAGGCCATTTAAGAACAACTTTAATTGGAAATTCTTTATATAGAATATATAAATATTTGGGGTATAATACAACAGGAATAAATCATTTAGGAGATTATGGCACACAATTTGGGAAAATGATAGAAGCATATAAAATGTGGGGACAAGAATATGATCTAACTGTTGATCCAATTAATAAATTAATGGACATGTATGTAAGAATTAATGACCTTTGCAAAGAAGATGAAAACGTACTTGAAAGATGTAGAGAAAATTTCAGACTATTAGAATCGGGAGATAAATACTGCACTGATTTATGGAATAAATTTAAAGATGTTAGTATGGTTGAATTTGAAAAAATTTATGATATATTAAACGTAAAATTTGACTCATACAATGGAGAAGCATTTTATTCAGATAAAATAGATGAAGTAATACAAAAACTTGAAGAAAAAGGAGTACTAATAGAATCAGAAGGTGCAAAAATAGTAGATTTAACAGATGTAGGAATAAAAACACCATGTATAGTGCAAAAAGCAAATGGTTCATCAATATATGCAACAAGAGATTTAGCAGCAATAATGTATAGAGCAAAAACATATGATTTTGATAAATGCTTGTATGTAGTAGCATATGAGCAAAATCTACACTTTAAGCAAATATTTGCAGTGGCAAGATATCTAGTAGATGAAAAATATGTAAAAGGATTAGAACATGTATCATTTGGAATGGTAGCATTACCAACTGGTAAAATGTCAACAAGACTTGGAAATGTTGTAAAAATAGAAGACTTAATAAATGGAACAATAGAAAAAGCAGAAGAAATAATAGCAGAAAAAAATCCAGACTTAGAAGAAAAAGAAGAAGTTGC
>CALXZZ010000010.1 GCA_944393365.1 uncultured Clostridia bacterium
AACATATTTATTGTAGCATTAATATATTTACCTGCAAAGTTTTGACTTACAACATCTGAATGACTCCATACTGTTGCTGGCATTTCTACTAATGTAGATCTACAATTTCTTAAAGAAGCTCTTGCCCAATTAACCAGATATCCTGTACCATATGAGCCAATATGTTTACTCATTCCAAATTGACTTCTATAATATGAACCTAATCCTGAATCTCCTATTGTTTCATTTAGCCAACCATGTAAGTCAACTACTATATTTCTTCCACTTGATGATTGATGTGACAACATAAAATCTCTTAAACTTGCTGCTTCAGTTGCTTGGAATCCTGCTGTTCCATTATAGTTTCTTCCACTATATGTCTTATATGATGTTCCACTTATGTGCCAGCATCTATTTAAATCTATACCACCATGTCCTGGTGCATTACTGTATAAAGTTAATCTTCCTGGTCCATTATTTGAATAACCATAATTTGCTCCATCTGGATTTACTGAAGGTAATATATATATCGTCCATTTATTTTCTATACCCATATCTTGCATTTGAATTAATCTATTTTTAAATTCTTCTGCAATATATGTTAATTCTTGTCCATCATAATTCCATTGATCTTCAAACCCATGTACTGAAAATACTGCAAACATTACATTTGGACCTTTTCCGATTTTATAGTACTTTAAGTCTTGACCTCTTGAATCTCCTATTGATTTTAACCCACTTACTCCATATGTACCAGTTGAATAATTAATTCTTTGTAGTGTTATAACATCATTTTGAGCACTTCCCTTAAATCCTGATGATACTCCTAAATTTTTGTCAAATAAATTTACTCTTACTGTTTTGGGTTGTACCGTGTTTCTCAAATCTCCTGTTTCAGCCTCTAAATAATATTGTTTATTTACATCAATATTACTTATATCAACATCAAAATAATATGTATTTCCCCAATCTTGTTTTACATACATTTCATTTGAATATGTTCCATCTGTTGATTTTAGTCTTACTATTGGATTAAATTCAGGTATAGTTGATACACCATTTACCCATTCAACATATATGACTGTTCCAGCAAGATAAGGATGTCCACTTAAAGATGTAGTTAAATAAATATCATTTAGCAATGTTGCTATTCCACCTTCATAGGTTTTTGCTGTAAGAGAAATATTATTACTACTATCTATATTTACAGTATATTTAAAATTCTTATACTGACCTTTTTTACTAGAAAAATTTACTTTTGTAGTTTTGTTTTCTGATTCATTTCTAAAATCACCTGATTGCATTTCCAAATAATATTGTTTGTCTACATTAATTCCTTCTATATATCCATCAAAATAATATGTATTTCCAAATACTTGACTTACAAACATTTCTTTTTCATATGTTCCATCAGTTGATTTCAATTTCATTGTTGGCATATATTCAGGTACTGTTGATTGTCCATTTACCCATTCTATATATACAATATTTCCATATATATAACTATATCCCCTAGCTGTATTTGTTAAATTAAATTGTGTAATTTCATTTGTCGCATCACCATAATATACTTTCTTTTTGATAGTTATAGTATTATCAGAATTTAAATTAAAATCATATGCATAGTTACTATATTTTCCTTTTTTAGATGAGAAGTTTAGTTTTGCTGATTTGTTTTCTGAAATATTTTTGCTATCACCTGAAGTTGTTCTTATATAATACTTTTTACTTGTATCTATTCCGTCAATATATCCATCAAAATAATAAGTATTACCACTTAACTGTTTCACATACAAAGTTTTTGCAACTTTGCCATCTTCTGTTTCAATTGTAACTATTGGATTTTTTTCTGGAACTGTTGATTTTCCATTTACCCACTCTACATATACTAAATTTCCATATATATATGAATTTCCTTTAGCTATATTTGAAATTCCAAAACTAGTTAGTTCACTTAATGCATCTCCAACATATGTTATTTTTTGAAATGCTAAATGGTTATTTTGTAACAAAACATAATAATCATTATATTCTCCTAATGTTTGATTGTTTAATTTTAAATTTGAAACTTTGTATTCTGATACATTATTTTCATCTCCTGATGCTACTTCAAAATTATATTGTTTATTAAAGTCTTTTCCATCAATAAATATATCAAAATAATATGTATTTCCCCATTCTTGTTTAACAAAACATTCATAACTTTTACTATTTTCATCATCTTTTAATGTCACTGTAGGATTTTTACTTGGTACTGTAGATAACCCATTTATCCATTCAATAAAAATAAATCTTCCATAAATATATCCTTTTCCACTGCTATTTTTAGCAAAATGGATTTCTAGTAATTCATGTGATATATCTCCAACATATGTACCAGCTCTTTGCAAAGAATTTGTTTGTACACTTAAAACTTGACTTTGACTTTCTTCAGTTTCTATTGTACTTTTTGTTACATTTTCTACATCTTCTTGCTGTTCTGTTGATACATTTTGATTAATTTCCTGTTCTTCGGAAGAAGTAACATTATCGTTACTTTCTTGTTCAACAACATCATTAATTTCATTTTCATTTAAATTTTCTTTTAAAACATTTTGACTTATTGCAATACTAATATTTGATGTTTGAAATATTAATATTAGTATAATAAGCATTAATGAAATTACTTTTAAACTTTTTTTCAATTTACACACCCCTTTAATATTTTTTATATAAAATATGCATTAATATAATATTAAAAATATTATTTATATTGATTATCTACTTCTTTTAAAATAACATCATGAGCACTACCTTCTGAAATACTAACATCTGAAACAAGTGTTAGTCTTGCTTTTTCGTGAAATTCTGGAATTGTAATACTTCCACAGTTACACATTGTAGACTTAATTTTAGCAACAGTTATAGCTAAATTATCTTTTAATCTTCCTGCATATGGTATGTATGAATCAACACCTTCCTCGAAAGAAAGTTTTTTATCTCCTCCCATATCATATCTTTGCCAGTTTCTTGCACGGTTTGAACCTTCTCCCCAATACTCTTTAACATATCCATTTCCTCTTTTTACAACTCTTGTTGGACTTTCATCAAATCTTGCAAAATATCTTCCTAGCATTACAAAATCTGCTCCTAGTGCTAAAGCAATTGTAATATGGTGGTCATGTACAATTCCACCATCCAAACATAAAGGTATATATACCCCTGTTTCTTCAAGATATTCATCACGAGCTGCAACAACATCTATCAATGCTGATGCATTTCCACGTCCTATTCCCTTTGTTTCACGAGTTATACAAATAGAGCCTCCGCCTACTCCAATTTTTATGAAGTCTGCTCCTGCTTCTGCTAAATATCTAAATCCTTCTTTATCAACTACATTTCCTGCACCAATTTTAACACTATCTCCATATTTCTCTCTTACAAAATCAATTGTTCTTTTTTGCCATACTGAATAACCATCTGAAGAATCCATACAAATTAAATCTACTCCAGCGTCTACTAATGCTGGAATTCTTTCTTCATAATCTCTTGTATTGATTCCTGCTCCAACTATGTATCTTTTATTTTCATCCAATAAAGAATTTGGATTATTTTTTCTTTCCTCATAATCTTTTCTAAATACTAAGTATTTTAAGTTTTCTTGTTTATCTAGGATTGGTAAACATGCAATTTTATTTTCCCAAATCACGTCATTTGCTTCTGCAAGACTGATTCCTTCATATGCCCATACTGTCTTATCTTTTGGAGTCATGAAATTATCTATTGGAGCATTTCTATCATCTCTTGAAAGTCTATAATCCTTATCTGTAACAAGTCCTATAAATTTCCCATTTGCTGTTCCATCTTCTGTAATCATTACTGTTGAATGTCCTGTTTCTTCTACTAATTCTATAACATCTTTTAAAGGTGTTCCTGATTTTACGTTTGAGTCACTTATAATAAATCCTGCTTTGTGTTTTTTTACATGTCTAACCATTGCTGCTTGTGATTCAATTGATTGTGAACCATAAATAAATGCAACTCCTCCTTCACGAGCAAGTGCAATTCCCATTTCTTCACCAGAAACTGCTTGCATTATTGCAGATACCATTGGCACATTTGCATAATATTTTGGCTCTTCTCCTTTTTTGTATTTTACTAAAGGTGTTTTTAATGATACATTATTTGGTATACACCTTTCATCTGTTAAGTTTGGTAATAATAAGTACTCATTTAATGTTCTTGAAATATCTTCTAATATTTTTGCCATTTTTTTACTCCCTTCTATGTCGCAGTGGGGACGTTTCTCTTGCGACATTCTATATTTTTTTAAATTATTAACTCAAATTATATCCCATATTAAATTTATTGTAAATAATTTTATTCTAAATAAATTGATAAATTTGAGCCTATTATAATTACTTATAACAAGTATAATAATGAAAAAAATACGTAGAATATCTTTTTTCTACGCATTTTTATGTAAGTAACTCCTTATCCTTCTACTGGATAAACACTTACTTGTTTTTTATCTTTACCTTTTCTTTCAAATTTAACATTTCCATCTACTAATGCATAAAGTGTATCATCACTACCTTTTCCAACATTAGTTCCTGGATGAACTTTAGTTCCTCTTTGTCTTACTAGGATATTTCCTGCTAAAACAAATTGACCATCAGCTCTTTTTACACCAAGTCTTTTAGACTCGCTCTCTCTACCGTTGTGGCTGCTACCTTGACCTTTTTTATGAGCCATTCTTTCTCACTCCCTTCGGTTTGTTTGATTTTTTATCTCATATAAAATTAAGCTTCTACTTTTTCTTTAACTTCAGCTTTTTCATCTGCTTTTGCTGTTTTTTTAGCAGCTGTTTTTATAGATGTAATTTCTACTTTTGTATATGGTTGTCTATGTCCTTGTTTTCTTCTATAGTTCTTTTTAGGTTTCATTTTGAAAACAATGATTTTTTTACCTTTACCATGTGAAATTACTTTTCCTTCAACTTTTACTCCTTTAACATAAGGATTTCCTACTTGTACTTTTCCTTCATCAGATACTAAAACAACTTTATCAAAAGTTACTTTTTTACCTTCCTCTGCATCTAATTTTTCAAAAAATACAACATCTCCTTCTGCTACTTTGTATTGTTTTCCACAGCTTTCGATAATTGCGTACATTTAAAATGCACCTCCCTTATTTGTATACTCGCTAATCCTTTTTTAAAGGTAATTAAACTTAATTAATCTTTTTGAACCTTGACTAAGCGGATTACAGTTAAATATTTTATCATAAAGATGCATTTCTGTCAATTGTTTTGCCAATATTTTTCAAATTCTGATTTTTCTAATGGTTTTGAATAATAATACCCTTGCAATAAATCTACTTCTAATTCCTTTAACCTTTGCACTTGTTCACTTGTTTCAACCCCTTCTGCTACTGTTTCTAAATTCATATTTTTAGCTAATTTCATAATTACTTCAAGTATTTGAGATTGATTTATAAAAGACTTATCAATTTTTATTATATCTATTGGCATATTCTGCAACATGCTTAATGACGAATACCCTGTTCCAAAATCATCTATTGAAATTTTAAAACCACTTTCTTTTATTTTTTGGAAAATATTAAACATATCAAAATCTTCATCTATCATTGCACTTTCTGTAATCTCTAGTTCAATTTCTTCTGGTTTAATATTTTTCTTACTAGCAATTTTCAAATATTCTTCTATAAATTCTTCCTGCAATAAATGTTCTTTTGAAATATTAACCGAAACTTTTATTTTTTTATTAAATCTTTCTTTCCAATCTTTAATATCTTCACACACTTTTTCAAAAATATATTTATCTAATTTTATAATAAACTTATTCTTCTCAAAAATTGGTATAAACTCATTTGGTGGAATCAATTTATCTTCTCTCTGCCATCTAACAAGAGCTTCTGACCCATCTACCTTTCCAGTTTTAGTATTTATTTTAGGCTGATAGAAAACTTTAAATTCTTGCTTTTCTATCCCTTCTTCCATTATCATCTCTATGTCATGTTCTTTTATCATCTTTTCTTCCATTTTATCATCATATACAAAATATCTTTTGTTATAATTACCTTTTGACATATTATGCGCTATTAATGCTTTGTCTAAAATTTCAAAAATATCATTATCTTCATCTTTTATTTTATATATCCCTATTGATAATAGCATTTTATATTCATTTTCATCTACTTCTATATTTGATATTTTATCATTAATTTTTCCAACTATATCATCTATGTCTTTTTGATTAAGAAAAATAATACCAAAAATATCATTTGCAAGTCTTGTAATTATTTCATTTTCTCCTATAATTTCTTTTAGCTTTATTGCAATTGCTTTTAATACTTTATCTCCTTTTTCTCTACCATATTTCTTATTGAAGGTTTTAAATTTATCTATATCTATTATCATTAAATAATATGGTTTATTTTCTTTCTTTAAAATTTCCATTCCTTTTTCTATAAAATAATTCTTATTGCCCACTCCTGTTATTGAATCTACATATGCTAATTGATATAGCTGTATTCTTTTCTTTTTATTTGAAATTATAATGTATATTGCAATAAGTATAGCTAACAAGTTTATTATTATTGCAACAAAAAAAGTCATTTTTAAGCTTTTATTATATTCTTCAGCTATCGCACTTCCTTTAGTAATAATCACCAAATTCCAATCATTTATGTTTAAATAATTATATGATGTGTAATAATAAATACCTTTAACATTGTATTTCACTTGTCCATCTTGATTTCTTTTTATTTGTTCTTTCATATTATTTAATTTTTGTTGATTATTTTTATCTTCTAATGTGTTTATAATATTATATAAGTTGTATCCATTTTCTCTATTAACTGAATTTGCTACTACTTCTCCCTTGCTATTTATTATATATTCATATCCTTCTCCATTATATAAGGATTCAGCAAATATTCCTTCAAATTCTTCATTGTTTATATTTTCTTCATTTATTGTTTTTCTGATTCTTGCAACTTCTTGTTTTGTTAGTTCTGATAGGTTTTTTAGTGTGTTTTCGTCTATTAGTTTTTGAATGTATGTTAGGTATGATATTGACAGTATTATGAATAATACTGTTATTACACATATTATGATTATTGGGATTATTTGTTTTTCTTTTTTGGTTTGTTTCATTCTTTTCCCTTCTTTTTTATTTTTTTGTGTTTTTATCATATTGCTTTGAGTTTTGATAACACTCTTTTTATTATTTTGGCTAGTTTATTGGAAATTATTTATTTTGGACTTGATTTTTTTCTATAACTATATTATGATACGTTTGTTATTGATAATTTTGAAGGAGATAAAAATACTTGAATAATATAGATTTCATTAAAATAGAAAAAAATCACAGTAAATTGATTGAAACAGCTAAAAAACATATGAAAAGTATAACAGATTTTGAACATAATATAAATCATATGAATGATGTAGTTTTATACACAAAGGAATTATTAAATAGTATAAAATTAGAAGTAAATGCGGATATATGTTTAATAAGTGCATATTGGCACGACGTTGGTAGAATAAAAGTTGATGAAGGACATGAAAAGTTGTCTGCTGAAATGTTAAAAGAAGAAATGAAAAAATTGGAATATGATGATGAATTAATAAACAAATGTTATAAAGCAATAGAAAATCACAAATGGAATATGAAACCTCAAACCGCTGAAGGCATAGTACTAAAAGATGCAGATAAATTAGCTTGGTTAGGAGTAGGTAGATGGATTGATTGTTTAAACAATAATCAAAATCTAGATTCAATAATAAGTTTACTACCAAAATTAAGAGATGAGATTCTATATTTTAATGAATCAAAGAAAATATATGATAGAGATATTATAAAGTTAATTAAACTATTATACAATTATAAGTCTAGTGGAAATAAACATTAATAGAAGATAAGGAGTAGATTATGGATAAATATATAATTATAACAACACTTTGTGACAAAAAAGAAATTGCTGACAAAATAACAGACACATTACTAAAAAAAAGATTAGTATCTGGAAGTCAATTGTCTAAAGTTCACTCTAAATATTGGTGGAATAACGAATTAGAGGAATGTGATGAATATAAATTAGAGTTCAGAACAAAAGAAAGTTTATTTGCCGAAATAGAAAGTGAAATCAAGAAAATACATGATTACGAAACTGCTGAAATTTCTTATTCCGAAATAAAAGGTGCAAGCAAGGATTTTCTTACTTGGATAGATGAAGAAACAAAATGAAATAAAGTAACCTATATAAATCACTATTAGATAGGTTACTTTATTTTAATAAGAATATTTTGCAACTTCGCAATTTTCTAAACATAAAGGTAACAATGTTTCCATGTCTGGTATTCCTTCAAAGTAACATTTTATTGGAATACTAATTCCCCCATGTGCTACTATTAATATTCTTTTTCCTTCATATTCATTCTTGATACTATCTAAAAAAACATATACTCTTCTAAAAAAATCTTTTATATTTTCTGCTCTATCATATTTTAAATTTCGTTTATAACTCCAAAAAGCATTAAAATCGAAATCAGTATTAGGCATCCCTTCAAATTCTCCAAAATCCCTTTCTGAAATTCTCTCATCTATTATCATTTTAATATTTCTTTCTTGATTTATAATTTCTGCAGTTTGCATAGCTCTTTTTAACGGAGAACACAAAATCAAATCTATTTGTTCATTTTTCAAATAATCTCTTGTTTCTTCTGCTTGTTTTATTCCTTTTTCATTTAATTCTATATCTGCTTTTCCTTGCACTTTTTTTAATAAATTCCATTCAGTTTGTCCATGTCTGACTAATAATATTTCCATACTTTCCCCCTAATATATATTATTTTTAGAGCTATCCTCAGCGTAACTAGAATAGCTCTAAATAATATAGAGACATTATACTCCATATTTGAGGATTAAATGTCCATTACAAATCCCGTTCCTTCACAGAATGGTCCAAATTGGTTTTCCAATTCTTCTCTCGTAAAATGATGCCAGTATGATGTACTATCCATATCGAATAATCTCATATCAGATACCTTCCATCTATCCTCTAAAGGAAGATATTCTATAATCCTTGCACAAAGTCTACTGGTAGCTAGACCATCATAATTTCCCCTGAACAACAGAACTTTTCCATTGATAAGTTCTGGATTATCCAAGATTTCTTTTGTCTCATGCATTGGACAAGACCAAATCATCTCATTCTGTTCCTCGTCTGTTTTGTTTTTCAGTTCTTCAAGCCGCATATTATCCTCCTTAAAAGAATCATTATTTAATGTTTACTACAATTTCATTATACAAAGGAAATGCTCTTTTGTAAAATATATATTTGTATGCAAAGTATAACTTAAAGTTATTCTTTGCAACTATTTTTTAAAATTTCAATTAGATTATCCATCTCTTTAAATTTATTATTTACATTATAATATACACCATATTCAGCTGGAGAAAGCGAAACATCTACATCTAATAAATGTAATTCATTATTAATTAATTGTTCTTCTATATATTCTTTTGTAACAACAGCTATAATATCTCTGCATTTTAATAATTCTATAATACCAGTAAAATCAACATTAACTATATTTATTTTATCATCATCTTTATATTCAAGTGCTTCTACTAAACTTTGATATGCACTAGAAAATTTTTTCAATGTATAAATTGTTATATTTCTCAAATCATTTTTAGAAAGTTTTCTATCCAAATATTGAGAATTAGTGTTTACAATAAATACATCATGTAAATCTCCTATTCTTATAAATTTAATTTTATTTATATCATATAAATTATCACTATATTTTTTAGAAAATGCTAAATCAATTTCTTGCTTTTCTAATGCCGAAAACATATTTATAGCATTTAATTTATGTATATTTATAATATTGTTATTATTCTTTTGATAAAAATTTGAAATACCTTTATTATATATTCTATTTGGCATATTTACATGTACACCTAATTTTATTTCTTTATGAATATTAAATATTAAATCTGATTTTGAAAGAATTTCTATTGCGTCTTTTATTTGTAAATATAATTTTTTACCATTTTCATTTAGTATCATTCCATATTTACTTCTTTTAAATAATTCTACATTTAATTGATTTTCTAAATTTTTAATATGTTTTGTTACAGCAGGTTGTGAAATATGCAAAATATCACTTGCTTTTGTTAAATTTTCTTCATCTGCCACAATTTTAAATATTCTATATAATTCTAAATTTACCATTACAATTATTCTCCTTTTACTTCATTACAATCACTTACATTCTTTAAAACAAAATTTTATAAAGTCGTTATATATACAATAACTCAAAATTTAATAAAAATCAATATTACATAATATTTTTAGTTAATTCTCTTATATATTAAAATATTAAATGTATATAACTGTCAAAATCTAAAAAATTTTTATATTTACAAATTTTTGTTTGCTTTTTGTGCTGATATATGTTATACTATAAAAACGAGGTGATAATCTATGAACAACGAAATCTACAACAATATTAAATATACTGAAAATTTATTAAATGACATTAATTCTACAGATGCTATTGAATTTTCAAAATGGACTAAAGAAAAAGCTAACTTAAGATATAATGGAAAACTACCCAAATTCCCATTATATAATAATTTCATTTATTGGTGTAACCTTGGTATAAATGTTGGAAGTGAACAAAACAAATTAAGGCCTGTTTTAGTCTTAAGAACTTCTAAAAATTCACCTATATGTACTATTCTTCCATTAACTACAAAAAGATTAAATGACCAATTCTGGTTTCATATTGATTTGGAAAAAATTGATTCCACCGTTTTAGTTGAACAATTAAAAGTAGTTAGCAAATTAAGAATTACAACTCCATATAGGAAAAGGGGCAAATTAGTTACTATTTCACAAAATGACTGGGACAATATTAATTCTCAACTTGAAAATTTATATAGACTAAGGTCATTGAAAACTAAATAAAATTTAGAATTTTACTTGACTTTCTTCCATGGAATAGTTTATAATTAAGTTAATAAAACATTAGTGTCCGTTCTGAAAAGAACGTAATCATTACAGTCCGATAGCCCAAAAGGGCTATCGTTTTTTTATGCATATAATTCTAATTTTTTCATATACTATTATTACATTAGTGTCCATAGCTTTTGCTATGTAAATCATTAATAAAATTTGACACCGATTTAATAGTTTTTACTACTACTAAATCGGTGTTCTAAAATAAACATTCTAAACATTTATCAATGCAAATGTATCATTTTCCTCAATTCATATCATTCTCTAACCTTTCCAATAAATCCATCCAACTTCTTCTATCACAATTATCGCCATAATCTTTTTGATTTTTTATATCCCTAATAATTAAAAATTTCACATCATTAGACAATATATCTAAATTTGATATAATAAATTCTGGTATAACAATTGTAATATAAGTTCTTCTACCAAGTCCATATCTAACAGCTGCTTCTACAATTGCTTCAAAATTATTATTTTTATTATTAATCTCGTTATTTATAATCTTACTTGTTTCAAAATTTGCTCTACTTTGACACATTTTAATATTTTCTTGTAATAATTTTATTATCTCTAACCAACTTTCCCTATTTAACATTTTCCCATATATCTTATCACTTTCTCTTTCTTTAATATCTCTAATAAAAATTGCTTTCATTTTTTCTGACAGAATTTCCATGTTATCAATTATAAATTCTTGAACTATTTTCGATAAATCTTCTTCTCCTCTCAAAGCCATTCTTAAAGCACTTGCCACTATCAACTCAAAGTCATTATTATTGTTATTTATTTTCATAATAAAATCCTCCTCATTTTCAACTCTGCCACTACTCTGCCATTACTCTGCCAGTTTGTATTTTTTATTTGGTGTTTTTTCAGTATTTCCAACACTTTCAATAGTTTTATTATCAACAAATTTTTTTAATATTCTTCTAACAGTTCTATCTGCTATTTTTGTTTGTTCAATAATATCTTTCGCTCCAATAATAACATTTCTTTTTATACATTCTAATACTTTTAATTCACTTTCAGAAAGTAACAATATAGATTTATCTTTCATTTCCTTTGAATTATTTAATTCATCTATTGTATTATCAATCATTTTTAGCATAAACTCTATAAATTCTGTTGATTCTCCAGCATTATTACAATTTTGAATAACAGTATAATATTCTTCTTGATTTTTCTTTATCATACTTTCAATAGGTAAATAAGTAAATGCTTTTTCCCAATGAGATAAAATTGCAGTTTGCCATAATCTTGCAGTTCTACCATTTCCATCATGAAAAGGATGTATAAAAACAAATTCATAATAAAATACCGAAGATAGAATAAGTGGGTTTATTTTATCCTTAACTTCATTCATCCAATTAAATAAGTTATCCATCAAACTAGGTACTAATTTATGTGGTGGACATGTAAAAATACATATATCTCCATCATAAACGCCTTCGCCATGATTTCTAAACTTACCTGCATCTTTTTCAATTAAAAAAGTTAATATTCCATGTATTTTATTTAAATCTTCTATAGAATATGGATTTATATTATCAATTTCTTCATAAGCTTTATAAGCATTTTTAACTTCTTGAATATCTTTTTGTTCCCCAATTACCGGCTTTCCATTTATTACATCTTCAACTTGAAATAATGATAATTGATTATTTTCAATAGCTAATGAAGAGTGTATAGACCTAATTCTCGTTTTTCGTCTTAATTCAGGAAACCTATTTAAACTTTCAAAATAATTTGCTTTTCCTATTTTTTTCATTATATCTGATACATAATTTAACATCTTATCAGTAATAGAATATGGTGGATATTTTTCCATACATTACACCTTCTTTACTTATATTATTATATTCTATAATATTGTTATCACATAATCACATTTAAAATAAAATATATTTATAAACAAAAAAAATGCTACAACTGAATTTTTTGGAAATTCAGTTGTAGCATTTGGTGCAGATGGCCGGAATCGAACCGGCACGGTGTTTAACCACCGCAGGATTTTAAGTCCTGTGCGTCTACCAGTTCCGCCACATCTGCATAAATAAAATATTTGAACTGGTATGTTGTTTAGCAACAATTAATATTATAATAGCATGTTAATTTTTTGTCAATACATTTTTTAAAATTTTCCATAAAAATTCATAAATTAATATAAATATGCCTTTTAAATGTGGCATATTTATATTTAATTATCAAAACATTAGTTATTTGTACCTGTTCCATCAAATGGAATAAATTTATTTACAACACTTTCTTTACTTACATCTTCTGACCTAAACATCATAAATGAAGTATTAATCTTATTATCAACTAATTGTTCAACTTCTTCTTGTGTTGAATGTTCAGCTAAAACAAGTTCACTAACTAAAATTTGCCTTGCATTATTCAACATTTTCTTCTCACCTGTTGATAATCCTTTTTCTTTTTGTTTAAAACTTAAGTTTCTAACAACATCTGCAACTTCATAGATGTCTCCACTCTTCATTTTATCCATATTATCTCTATATCTCTTATTCCAGTTTTTATCCATTTCTGTTTCATCTTTTTCTAGTATTCCAATAACTTTTTCTGCCGAGCTTTTATCTATAATATTTCTTACTCCAACTTCTTCTGCCTTTGCTGTTGGTACCATTACCTTAACCTCACCTGGCATCTTTAGTATGTAATAAGATTGTTTCTTTCCTAGTATGTCTTTTTCTTCTATTGAATCTATAACCCCTGCTCCATGCATTGGGTATACAATTTTGTCTCCTACATTGAACATGTAAGTCAACTCCTTTCAGCATTTTTTATATATTCGGCAAAAAAAGATAATAAAGTTATGTAAATAGTTGATTGTGTTTAAATAACTTTATTGGATTTTTTAACCATATTTATTATACACCAAAAAGTAGCAAAAGTCAAAGCCTTTGCTACTTACTTTTATGTATATTTTTCCTGTAACCTTTGATTTTCTAAGGGAAAATTTTTTTCAAATTTTTTTCCTTTAATTTTAATACACTACTCCAGTCACATAAAATTTTATTTGTTTGTAGAACCAAATCCTCCTGCTCTTTCTCCTTCTGCTGCATCGTCATCTGTCACTAAATATTTTTGGAATATTGCTTGGCCTATTGCATCTCCTTTTTTGATTTCAACATCTTCATCTTTTATATTATAAAATGCAAACATGATATGACCATCATTATCAACATTTCCATAGTAATCTTTATCTACTACTCCTACACTATTTGCTAATATTAATCCTTTTTTCTTAGGATTTGAACTTCTATTATATAATAATAACATTTCATCATCTTGCATATATGCTTTTAATCCTGTTTTTACTAATGTTGGACTAGTTCCTTTTTTAAAACTTGGTATTACTACATCTTCTGCCGCTTCTATATCATATCCTGCAGAATATTTTGTTTTTCTAATTGGTAAATTAATATTTTTATCCTCAAAACCTTTAGCTACTTCAAAACCTCTTAATCTTTCCATTTTTAAATCCTCCTAAAAAATTTCTAACTCAAGGTCCGTCCCCTAATCCCTCTTTTTAGGGATTTTTAGGACCGTCCCCTAAATCCCTCCTATTTTTTCACATTTTATTTTTATTGTCAATAGTAACATTTATTTTTCGACAAAATATAATATTAGTAACTATATTACAAGGAGACGTTCCAATATGAGAAAGATTTTATCTTTAAATAATTTACTTCTAAATGAAGTTGGATATATATATAATTTAAATTGCTCAGAAGGTGTAAAAAAAAGACTTTTAGATTTAGGATTAGTAAAAGATACTTGTATTGTTCCTGTTTTAAAAAGTCCCTCTAAGGGTATTAGAGCTTTTGATATTAGAGGTTCTCTAATTGCTATTAGAGATGAAGATACTAATTTAATTTCTGTTTATACTAAAAATACTTAATAACATTATATTATTTGCTTCTCTCTTTTACTAAATTTCAAATATGGTTTGTGCATCACCAAAATTATTATAATGTTTCAACCTAATTGTCACCATGTCACAAATTATTCATATATTATATTAATTATTTAATGCATTTTTTTATTATAAAAGAGGTGTCATATGGGTCTTACAAAATCATCTACTGGAACTGATTTGCTTAGTTCTGATAGTAAATATTATAAAAATGAAAATGGATATACTGTTGCACTTGCAGGTAATCCAAATGTAGGTAAATCCACTATTTTTAACAGCTTAACTGGTTTACATCAACATACTGGAAATTGGCCTCGGCAAAACTGTTAGTAATGCAACTGGCTCTTATCCTTATAGAGATGATGACTTTCTTTTAGTTGATATTCCTGGTACATATTCTATTTTATCTTCATCACAAGAAGAAGAAATTGCAAGAGATTATATTTGTTTTGGAAATCCTGACGCTACAATTATTGTAGTAGATGCTACATGTCTTGAAAGAAATTTGAATCTAGTTTTTCAAATTATGGAGATTACTGATAATGTTATAGTTTGTGTTAATTTATTAGATGAAGCTAAGAAAAAACATATTAAAATTGATTTGAATTTGTTGTCTGATATGCTTGGTGTTCCAGTTGTTGGCACTATTGCAAGAAAAAAATCTAGTTTAAACAATTTGCTGGATGTAACTTATAAAGTTTGTCAAAAAAAGATTTGTCCTAGACCTAAAAAAATAAATTACAATTCAGTTATTGAAGATTGCATAACCAAATTAGAAATTAAATTAAAAGAATTATATGACTTCCCTTCTAATTTATATAGATGGATTTCTTTGAAATTGCTAGAAAATGAAACTGATATTATTTCTTCAATTGAAAAACATCTAAATGTTAACTTTTCTGAGAATATAGAAGTTGAAGAAATGCTTGAAAATTTGCAAAATATTTTAAATAATTCAAACATTACTAAAACAAATTTTAGAGATAATATTACTTCTTCTATAATGAAACAAGCTGAAGAAGTCTGCAAGAAGGTATGCAAATTTGAAGATGAAACTTATTCTAATCGAGATAAAAAAATAGATAAGATATTAACATCTAAAACCTTTGGTATTCCAATAATGATAATATTTCTAGGTATTATCTTTTGGATTACTATTGTTGGAGCAAATTATCCATCTCAATTATTATTTTCATTTTTTGGTTATGTACAAGAAAATTTAATTGATTTTGCAAATTTACTAAACTGCCCTGCTTGGCTCTCTGATATGCTTATCTTAGGTGTTTATAGAACTTTAACTTGGATAATTTCTGTAATGCTTCCGCCTATGGCTATATTTTTTCCTTTATTTACTATATTAGAAGATTTAGGATATTTGCCTAGAATTGCTTTTAATATGGATGGCTTTTTCAAAAAGTGTTGTTGCTCTGGAAAGCAGATGATTACTATGTGCATGGGTTTTGGATGCAACGCTGCAGGTGTTACTGGTTGTAGAATTATAAACTCTCCTCGTGAAAAACTAATTGCTATTTTAACAAATAGTTTTGTACCTTGTAATGGAAGATTTCCTTTCCTAATTACGATTGCTACAATATTTATAGCAGGAAGTGTGCAAGGTTTTAGTGGTTCTATAATTTCCACAATTGCAGTTTTACTTGTAATACTACTTGGAATTTTCATGACTTTACTAGTATCTAAAATTCTGTCCAAAACACTTTTAAAAGGTATGCCTTCTTCTTTTGTTTTAGAATTACCACCATATAGAAAACCTCAATTTGGAAAAATTCTTGTTAGGTCAATCTTTGATAGAACCTTATTTGTTTTAGGAAGGGCTATTTGTGTTGCAGCTCCAGCTGGTCTTGTTATATGGTTTTTTGCAAATGTTGGTATTAATGGTGAAAGCTTATTAAATATTATTGCTAATTTTCTAAATCCCTTCGCAAGTCTCATGGGCTTAGATGGCTATATTTTGACTGCTTTTATTTTTGGAATTCCTGCAAATGAAATTGTTTTACCTATTATTTTGATGTGTTATCTTGGAAATGGTACTTTAGTTAATTTAGATGATACTTTTGCTATTGGAAATATTTTAGTACAAAATGGTTGGACTATTCTTACTGCTATTAATGTTATGATTTTTACTTGCTTACATTTTCCTTGTACTACTACTTTGCTTACTATAAAAAAAGAAACTGGCAGTTTAAAATGGACTGTTATCAGTTTCCTTATTCCAACTGTTTGTGGTATTGTTCTTTGTATGTTTACAACTTTAATTTATAATATCTTTGAAATTGGCATTTTTTAGTCGTAGAGTAGATTTCGCGGTCTACTCTATTTTTGAGCAAAAAAAGTATGTGTACCGTGAATACACATACGACTAACTTGAATAACTGTGATATTCAAAGTTCATTTGTTTTGTATATAAATAATAACTTATTAATTTATATTTGTCAACTAAAATCATTCACTTTTTTTGATTATATACTTGATTTTTACTAATCTATTCTGTATAATGTATCAGAAGGTGAACATAGCAGAGTGTGATGTGTCGCGTACCCACAAAAGAAAGGGGGCGATGCATATGTTATTAGAACAAGTTTACTTATTATTTATATACATACTTTTGTTTGAACTTGCAATAGTAACTGTTGTCGCTGTTGCCTTATTTGTAGCATTAGTAGTTACAATAAGAAAATTAGACAACAAAAAACACATCTCTGCAAGCCATTAGAGATGTGCTTTAATTATCTTAAACTTTTTCAATGGCACACCACACTTTGTGGTTGCTCACCTTCTATAATTATTATACTTAAATCATATCTAAAAGTCAATATTTTTACAAATTTTATTCATAAAAAGGAGAATTTCATATGAGTAACATGGAATTAGAAATGAAAATACTAAATATAAACGAGAAAGAACTATCTAAAAAAATAGAAAAACTTGGTGGAAAATACATAAGCACATCAAAACAATATTTATATGTATATGACTTAATGTATATCAATCAAAGATATCATGCTTATTTATATGAGTTAAACAATGAAACTTTAGAATTAAGAAAAAATATAAATTTAGAGAAAATCAAAAATCTATTTTTTGAAATAGACCAACTATTATCTGATACTGACATATTGTTTCTAAAAAATAAATTTAGCATTAATAATCTAAGTGAAATATTCACTATGCCTGAAACTGCAATTGAAAAAATCTTGAAAGATAAAAAATTATTATACTTTATAGATAATTATAAAATGACAACTAAAAAGTGGATTAGATTAAGAAAAACTGTTGAAGAAAATGCAAATGGAGGACAAAAAGAAACGACTACTTTAACAATTAAACATATTCTAAAAAATAATAATTCTGGTATTCAACAAATGAAAGAAACTGAAATTTTAGTTAATTCCCTTGAAGAAACAAATGAATTACTTGAAAACTTAGGTTTTTCTTTTAGAAGTTATCAAGAAAAAAGGAGAATTAAATATATTCTAAATAAACATGAAATAGATATTGATACTTGGCCTAAACTTCCTACATATTTTGAAGTAGAAGGAAAAGATAAAAAGGATTTAGAAAATTTACTAAATCTTTTAGGCTATTCTTTTGAAGAAGCAGTTTCATGTACTGTTGATGAAATTTATCAAACTATTGGAATGGATATTAATAATATGAAAGAATTGCGTTTTTAAGAAAATAATCTCACAATATAAAATCCAAACATCAACAGTAATATAACTCCTTTTTCTCTAGTCAATATATGCTTTTTCCCAACAAAATTAAAACACCAAATAACAAAAGTTGATATTATCAAATATATCAAATTATTATTAAAATCTTGTGAAAAGTTAAGTGGTGTTATAATTGCCCCAACTCCAAGAATTAAAAATAAATTCAAAACACAAGAACCAACTAAATTTCCAACAGCTAAATCAGTGTCTTTCTTTATAACAGCCACAATTGAAGTAACTAGTTCTGGTATAGCAGTACCTATTGCAATTATAGTAAGACCAATTACATTTTCTGGAACATTTAATTCCATAGCAATATTAGTCGCATAATCAACAACAAAATCTCCACCATATTTTAACAAGACAATTCCTAGAACGATAAATAAAATAGATAATGATATTTTTATGTCTTTAAACTTATCTGACTTCAAATTCTCTTTATATGCTTTTTTTACGTCTTTTATCTCTGCAAATATTGGATATGAAAAATATAAAACAAACATAATAGTTAGAATTATTCCATCTCTTCTATCTATCACATTTGGTGTACTAAATATACCTAAACTTAAACACAATATTGTTACAGCTGAAATAAACGCCATTGGAATGTGGACTTTAACCGCTTCTTTGTCTATTTCTACTGGTCTAATCACACACATTAATCCCAAAATTAATAGCAAATTACACAAATTGCTTCCAATAGCATTTCCTATAATCAAATCATTTGCTCCACTAGTGGCAGAATTAATCGTTATAATTAACTCCGGCATGGAAGTTCCAAGTGCTACAATTGTCAAACCAATTAACATCTCTGGTATGTGAAATTTTTTTGCAATATTACTTGCGCCTTTAACTAAAAAATCTGCACCTACAACTAATAGCACAAACCCCAATACTATCATAATGATATTAAAAAACATATTAAAATTTATTCCTTCCACTTACTTTTAAGATTTTATAAATAAATTAATAAGATGTTTGCTATTAGTATTTTAGACTATTGTTGAATTATTTATACTATATACCTATTTAAATTCAAAAATTCCCTTTTCTATATCATCAACTAATTTTTCTTTTATCTCTAGTGGTAGTAAAGGAATATTTTTTATATCTTCTACCTTTATTATTTCTGGCAAATATTTACCACTATCAACATATTTAGGATTATTAGAAAACTCAGGTCCTTCCCCTGTTCCAAATTTTCCTGATACATATTCACAAAGGAAAAAATATTCTTTCTGACTAAATTTCTCTGATTCCATTTCATATAATTTTTTTACTACTTTAACCTCTATCCCAAACTCTTCTTTTATTTCTCTTATTGTTCCTTCTTCTAAAGTTTCTCCTTCTTCTAGTCCTCCTCCAGGAAATGTGTAATATTCTTGAATATCCTTTCTTTTTAGTACTCCTACTCTATGCATTAGTGCAATTCCACCATCCATAAATATAATTCCTGCTACTCTAGTTCTTTCCATATATATCATTCCTTTCTCATATTATTAACATTTTAACATTAGCATTTTTTTATTACAACTAATTAATTATTATTTTTTTCATTTTTATGTTTCAATTATAAAAATTAGTGGTATAATCTTAAAAGACAAAATTATAATATGTTAAAAAAAATTTATAATCTAAAGAGGAGATGATAATTTTGGCAACAGCAAAAGATGAAGTAAATGTAAGTAAAATGTATGGTGAACAATGCACTTTACCCAGAGATGAATTTATCAAAAAATATCGTGTAAATGAAAAAGGACTTTCTTCTAAAAAAGCAAATGAATTAATCCATAATTTAGGTTTGAATGAGATTAAACAAGCAAAACCTAAAAGATGGTATCACTATTTTTTAGAAAGCCTATTTTCGCCATTTAACTGCATATTACTTGGAATTGTTTGTATTCTTATATATACAGACATCTATTTAGCAGAAACTCCAAGTTATGCAAACATTATTGTAATAGCAATTTTAGTTACTGCAAGCACATTATTAGATTTCGTCGAAGAATATCGTTCTAATAAAGCTGCTGAAGAATTAAAGCAAATGGTTGCAACAAATACCACCGTAATCCGAGATGGAAAAGAAATTCAAGTTCCAATAAATCATGTAACTTTAGGAGATATTGTTGTACTTTCTGCTGGTAGCATGATTCCTGCTGATTTAAGAATCATTGAAGCAAAGGATTTATATGTTGGTCAATCTTCGCTAACCGGTGAATCTGATAGTGTAGAAAAATATGTAAATTCAAAAATATCTTTAAATACCATTGACAATATTTCAGATTTAGATACTATTTGCTTTATGGGAACAAACGTAATCTCAGGAAGTGCTAAAGGTGTAGTAATTAAAACTGCTGATTCCACATATTTTGGAAAAATAGCTCATACCTTAACAACTGGTAAGCCTAAAACAGCATTCCAGAAAAGCATTGAAAATATTAGCAGATTATTGATTCATTTTATGCTAATACTTATTCCTGTTATTTTCCTTTTAAATGCTTGGAAACATGATATAGTAACTGCATTTACATTTGCAGTTGCAATAGCCATAGCTATCACACCTTTACTTTTACCAGTTATTTTATCTTCAAGCCTTTCAAAAGGCGCTGTTAGAATGTCTAAAAAGAAAACTATTGTAAAAAAATTGGATTCAATTCAAAATTTTGGTGCAATGAATATTTTATGTACTGATAAAACAGGTACTTTAACAGAAGACAAAATCGTTTTGGAAAAATATCTTGACATTAATGGTGATGAAGATATTAGAACATTAAAACATGCCTTTCTAAATTCATATTTCCAAACTGGTTTAAAAGGTAATATAGATGAAGCTGTTATAAAAAGAGCTTTAGAAAATGGATTAGAAAATTTTAAAACAGAATATAAAAAAGTTGATGAAATACCTTTTGACTTCTCTCGTAGACGTTTATCTGTTATCGTAAGTGATGGAAATAAAAAACAAATGATTACAAAAGGTGCTGTTGAAGAAATTTTAAATATTTGCACTAAGGTAGATTACAAAGGTGAAGTTTCTCCAATTACTAGAGAAATCAAAGAAAATATCAAAAAAATTAGTAAAAATTTAAATGAGCAAGGTTTAAGGGTTGTTGCAGTATGCCAAAAAAATGATATTGAAGGCATTGAACATTTTGATGTAAAAGATGAAAAAAATATGGTTCTTATTGGATTTATAGGTTTCTTAGACCCTCCAAAAGAATCTGCAAAAGAATCTATTGAAAAACTTAATAAAGCTGGTATTCGTGTTATAGTTCTAACTGGTGATAATGCTGAAGTTACTAGATGTGTTTGTGACAAAGTTGGAATTAATTCAAAAAACATCGTATTAGGTAGCAAATTAGACAAATTATCTGATACTGCTGTTTTGAGATTATTAAAGAGAACTAATATATTTGCTAAATTATCTCCAATACAAAAAGCTAGAATTGTTAGATTGTTAAAAGAAGCTGGAAATATAGTTGGTTATATGGGTGATGGTATAAATGATAGCCCTTCCCTAACTAATTCTGATGTTGGAGTTTCAGTAGATACAGCTGTTGATATTGCAAAAGAATCAGCAGACATCATATTACTTGAAAAAGATTTAAATGTTTTATTAGATGGTGTTACTGAAGGTAGACGTACTTTCGTAAATCTAATGAAATATATAAAACTTGCGACCAGTTTTAACTTCGGAGAAGTAGTTTCAGTTATAATTGCAAGTGTATTATTACCATTTTTACCCGAAACACCTATTCAATTACTAGTTGAAGGATTACTATATGATTTTGGTCAAATGACCTTACCTTTTGACCATGTTGATAAAGAATCTCTTCAACATCCTAAAAAGCTAGATATAAAAAGTTTAAAACATTTTATGCTATTTATGGGACCAGTAAGTTCAGTATTTGATATGATAGTGTTTGCTTCTCTTTGGTTCTTCTTCCAAGTTAGAGATGCAGCAACTTTCCAAACAATATGGTTTAGCTATAGTATAGTTTCAAACTTAGTTGGAATGCATATTATAAGAACATCAAAAATACCATTTATACAAAGTAATGCACATAAGGCAGTATATATATCATCAATTTCACTAATTATAATTGGACTAGTTGTTCCATTTACCGCTCTTGGTAGTATGATTGGACTTGTTCCAATAGCTGGACAATATATATTCCTTATATTTGCAGTTACAATTCTTTATTGCTTTGTTGCCCTATTTGCTAAGAAAATCTACATTAAAAAATATGGTGAATGGATATAAAAAATCCCCTGTAAAAGGGGATTTTTTTATTATCTTATAACTACATTTTGCTTTCCAATTATATCAGCAAACAACTCCATAATCTGGTCTGTCAAATAAATTTGACCACAGCTTCTTTCATCATCATTAATCTTAACAAAAACATTAATATTATTTTTATCACCATTAAAATACTTAATTGCTCCTCTTAACTTATCTTTTTCGCTTTCGTCAGAGTCTGTAATATTTAAAATTAATACCTTTTGTTTTTGCTCTCCAAAATCTTTTATATCATTTGCAATAATTGTAGTCGTATCATCTTCTCTAATACTTAATCTACCATCAACCATTACAATATTTTCTTCCACAAGACTATTTCCAGATTTCAAATACGCATTTTCAAAACAAATTATTTCAGCAGTTCCATATAAATCTTCTATTGTTACAAATGCCATAATCTTATTATTTTTTGTATATTTCTTCTTAATTGAAGTTATTATTCCTGCATATTTTACATTTTGTCCATCATGATATTTAGGTTTGCTACCAGCATTTTGGTTTAATAATTCCATTCCTGAATCTGCCATATTACTTGACATTTGTTCATCAAGATTTCTTAATTCTATTGTATTAATATTAGTTTGTCTTTCTATTTCACTTCTTAATTTTTCTAATGGATGTCCTGAAATATAAATCCCTAACATTTCCTTTTCTAATGATAATAAATCTTTTTTTGGTAATTCTTCATGCTCTTCAAATTTGTATTTCATTTCATTCATTTCTTCTTTTTCTTCTTCTGTTCCTAAATCAAACATTGAAACCTGACCAGACATTTCCTTTTTCTTTCCACTCTGAATAGTGTCCATTATTCCCTCAAATGAGGCAAGTAATGTACTTCTTGTCTGTTCAAATTCATCAAAAGCACCTGCTTTTATTAAACTTTCTATACACTTTTTATTTACTCCTTCATCTGCAATCCTCTCACAGAAATCTATAAAGTTTTTGTATTCTCCGTGTTTCTCTCTTTCTTCTACAATACTATCTACTGGTGCTTTTCCAACATTCTTGATGCTTCCCAATCCAAAACGAATAGCAAAATTTTGACCAACGTTTTCGTTATGTGAATAATTTTGACCTGTCCCCATTGCACCGTTCTGTGCATTCTGGGGCCGTCCCCAAATCCTCAACAGTGAATTTTGTGCTACTCTTGTTTATTTCTGGTTTTAATATTTGTATTCCAAGTGATTTACATTCATCTATGTATTGTGGTATTTTGTCTAGGTTTCCTAAAAAACTATTTAGAGTTGCTGCCATAAATTCTGCTGGGTAATATGCTTTTAAGTATGCTGTTCTATATGCTACTACTGCATAACATGCTGCATGTGATTTGTTAAATGCATATTTTGCAAATTCTGCCATCTCATCAAATATTTTATTTGCAGATTCTGCATCTATTCCATTTCTAACACATCCTGGTACTATTACATTTCCACTTTCATCTACTTGTCCATTTATAAATACTTCTCTTTCTTTTGCCATTACATCTAATTTTTTCTTTCCCATGGCTCTTCTTACTAAGTCCGCTCTTCCTAAAGAGTATCCTGCTAAATCACGTACTATTTGCATAACTTGTTCTTGATATACCATACATCCATATGTTACATTTAAAATTGGCTCTAGACTTGGATGTGTATATTCATTATGTCCAGGATGTTGCTTTCCTCTAATATATCTTGGTATCTGATCCATTGGTCCTGGTCTATATAGTGAAACACCTGCTATTAAATCTTCTAGGCAGTCTGGTTTCAATTCTTTCATGAAGTTTGTCATTCCTTGCGATTCAAATTGAAATATACCACAAGATTTTCCTTCTTGCCATAATTTATATACTTTAGGATCTGCCATTTCTTTATCAAATTCTACGTCTATTCTTCTATTTTCCTTAACTAAATCTATTGTATCTTGAATAACTGTTAATGTTCTTAGTCCTAAGAAATCCATTTTTAAAAGACCTAATTCTTCTAATGTAGTCATTATATATTGAGTTGAAATTTGACCATCACGAACATATAAAGGTACATATGTATCAACCGGTTCTTTTGTTATAACAATTCCACACGCATGTGTTGAAGCCTGTCTTGGCATACCTTCTAATCCCATTGCTATATCTAATACTTTTTTAACTGTTTCATCTGTTTCGTATAAATCCGCTAACTCTTTGTTTTGTTCTAATGCTTTTTTTATGGTAATATGTAATTCATTTGGAATCATCTTAGCCAATTTATCAGCTTCGGCATAAGGTACATCCAAAACTCTTGACACATCCCTTATTACCATTCTCGCAGACATTGTTCCAAATGTTATTATCTGTGATACATGGTCATGTCCATATTTATTTGCAACATAATCTATAACATCTTGTCTATGTTCATAACAAAAGTCAACATCAAAATCTGGCATACTAATTCTTTCTGGATTTAAAAATCTTTCAAAAAGTAGTCCATATTTCATTGGATCAATATCTGTAATTTCTATTGCATATGCAATAATTGAACCTGCCCCAGAACCACGACCTGGACCTACTGGTATATTATGAGTTTTAGCATGATGAATAAAATCCCATACAATTAGGAAGTAGTCAACATATCCCATCTTTTTTATAACGCTTATTTCATAATCAGCTCTGTCTAAAATTTCTTTACTCGGATTTTCTCCATATCTTTTCTTTATACCATCATCACATAGCTTTTTAAAATAATCAAAATGAGTTGGATATTCTGGTGGTACATCATAATTGGGCAAGATTGTATGTCCAAATTCAAATTCAACATTACATTTTTCAGCAATTTTAACTGTATTCTCGATTGCGTCTGGAAATGCTTTAAAATATTCTATCATTTCTTCAGGAGATTTTACATATAATTCATCAGTGTCAAATCTCATTCTATCTATGTCACTCATTCTTTTACCTGTCTGTATACAAAGTAAAACTTCATGATTATATGCGTCTTCTCTTTTTAAATAATGTGCATCATTTGTTGCAACTAATGGTATATCTAATTTTCTTGCAAGTTGTACTAATTTTTGGTTTGCTAACACTTGCTCTTTTATCCCATTATTTTGTATTTCAATATAATAATCATCTCCAAAAACTCTTTTATGCCATAAAGCTATTTCTTCTGCTTTTTCTTGTTCACCATTTAATAATGCTTGGTTTACTGCTCCTGCCAAACACGCACTTAAACAAATTAGTCCTTCATGATATTTTTCTAATATTTCTAAATCTATACGTGGTTTATAATAATAACCATCTACAAATCCTAATGATACTAATTTACTTAAGTTTTTGTAACCCTGATTGTTTTTTGCAAGTAATATTAAATGATTATATTTATTATCAATATTAGGCTCTTTATCAAATCTTGAACGAGGTGCAACATAAACTTCACAACCAATAATTGGTTTTACCCCCTCTTTTTTACATGCTTTATAAAAGTCAATCGCTCCATACATAACTCCATGGTCTGTTAAAGCAATTGCATCCATTCCTAATTCTTTCGCTCTAACTGGCAAATCTTTTATTCTATTTGCTCCATCTAATAAACTAAATTCACTATGTATATGTAAATGTACAAAATTAGACATTTTATTTCTCCCTTCGTTTTGCATTATATCATTTTTTTATAGTAAATTCTATTGTTTTATATATTTTTTTATTATATAATTTGAGTAATAAATTTTTAGATATTAAAAGGAGGATTTGCATGGAAGAAAACATGTCTAACCAATCAATTTCATCTGAAAATAAGATTTTTGGAAAAACTTTCTTTTGGATGTTTCTAGGGCTTTTAGGCTCTGCAATTATTGCCTGGTATACTTATTCTTCAGGATTATTTATTGATATAGTTTTAGGTGACTATTTCAATATGCTATTAATTTTAGAACTTGTTGTAGTTTTAGTTTTTAGCCTACTATTTAGAAAGATGCCACCAACTCTTGTTGGAATATTGTATTTTGTATATGCAATGATTAATGGTGTTACACTTTCAGTTATATTTGCTGTTTTTGAATTAAGTTCTATTATTTACTTATTTATAGTTTCTGCTATAATTTATGGTGTGCTAGGAATAATAGGTTATAAAACTGATAAAGATTTAACATCTTGGAGACCTTATTTATCAGTATTTTTAATTGCAGGAATTGTACTTAGCATTATTAATATTTTTATACAAAACTCTGCATTTGAACTTTTTCTAGATTGGGCAATTTTGATTTTATTTTTTGGAATTACAATTTATGATATTAATAAGATAAAACTTTTACAACAAGAGCCTAATATAGATACTGAAAAAATACACATTTATTGTGCAATGCAATTATATTTAGATTTTATTAATATATTTTTACGTATATTATCTATTTTTGGAAAAAGAAGAAGTTAAAGATTATAAAAGTGTACTTAAATTTATAGTTTAAGTACACTTTTAAATTATTTTTAATTCACACACTAATCTTGACAAGCTACCCTATTTTTACAAGTATAATATCATTTTTATGCATTTCTTTAGCTATTTTTACTATATTAATATACTCATTAATATTATTCTCCTAATTTCTTCGCCTTGCGGACACAAGTCCCGCTTGGCAATCTACCTAATTATTTAGTACTAATTGATTATATTTTCTTAAACTGATTACATTGGGTTTCACCTGAATGACACCTGTGATAGGTTTGCTAACATCATTTATACAGTTACAAAAATCTTTTGACTTTTTCGTGACACATGCTGTTAAGTACAATATTTTTTCATGAATTTATAAGTATACATACTTTTATTGCCATATTAATACAGGATAATCATTATTTATATTATCGATATCTTCTTTAAATTTACTTCCAATAATTGATAAAACTGTTGGCATATTATCCGTTTGAATAACATTATTTAAAGTTCCTCCTGTATTTTCACCTATAGCATCTATCCCATTTTGAAAGTTATAATAACAATTATTCAATGTTGTCCAAGAATTTTTTCCAACTATTTCTCCTATATTCGCATTATCACTAATAACAATCTGACCAATATTAGAACAATTGTTTATTATAGCCGTTTCCTCATTTCCAGCAAGTTGATTTCCAACTATTCCTCCAATATTAGCGACTGAATTCTCTATTCCATATATTTTTCCTAGATTATAACAATTTTCAATATAACTATTTACACCGGATATTCCTCCAATGTTTAATTCTGTCACTCCTTCTCCTTCTATTTCACCAATATTATAACTATTGTAAATTTTTTGATGATTATATGCTGTAATTCCACCAATATATAAAATTTTTTCACTTTTACCTGTTATATTTCCTAAATTATAGCAATTACCAATTTTTCCTTTTCTATTTTGTCCAGCTATGCCTCCAATAAAAATCTCATTAGATAAATTTGTATCATTAATATATACACTTGCCCCATTATAACATTCCTCAATGGTTGATTGATTTTGCCCCACTATTCCCCCTAATAGTGATTGTGCTGTTATATTTCCATTGGAATTTAAACTTCCAGAATAACTACATCTAAAAATCTCTCCCCAATTTCTTCCTACTATTCCTCCAACTAATAAATAAGTATTTCCATTACCTATAACCTCTATTTTCCCATTATTTATTTGTAAATTTTTAATATTTCCATAATTATCATTAAACATTCCTCCTACTATTTCTTGATTAACAGAATCACATTTCCTCATTATATAAATATTATCTATTGAATTGCCATAGCCATCAAAAATACCTAAAAAACTTTTACTTTGATCTCCCGTTACACTTCCTATTGGAATAAACCCACTACCTGTTGTTAATAAAGTTTTTAATTCTCCATTATATCCATACTGTCCATAATCTGTTCTTAATGGATCTACATATGATTTATTTGAATTAAAGTCTAAACTTAATCCTAATTTTACTGTTTGCCCTTCATATGTGGTTCCATTTGTTACATTACTTGCAAACACTACTAAATCTTCTATACTATTTATAATATAAGGGTCTGTATCTGTTCCTGTTCCTTCTAATACTCCTGGATTTTCATCTGTTACCTGTTCCACTTCCAGTCCTGATACATATTCATTTAGTATGTCTTCCATATCTCCTAATTCTTCTTTTTCATCTTTTTCTGCCTGCTCTGTTTTATTCTTTGCCTCTTGTGCTCTTGTAAGTATTCCATTTTCTCCAGTTAATGTTGCAATACTTACTCCAGCAAGGATTAATAAAACTATAATTGTCCTAATATTCCGTTATGACTATTTTTTTATTTAGCCAACATTTTGCAATTTATTATCTTCTTTTCCCATATTTAAAATATTGAATTTATAATATATAGTTATTTCTTTATTCTCAGATATTTCTATCTTATCAACTAAAGATACAAGCATTGTCCTTGTTATTTCTTTCATATTTACAAAATCTTTAACAAG
>CALXZZ010000011.1 GCA_944393365.1 uncultured Clostridia bacterium
GGATTCGAACCTTCGTACTCAAATGAGAACAGATTTACAGTCTGCCGCCTTTAGCCACTCGGCCACCTACCCTTATAAAATTAATGGTGCTCCCTCAAGGATTCGAACCTTGGACCCACCGGTTATGAGCCGGTTGCTCTGACCAACTGAGCTAAGGGAGCATCTATGCTCTTTTTATTTGAGCACATTTAGAAGTATAAACCATTTTAAGACAAAAGTCAATACTTTTTCGAAAATTTTTCACTTCAAGTACAAATATTTTTTATTACAAGTTTTCTAATACATCTTCATAACAAGTAACAGGCTTTGCTCCCTGTTTAATTAAATCATTTGTACCAATAGAATTTAAAGAATTAATATTGCCGTGGTACAACAAAAACCTCTTTTCCCTGCTCTAAGGCAAAATCAACTGTTAATAGTGTTCCACTTTTCTTTTTTGCTTCTATAACTAGCACCGCTTCACTTAAGCCACTAATTATACGATTTCTAGCTGGGAAATTCATCTTATCTGGCATAGTTCCCAATGGATATTCGGAGATAATAGTACCACCAACCTCCAATATCTCATTTTGTAAAGTTTCATTTTCTTTTGGATATATAATATCTAAGCCACTACCAACTACAGCTATTGGATTGCCAATTGCAAATAGAGTATTGTGGACAACTTTTCCACATGTGGATAAGTTGTCCACTTTTTTAGCCTTGAGATTTCCGATATGTGAATAACTATCCACACCTTTTGCTAATCCACTAACTATATTAAATCCACTTTTCGCTAAACTATACCCAAAATATTTTGCAGCTTTTTTTCCATATTCACTCGCTTCTCTACAACCAATAATTGCAATAGAAGACCCTTGCAAGTCTTTAATATTTCCTTTTACAAACAGACTTATAGGATAATCATATATATTTTTTAACACTTGTGGATAATTTTCATCATTTATTGAAATTATATCCACACCTAATTCTTTCATCTTTCTTATCTGCTCATCAACTTGTTTTTTTATTTTTTCATCAATAATATTTTCTGCTAGCTTTTCCCCTATACCATCAATTCCCATTAAATCTTTTTTTGATAAATTATATATTTTTTCTGGATTTTTAAAGATTTCTAATAGTTTTTGCTTCCTTCTACTCCCTAAATTTTCTACCATAGAAAACCAAATCCAAAATCTCTTTTCTTCTAAATTTCTCATAAATTTATTGTATATATTCCACCTTCCTATTTCTAATTTCATCGTATTTTTTGGATTCTATCGAAATAATAATAAATGACTAAATCTTTGAATAAAAAAATATAAAATTTTTAATTTTTCCTGCAATAGACTATTTTATTTAATACTCTATTACAGGAATTTTTATTTAAAACATTGTATTTTCATCGTTTTGTTCTTTAGCTGCTTTTATAACATTATTCATAAGCATAGCTATTGTCATTGGTCCAACTCCTCCAGGAACTGGTGTTATATAACTTGCTATTGGCTCAACTTCTTTAAAATCAACATCACCAACAAGTTTTCCATCTTCATTTCTATTAATTCCAACATCAATTATAACAACTCCTGGTTTGACCATATCTTTAGTAACAAATTTAGCTTTTCCGATTGCTGAAATTACTACGTCTGCTCTTTTTGTATGCTCTTTTAAATTTTTAGTTTTAGAATGGCATACGGTAACAGTTGCATTTTTTGATAAACAACATTGTATCAAAGGCTTTCCAACAATATTACTTCTTCCTAATATTACCACATCTTTACCTGTTAAGTCAATATTATACTCTTCAAACATTTTCATAACACCATATGGCGTACATGATATGAATGTATCTTCTCCTATACACAATTTTCCTACACTTGATGGTGTAAAACCATCCACATCTTTTCTATATGTGATTGTTTTAAAGGCTTGATTTATATTTAAATGTTCTGGTACTGGACTTTGTAATAAGATTCCATTTATACTTTTATCCTCGTTTAATTTCTTTATCAAATCAATCAATTCTTCTTGTGTTGTTTCATCTGGTAAAAGATGTTCTTCATATTCTATCCCGATTTCTTCACATGCTCTGCTTTTATTTCTTACATACACTTTAGATGCAGGATTATCTCCAACCATTATTACTGCAAGTTTTGGATTTATTCCTTTTGATTTTAATTCATCACATTCAACCTTTAATTCTTTTCTTATTTTTTTTGCTAATTCTTTTCCATCAATAATTGTTGCCATTTTTACTTCATACCTTTCTAACTTTTTTTCTTCAATCTTCTGTTGTCATTTTATATTCAATGTCCTCCATATATGGGAACATCTCTTTGACTCTTTTTAAAGTCAACATCAACATTTTTGGTTGTGGATTTTTTTTGTGCTCTGATAATAGTTTTTGTGTATAGCAATTCTCCGCTGTTTTAAATAAAAGATATCTGTTTCCAACATAAGTATAATATATTTGATATCCATTTTTTAAGTCAAACCACATTCTTTCAAATGTATAATCTTCCATTAATCTTTTCGTTCCTTTCTCCATAAATTATTACTATTTGGTTAGTGGCGTCCCCAAAGTATCCAAAAATGGTCACTTCGAACCTGTCCCCAAACTAACCATCTCATCAAATTGTTCTTCTGTTATTATTGTTACTCCAAGGCTTTGTGCTTTTGTTAGCTTGCTTCCTGCTTCTTCTCCTGCTAATACATAATCTGTCTTTTTAGATACTGAACCTGATACTTTACCACCATATTTTTCTATAATATCACTTGCTTCTCCTCTTGTGAATTTTTCAAGACTTCCTGTCAATACAAATGTTTTTCCTTCAAATCTATTGTCTGCCAGTTCTTCTTCTAATGATGTTGTATTAACTCCTGCTTCTTTTAGTTTTGCTATCAAGTCTTTTGTTTGTTCTTGTCCAAAAAACTCAATTATACTATTTGCCATTACTGGACCAATATCAGCAATTGTACTTAAATCTTCGAAATTTGCTTCTAACAAATTGTCTATATTCTTATATTTTTTAGCTAATATTTTTGATGCTTTTGTTCCTACATGTCTGATTCCTAATGCCGTTATCAATCTATATAAATCATTTTGTTTACTTGCTTCAATACTATCTACTAAGTTTTGAGCAAATTTCTTTCCATTTTTCTTCAATGATGCTATATCTTCAAATTTTAGAGTATATATATCTGCAATATTTGCAATTAATTTTCTATCAAGTAATTGCTGGATTATACTTTCTCCTAATCCATCAATATTCATTGCTTCTCTTGATACAAAATGAACTAGATTTCTAAATAATTTTGCAGGACACTCTATTCCAGTACATCTTATTGCCGCTTCTCCTTCTTCTCTTATTGCTGGCGCTCCACATACTGGACAAGTCTTTGGCATTTCAAAGCCTTTTTCTTTTCCTGTTCTTTTATCTTTTTTTACTTCTACTATTTCTGGTATTACATCTCCTGCTTTTTGGATTACAACTGTATCTCCTATTTTTAATTCTTTTTCTTTTATAAAATCTTCATTATGAAGTGTTGTTTTTGATATTGTTGAACCTGCAACTTTAACTGGCTCTAAGATTGCCATTGGTGTAATTACTCCTGTTCTTCCAACTTGACATACTATATCTTTTAAAATTGTTTCTTTTTGCTCAGGTGGATATTTATATGCAACTGCCCATCTTGGAGTTTTAGCCGTTGTTCCTAATATTTCTCTAAAGTGTAAATCATCAACTTTTACTACTGCTCCATCAATTCCAAATGTCAAATTTTCTCTGTCATCACCTATTTTTTGAATTGCCTTTTTTATTTCTTCAATTGTTTTGCAATAAATTCTAACTGGATTCACATTAAATCCTAGATTATTTAAGTATTCTAATTCTTCAAAATGAGAATTAAATTCTTTTCCTTCTATTTTCTGCACATTAAATATATATATATCTAATGGTCTTTTTGCTGTTATTTTGCTATCTAGCTGCCTTAGTGAACCTGCTGCTGCATTTCTTGCATTCGCAAATAATTCTTCTTCATTTTCTTCTCTTTCTTGATTCATTTCTTCAAAGTCTTTTTTGCTAATAAATACTTCTCCACGAACTGTTATATTGATTTTATCTTTTATTTCTTGTGGTATAGTTTTAACTGTTTTTAAGTTTTCTGTAACATCTTCTCCAACTAAACCATTTCCTCTTGTTGCTCCTCTTACAAATTTACCCTCTCTATATTCTAATGCTGACGATAATCCGTCTATTTTGGTTTCTACAACATACCTAACATCTTTTATTTCATTTTCTTTTGCTTTTTGCTCTATTTTTTCTACCCATTCTTCAACTTCTTCTATACTAAATACGTCTTGCAAACTTTGTAATGGTACTTCATGTGTTACTTTTGAAAATCCTTCTTTTACATGTCCTCCTACTTTTTGTGTTAATGAGTCTTTTGATTGGAATTCTGGATATTCTTTTTCTAGATTTCTTAGCTCTACCATTAACATGTCATATTCAAAGTCTGATATTTCTGGCTTGTCTTCATCATAATATTTCTCAGCATAATATTCTGTTTTCTTTCTTAATTCTTCAATTCTTTCTTTTGCTTGTTTTTTATTCATTTTGTTATCATTCCTTTTTTGTTTTTTTATTCTCACATATTATATACAATTTTCTAAAAAAAGAAAAGGAATTTTATAAAATATTATAATTCCTTTTCTTCTATTAATCTTTCTAAATCTTTTTTGCAATCTCCTAAAATCAAATCCGCTTCTGATAATCCTTTATCTCCCACTATTACAAGACCTTTTTGACCATTTGAGATTTGGCTATGTACTTTTTCTTTATATTTTTCTAAATTTTCCACATCAATATATATCTTTTTTGTTTCATTATATTTTAAAGTTTTTTCATCTATTGGTGGGATATAATATTCTATTCCTTCTTTTTTTAGTGCTTCTAGTATTGGTAGCATCGGTCTTAAGTATGGTATTTCTATATAGAATTTCATTTCTGGTACTAGAGTTTCACCTTTTTCTTTAACTAATTTTTCATATGTTTTTCTTATTGATTCCCTTGCTTCAACCCTTTCTCCTGTAAAATTTCTATTATGAAATAAAAATGGATATAATTTATCTGATATTTTTACATTTTTATTTGTATTATTTTTTTGTAAATATATAGCAAATCCTTTTGATAATTTTAAATCACATAACTTTTGGCTAGTATCTATATACGATCCATCCTCTTCAAATTTCATATCTTTTTTTATAGTTTTACCTTTTGTTATAGCGATTACAGTATTACTTTTATCATCATCTACATCTGATAATATAGTAACTCTAATTCCTTTTTCTCTTGCGTTCATCAAGTATTCGTAAATTTCTCCTCTTTTTACTCTCATAAAAGAAATATCATCTGTTGCCATTTCACTTTTTTCATCTAATAGTCCTTTTGCTTCTCCAACTTCTTTTTCATATTGTAATATATCTTTATAACTTTGTGTAACATCAAAACTTTTATCATCTATTTTTTTAATTTGTTGTCTTTGTTGTTGTTCAGATAAACTTGCATATTGTTTTTTTCTTTCTTCTCTTGCTAATCTTTCTTGTTCCTGTTTCTTTTCTTCAGCTTGTTTTTCTTCTTGCTCTCTTAATCTTTTTTCTTCCATTTCTTTTATAAATGGTACATCAGTTCCTTCAAAAACCCAATCTCTCAAATTCACATTTTCTAAGCCTATTGTAACTTGACCTTTTTCTTGATTAGATATTTGACTATGTATTTTTTCTCTATATTTTTCTAAATTTTTTCTGTCAATATATATTTTTTTAGTCATTTTTTCTTTTCTTGTTACTTCATCATCAGATAAAAGATAATATTCTATTCCTGCTTGTTTTAATTGTTCTAAAATTGGACATATTGGTCTTTTATATGGTACTTCCAAATAAAATTTTATATCTTTTATATCATTTTCTTCACTTGCCATTTGTTCGATTTTTTTATATATGTTATAAATTTTTTCAGTTGCTCTATCTTCACAATAATAATCAGCATAATATAAACCTCCATTAGGATTTATCCCTATTTGACCTCTGTCAAAATACTCTTCTGGAAGTTGATTACATAACTGCATAAATCCCAAGCCAACTTTACCTTCAATATTTCTAGTGCTATATGGTTCTCCTCCAATATTATGATAAATTCGAATACTCCTTTTAATATCATTCCAACAAATTCCTGATGGAAGAACTAAAAAATTGTTTGACTGTTCTTCATCTGTTAATATTGCAAATTGTATATTTCGTTTCTTTAATTCTTTCATTGTACTAAATAATTCAGCTTTACTAATTCCAATTACTTGACTTCCTTCGGTCTTTAATAAACTTCTGTTAGTTAATAATCCTTTTTCTTTTGCTACATCTAATTCATAAGACAAAATATTTTTATAATTTTCAATTGGGTCAAAATTACTTTCATCAATTTGTTTAATTTTTTCTTTTTGTTGTTCTTCTGTTAAACCTTTATATGTTTTTCTTTCTTTTTCTAATTCTTCATGTCTTTTTTTCTCTGCTTCTTCTTGTCTTTGTTTCTCTTCAATCTCTTGCTTTAATTTTTCTGTATCCCTATCTAAAAAAGTAATTTTATCTCTTAATACTTTCATAGTCTCAACATATAAACGCATAATATAATCTTCATCAAAAACATCTGTAATAAGCCTTTCTCTTTCCTCTGTATATGCATTTCCTATTTGATTAATAATTTTATCTATCTTTTCTTCATGCTCTTCTAAAGATATTTCTAATTCCTTCAAACTATATTTGAATTTTATCCTGTTAATCATGCTTCCCATTTTTTTTATATCTTCCGCAAAAATATTAGCATAAAAAATTCTTTCTACCTCTGGAGCAGTAGCAAATGCATTTATACTCAAAATGCCTGACATCATTTTGCAACATCTAAGTCTATATTTAGCATTAATAAGAGCTTGAATATATTGTTGTTGTTTTAACCCATTAAATTCTTTTTTTCTATCATCTAAGATATTTAATTTATCTTCTAATTCATTAATATATCGCTTATTTATTTCTTGCTCACTATTCTCTTCTCCATAAAATATTTTAGTCAGTTCTTTATATATGAACCTAACTTCACTAAGTAAAAATTTTTCTTCACTTACCTTACTAAACTGACTAAATTCTCTTTTTATCTCGTCATATAATTCATTTATATGAGTTTGTGTTTCAAAATTCATTTCAACACTATTTTCAATATAACTTTCTAATTCTTGTATTTTTTGTTTTATTTCTTCAGCTTTCTCTGGATAATGTATTTCCATAGCAATAATTTTTTGTTTCATTTTTGCAAGTTCTAACACAATACTTCCTTCTAGTTCATTATTATCTTTTTTAGTTTCTATTGGCGATATTTCATTTTCAGTATCTAAACCTAGTACTTTTGATAACGCATCTAAAAATCCCATTTCAGATTTCATCCCTTTCCAAAAACATAAATCTAATCTTTCAACTATTCTCTCTTTTAACAATAACATTTATATTTTACCATATCTTGACATAAAAATCAATTTTATATACACCTCTTTTACTTAAATTATCTAATTATATGATTTGACAAAACTAAAAAACTAAGAAGTTTTAATTTTCTTCTTAGTTTAAATTTTTATTTTTTATTAAATTATTTAAGCATTATAATTTTCAACTCTAGCACATATAATCAATCTTGCACTACTATCATCTGTACAAGTAGATAATGTAACTTCTGGAACTCCACCTGTATCTCTTTGATAGAAAGATGTATCTTCTGGTGTAGTCTCAAACTTATTGTATATTGTATATGTTAATGTTTCTCCATCATTATCTGTAATATAAATTACATCACCTATATTTAGCCTTTTATTATTTGAGAAGAATAAGTTATTTCTATAGTTATGTCCTATAATAACACTGTTTCCTGGTTCATTTAAACCTACACCATATAAAAATGCAACTGCTGTTTCAATTGATTTTTTAGTTACTTTTTCTAGAACAGGATATTTAAAGTTTGTTGCTGGAATTTCCATTGTTCCTAATACTCCAAAACCTTTATATGTTTTTTGTGTTGTACTACCAGAAGAAGTATTAGAATCTTGTAATTGATTAAGTGGATTTTCATCAGTAGAGTTTGTTGTATTTGTATCATTTGCCTCTCCATCAGCAACTTCTCCTTGGAAATCATCAACAAATGCTGATGTATCTCTTGATATGACATAGTTTTGATAATAGTTGTATGCTAAAAATCCTAATAATCCTAGTACTGCTATTATTACTATAACTAATATTACTGTTAATACTTTACTATATTTACTCTCAAACATAATCTTTTACCTCCGTATCTCTTTTCACTCTATTATAATTATACCACATTTATTACAAAAAGTGTATAGTTTTCGTAAAATTAGTAAAATTTAATATACATAATTATACAATTTTTTCTCCTAGTTGTCTTCCTGCTAAGATATGGAAGTGTAAATGCATTATTTCTTGCCCACCATTTTTACCACAATTTACAATTACTCTAAAACCTTCATCTTTAAAGCCTTCTCTTTCTGCAATTTTATTTATAACTCCATAAATTTTGCCAACCAATTTTTCATCTTCTGGCTTCATATCTGCTAAAGAATTAATATGTTTTTTAGGTATTACTAATATATGAATAGGTGCTGCTGGATTCACATCATTAAAAGCTAATATTTCATCATCTTCATACACTTTAGTTGAAGGAATTTCACCTCTAATTATTTTACAAAAAATACAATCTTCCATTTTACTCTCATTCCTTTCTGCTCATTTGGTGGGTGCATTGGGGACGTGTTACTTTGCACTGAAACGTGCAAACGTGACAGGCTAGCCCGTCCCATTTGCATAAATTAGTGCATTTTTGGGCCGTCCCTATTGCACTAGAACTGCTTTAATTCTTCTAACTCCTGACGAACTAGACTCTTCTTTCTTTATTTTAAATGTTCCCATGTCTCCTGTATGTGTCACATGAGGTCCTCCACAAATTTCTTTACTGAAATCTCCTATTGTATATACTTTAACTTTATCTCCATATTTATCAGTAAATAATCCTATTGCTCCTGAGTTTTTAGCATCCTCATAACTCATTTCCTCACACTTGACTTGCAAATCTCTCTTTATTTGCTCATTTACTAAGTCTTCTACTTTTTGGATTTCTTCTTTTGTCATTTTTTGTGGATGTGTAAAGTCAAAACGTAATCTCTCTTCTGTTATATTAGAACCACTTTGTTTTACATGTTCTCCTAATACTTCTCTTAGCGCTTCATGTAAAAGATGTGTTGCAGTATGATATGCTATTGTCTTTTCGTTTTGGTCTGCTAGTCCACCTTTAAATTTATGCTCTGCTCCCTGTCTTGATTTTTCTTGATGTTCTTTGAATAATTTTTCAAATTCTTTTAAATCTACTTTAAATCCATTTTCTTCAGCTAATTCTTTTGTTACTTCTGGTGGAAATCCATAAGTATCATAAAGTCTAAATACTACTGTTCCTGGAATTGTATCAATATTTTTTTCTTTTAATTTTGCTATTTCTTTTTCAAATTCTCTTTCACCATGTGATAGCGTTTTTACAAATTTATTTTTTTCTTCTATTATTACATTTTTTATAACTTCTCTATTTTTCTCTAAGTCAGGATACATTTCTTTTAAGTTATCAACATTTATATCTATTAAAGCTGATAATTCATTTAAATCTATTTGTAATTTATTCATATGTCTTATCATTCTTCTGATTAATCTTCTTAAGACATATCCTCTATCTAAATTACTTGGTCTACCACCATCAGATATAATCATCATACTTGAACGTAAATGTTCTGCTACTATCCTTCTGCTCTCGATTATGTCTGCTTTTTGAATTTCTTTTAGTTTATTCATTACTGGGGCAAATAATTCTGTATCAAAAGGTGTTTCTTTTCCTTGCAATAACATTGTCATTCTTTCTAATCCCAAACCAGTATCTACATTTCTTTGCTTTAATTTTGAATATCCATTTTTATCTTTGAAATATTCCATAAAAACATTATTCCATATTTCAACATATTTTCCACAATCACAACAAGGCTCACAATTTGGTCCACATGCTGGTTTTCCGGTATCATAAAACATCTCAGTATCTGGTCCACATGGTCCTTCTTCTCCTGCTATCCACCAGTTATCATCTTTTCCATAGAAATATATTCTCTCTTCTGGAATTCCTGCTCTTTTCCATGCATTTGCTGAAACTTCATCTCTTGGACAATCTTCATCTCCAGCAAAACATGTTACTGATAATTTTTCTACTGGTATTCCTAACTCTTTTGTTAAGAAATCAAAGCTCATTTGAATTGATTCATCTTTAAAGTAATCTCCTAATGACCAATTTCCTAACATCTCAAAATATGTTAGATGTCTATTGTCTCCTACTTCGTCAATGTCGTTTGTTCTTACACATTTTTGATAGTCTGTTAATCTAGTTCCTTGTGGGTGCTTTTCTCCCAATAGATATGGTACTAGTGGTTGCATTCCTGCAGTTGTAAATAATACTGATGGGTCATTTTCTGGTATTAATGGTGCTGATGGTATTACTGTATGTCCATGTTCTTTGAAAAAGTTTAAGTATTTGTTTCTTATTTCTATTGCTTTCATTTACGTCATTTCCTTTCTTTCTATGCTACTTTTTTATTAATATTTTCTTCTCTTAGTTTTATAATTTTTAATTAAGTACGTTCTAATTTTACTACATAAATACCAAAATAGCAAGGTTTTCTTGGTATTTATTCTGCTACTTTCAAATTTTGTACACAATTAATTATGTATATTTTATATACATTATCTTTTCTGTCATTGATAATTTTAAAATAAACTGTAACTCTCTATTCAGAGTTTTTAATCCCATTTTTTAATTTATATTTTAATTTTTTATATTTTATATACTGTATACATCCAGAAATACATTTGTATACACGACTTCTAATGTATTTAAGTTACTTATAAAAATTTTTTGTTAAAATATAATTAAATTTTTTAATGTTTACAAGGAGGTTACAGTGAAATTTAAAAGAATTAAAGATTTAAGAGAAGATCATGATATGTATCAAAAAGATGTTGCAAAGTTATTAGGAATCTCTCAACAATACTATTCTGAATATGAAAAAGGTAAAAGAACTATTCCTATTCAGCATCTTATTACTCTTGCTAAATTTTACGAAACCTCTATTGATTATATAGTCGGATTAACTGATGAAAACAATTTAAAAAAGACAAGCTAAGTCCATATTGGGACTTTTTCTTTGTCCTTTCTAAAATTTAATATAAACGGAATTTTTGAAGCAATCCCCAAAGCCTAAATTTCCATTTGACTTCCTAAAAATGTCGCAGCTGATTGAGCTACTTTTTTCTCAACATCATTCATTTTTCCATTTGCCTCTTTTGACATTAATATTACTGTTCCTATTGTATCCCCATTTGATATTATTGGATATACAACTTGCGCATTATGTTTTCTTTCTTGATTATCATTTTTGGTAATTGGCATAGCAATATCACTATTTTCTTTACTAGTATATACTTCTTTATCTTCCATTAATTGTTCTAATTCTTGGCTAATGTCTTGCTCTAAAAATTCTTTTTTAGAACCTCCTGATACTGCTATTATTGTATCCTTATCTGTTATACATGCAATATGTCCTGTTGTTTTTGATAATGTTTCTGCATAACCTGCTGCAAATTCAGATAGCTCTCCAATTGGTGAATACTTTTTTAATATTACTTGACCTTCTCTATCTGTAAATATTTCAAGTGGATCCCCTTCTTTTATTCTTAATGTCTTTCTTATTTCTTTTGGAATTACTACTCTTCCTAAATCATCTATTCTCCTTACAACTCCAGTTGCTTTCATAATCTTCCTCCCTTTTTGTTTCAAATTTTGTTTATATTGTTATTATTTCTTATTACTTGTTTTTTATTCATTTTTTGTCAAAAAAAAATAAAGAAGTAGTTATTCTTCTACTTCTTCAATCTTTTCCTCTTTTCTAGGTAAGAAACTTGGCTTATATTTATCTAAAATATATCCTAGTTCTTTTGCAAATTCTTTAAGCATAACAGTTTTTATTGATGGATCCTTTCCTTTTAAATAATCATCAATAATTTGTTTTAATTGTTTTATAACTTTCATCTCAGGTTCAATTTGTTTTGTATATCTTTCGGCTCTATCTACGAGTTTTTCTTTAATTAATACAATATCTTCATTACTTGCACACGAAATTCTTTGAAATAATTGATAAGGGTCAACATATTTAAATATTGGTATTTCCATACATTGTTTATCAAATTTTTCATAAAATTGTTCCATTTTCATAGGTATACATCTCATTACATCATCTGCTATTTCTTTATATTTCTTATCTAATAATTGTTCATTCAACATATTGAAATGCTTCAAAATATCATCCATATCTTCTTCTAATTCATCAATTGCTACTTTTCCTAATTCTTCTTTAGGATTTGGGCAATATTCAGATTTTAATGATGCTAAATTCATACCTGTAAAAAATGTATTTTTTAATGTTTTTAAGTCATAATCTATTAAACCTTTTCTTGAAAAATAACTAAAATATGCAAATATTTTTACTGTATCAATTAATTCTAACTTTCCTTCCTTTACATCATTATATACTTCTTCTATTACTCCTCCAAATTGATCATCTGCTATTTTCCAATATTCTTCAGTTAATAATCTCTTATATGCTGGTAGATTTTCTGTATCTATTGTATTTATTATAGTTTCCATGTTTTCTTTAAATATTTTCATATCAAAGATACGTGTTCTAACATAGTATTCTATAAATTTAAAGAAACGATAATCTGATTTAAAATTATAATAATAATTATTATCAAATTCTTTTATATAGAATTGTCTATTATCCATTAAGATTCTAGAAGATACCAAAATTGATTTATATTCTTCATTATCTTTGATATTTACAAATTTATCTTTTGTTATTTTTCCTGCTTTGATTTCAAATGAAACAGCTATTGTAAATATCAACATTGTTTGCATTACTCTATTACTTGTGTTTGGATATGATTTACTTACCATTTCATATATCTTTTTAAAGTCATTTAATGCATGTTTTAAAATTCTTAAATTTCGAGTTCCACTTTTATTAAAAGTTGATATTATAAATCCAGTATTTTCTCTTAAAAATCTAATTAAATCAGGATTACTTTCATATCTCATTAAAATTCCATTTATGATATAATCAAATTTTGGAGCATATTCAAAAGTTTCTCCAATTAGTTTTTCTTTTATTCTCTCATAATCATTTGCCTTGTCAAAGACATGTTCAATTTTATCCTGTATTTTTTCAACTATTGGTTTATCTGCTTTAGTTAATTCATTTTGCTTGTCTAATAAGTATGTTGCTATAAATGTTTTCATCTCTATATTTGAACTTTTTAATTTTGTTGATAACTCTTTTTCATTACAAATTATTATTGTTTTTATATGGTCATGCTCAACAAAGTTATTGATATATCCTAAAATGTCAATAACATCAACATTTGCTCTTTCTAAGTCGTCAAAACATAAAACCTTATCATCAGTTGAGAAAAATTCAGCATAATCTAATTTATCTCCATTTTGTGTTACTCCAAATAAATTTGCCATATCAATCCCTGTTTTTGCATATTCAGGGATTGTTGTTTGCTCACTATTATTCATAAACTTTCTTAAATTTTTATCCATTAATTGTGTTGTTTCAATAAAGATTTTTTTGCTAATTTCTTCCAAATTTGAAATACCATATAAAGACATATAAATTGTCGTATATCTTTTGCCATTTAATTGCATAGATTCTATTTTTTTTCTAACTTTATTATTCCAAAAATGAGTTTTACCTGAACCCCATTCACCATTTATCATTACTGCATAATCTGTATAATCAGAACGTATATAATCTAAGATACTTTCAACTAAATCTTCCATTGTTTCCTCCTTTGTCCATTTGGGGACGTTTCCGTTTGGACAATTTTGTCCATTCTGGGACACATCTCTATCTATTTTTTATATTTTTTAGTCTTTTGCTACAGTAAATACATCTATTTTTTTAGGTTTTGCTTCTTGTAAAATTTTGCAACACTCATTTGCTGTGCTTCCAGTTGTATAAATATCATCAATTATTAATATTTTTTTATTAATTAGTTTTTCTTTATTTTTTAAAATATATACACCTTGTATATTTTTTTGTCTTTGTTCTTTATTTAATTTACTTTGCTCTATAATATTTTTATTTTTTATAAGACAATCTGTAACACACTCATATTTAATTTTCTGTATATTATTCTTTTGAGTGCTTAAAATTCCATCTAATATATGCTTTGAACTTATTTCAGTAATTTGTTTTACTATATCATCTGCTATCAATTCGCTTTGGTTATATCCTCTTTCATTCATTCTTTTTGAACTTACTGGAACTGGAATTATTGTATCATAAGATTTCAAAATTTTAAAGAATTTTTCATTTTTTAACAAAAAATTTACAAATGTTTTATATAAATAAGATTTTTCATTAAATTTGTAATTTAGAATTAACTTTCTTATTATTCCTTCATATTTGAAAATATATAAATGATTTTCGAAAAAATATTCTTGATTATCAACTTTATCTATCTCAAATTTTGCTTCTGCCTCTAGCATTTTTTGACATTTTTTGCATAAAAAATCTTGATTAAACTTTCCACAAATTCCACACACTGGTGGATAAACTAAATCTAAAATTCTATCATAAAAATTTTTAGTACTCACCTTCTTCCCATAACAGGGATTTGGGGACGGTCCTAAAAATCCCGTTTTTTAGGGACTGTGGGGACGGACCTTCTTTAATATTTTTTCTTTATTACTAATCTTCTAATAATTTATGAAATTTCGAATGCGAATGAAAGAATATTAGAAATTCTTTAATTATCAAGTAGGAGAATCTCAAACTTTCTTTGAGAAGTGCCTACTTGATAGTTTTAGAATTTATATATTCTGTAATGTTAGACGAGAAATGATATAAATTATTAGAAAATTAGTACATTAAGAAATTTTATTTCAAGGTCCGTCCCCGATTCCCTGATTTTAGGGATTTTTAGGACCGTCCCCTAAATTCCTGCTCTCATTTTATATTCCAAACCTGTATTTCTTTTTTTGCTATCCACATTTTGTATCATAAACTCAACCACTTTTTCCATACCAACAATTATCAACAACTTCTTTGCTCTAGTTATTCCAGTATAAAGCAAATTTCTTGTTAATAACATAGGAGCAGTTGGTGGTATAACCATAATTACAACATCAAACTCGCTTCCGTTGAGCTTTATGTATCGTGATAGCATAACTATGTTCTATTTGATCCAATTCAGAAAACTCATACCAAGCCACTTTATCATCATCAAAATGTACTTCTACTTGCTTTTCTCTTTCATCTATTTTAGTAATTGTTCCTATCTCTCCATTAAATACTCCGCTTCCCATTTCTAGCTTATCATTTTTTTCTCTTTCCCAATACATATCATAATTATTTTTTATTTGCATTATCCTATCACCAGCTCTATATATAGCACCCATACTTGATTTTTCCACTCTATTATCCTCATTTGGATTTAGTTGTTGTTGTAATGCTTTATTTAATTCTTTTGTCCCTAACATACCTTTTTTAGTTGGTGAAAGTACTTGAATATTTTGAAAGAAATCATAATTGCCATAATTTTTTAATCTTCCTGTACATAGAGAAATAACTTGTGCAAGCATTTTTTCTTGTGAGGTTTCTTTTATAAAGAAAAAGTCCTGTTTTCTTTCTTCTTCTATTTCTTCTGATTCCTTTTGTACAAAAGGTTCTCCATGATTTACTTGATGCGCATTTAGTATTATTTTACTTTTTGCAGCTTGTCTAAATATTTTATCTAAATGAATTGTTGTTACTTGCTCTGAATGTATTAAATCTTTTAGAACACTTCCCGGACCAACAGATTGTAATTGGTCCTCATCTCCAACTAATATTAATTTTGTTCCTTGATATATACATTTTAATAGATAATTCATCAAAAACATATCTACCATTGACATTTCATCAACTATTATCAAATCTGCATCTATTGGTGCTCCTTCATAATCTCCTACATTCTTATATAAACTATCTTCATCTATTTTTCCTATTTCTAAAAGTCTATGCAAAGTAGATGCTTCTCTATCAGTGGTTTCTGTCATCCTTTTTGCAGCTCTTCCGTGTAGGTGCTGCCAAAACCACTTTTTTACCTTTTTCTTCATATATGTCTATAATTGTTTTTATAATCGTAGTTTTTCCTGTTCCTGGTCCTCCTGTTATTATTACAACATTATTTTCATTTACTAATTTTACAGCTTCTTTTTGTTTATCTGATAATTCGATACTTGATTCTTTTTCCACTTTTTTGATTTCTTTTTCTATTGAAGCAACTTTTTTCATATTTTTTGCTTTTTGAAGTCTTTTTATTCTAAAAGCAATTTCGTCTTCTGCATTATAATATGAAGCTAAATATACATATTCTTGTTCTTCTCCAGTTTCGACATCAGTTCTTTCTTCTAATACGATTTCATTATTTACACTTAGAGAAATTAAATTATCTTCAACATTTTCCGTCATTACATCTAAAAGTGAAATTACAAACTCAATTAAATTTTGTTTTAAAACACAACTATGACCATTATTTGTACTTCTAATTAATCCATATTTTATACCACTTTTTACTCTTTTTTCATTATCATAGCTAATTCCTAAATCTAAAGCCATTTTATCAATTTGCTTAAAATCCACACCACGTGCTATATCAATTAATATATATGGATCTTTTTCTATTTGTTCTATTGCATTTACACCTAGTAAGTCATAAACTTTTTTGGCATTTTCTGCTCCTATTCCAAATCTTTCTAGAAAACCTACTATCTGCCAAACTTCCCAATTTTGAACAAAATCTTCAGCCATTTCTTTTGCTTTATTTTCTGAAATTCCTCTAATTTCTGCTAATCTGCTTGGTTCATGTTTAAAGACATAAATTGTTTCATCCCCAAATTTTCTGACAATTCTTTTGGCTAATTGCTCACCTATCCCTTTAACATTTCCATTTGCTAAGTATTTTTCTATCGCTTTTGCAGTTTTGGGCATAAGTTTTTCAAATGTATCAATTTTAAATTGTCTTCCGTAATCTTTATGTTCAACAAATTTTCCAAAAAGTTTTAAACTGTCTCCCTCATGAATAAAAGGAAGATAACCTACTACTGTTGTTTCTTCTTCTTCAGTTTCAAATTCAGCTATTGTGTAACTATTTACTTCATTTTGATATATTATTGATCCTATTTCTCCGATAATCTCCATTTTTACTTTAATTCCTTCCTAACTCTATACAATATATCATAAAGCCTGTACCATTTCAAGCAACAGTACAAATCTATTCTTTTATTTTTATTTGTTTTTGGAATTTTAAGATTAAAATTTTTGAATAAAATTTCATATTATATATACCATATTTTTCCAATTTTATCAAGTGTTTTTTTGAATTTTATGTAATTCATTATTCACATCATCAATATTATCTATAATATCTTTACATTCTCTCCAATTTAAAACTTTCAAGCAATCATATTCCTTTGAAAGTTTTTTTGCAATTTCTTTTGTTTTATCTGTTGATTTTAAATCTGCTACTATTACGTTTTTTAAATAATCTTCTTTACCATATAAAATTTTAAATAAAATTGAACGTAAAAATCCTTCTATTTTTTCTTCTTGATTTTTGACTGCTATTATTATGTATATACCATCAGATTGCATTTTTGTATATGCAGTTATATATATAATTGTTTTTATAATTTCAAATAAACCATAAAGGGCTAATGTCCAAAATATGGTATTTAATATAAATTCCATATCATTGCCTCCTATGGTTTATTTTATGATTCTTATTCAATTTTTGTTACTTTTTTAATTATTCAAGGTCCGTCCCCAAATCCCTAAAAGCAGGGATTTTTAGGACCGTCCCCTTAATCCCGGTTAGTACCATTCTAGCTCCCAACCGTCTAGTATTACAGTATCTCCTTCACATACTCCCATTTCTTTTAATTTGTCTTCTATTCCCATATTTTTCAAGCATTTTTGTAGGTAGTACATTGATTCATTGTCTTCTATATTTATTCTTCCCATTAGTCTTTCTACTGCTTTTCCTGTTACTATAAATACTCCGTCTTCTTTTTTGATTTCCCATTGGTCTTTTTTATCTTCTAGTGTATATATTACTCTATCTTCTATTTCTACTAATTCTTCTTTTGGCAATTGTTTTAGTTCTTCTGATACATAGTCTATTAATTCTTGTACACCTTGTCTTGTTGCTGCTGATATTTTAAATAGTTTCAAATTCTCTTTTTTAGCTAAGTCTTCTACTTCTTTTAAATTAGTATCATCTTGAATTACATCTATTTTGTTTGCTACTATTATTTGTTTTCTTTTACTTAATTTTTCGCTATATTTTACTAATTCTTTATTTATGGCATAAAAATCCTCTACTGGATTTCTTCCTTCTTGTCCAGATACATCTAAGAAGTGTAATAATAATCTTGTTCTTTCAACATGACGTAAAAACTGAATTCCAAGTCCAACTCCTTCACTTGCTCCTTCAATAATTCCAGGAATATCTGCTATTACAAATCCATTTCCGTCTTTTGTTTTTACTACTCCTAAATTTGGCTCTAATGTAGTAAAATGATAGTTTGCAATTTTAGGTTTTGCGTCTGTTACAACTGACAAAAACGTTGATTTTCCCACATTTGGAAAGCCTAGTAATCCAACATCTGCAAGTAATTTTAGCTCTAAGATTACTTCTTTTTCTTCTCCTCTTTCTCCATCTTCTGAAAATCTTGGAGCTTGTCTTGTTGAAGTTGCAAAATGTGAATTTCCTCTTCCTCCACGTCCACCTTTTAATATTAATTCTTTTTGGTCTGGATGTGATAAATCTGCAACTATCTTTCCAGTTTCAGCATCTTTTACAACAGTTCCTATTGGTACTTTTATAATTAAATCTTCTCCATATTTACCATTGCAATTACTTCCGCTTCCATTTTCTCCATTTTTAGCTTTGAATTTTTTATTATATCTAAAATCAATTAATGTATTTTTATCTTTGTCAACTTGGAAATAGATGTCTCCACCTTTTCCGCCATCTCCACCGTCAGGCCCTCCTGCTGCTACATATTTTTCTCGACGAAAGGTTGCTGCTCCATTTCCTCCATCTCCTGATTTTATGATAATTTTTGTATAATCAGTAAACATTGTTTCTACTACTCCTATCTGGTATTTCCATTATTTTTAGCATACTCTTGATTCAATCTTTTTATAGCATTTGCAATTCCAAAAGAATCTGGTTCTGTATTATGATTTAATTTACCTTTTCTGTCTATTCCACCAATATAAGATAAACCTTTTCGACTACTATATTTTCCTGCATCAGATAATAACTCTAAAATTTTTCTTATTTCTTCTGGATTATTGTCCATTTCAATATCCGAAAATCTTTTAGGTAAATCGAAACATACAGGTATTCCCATTAATGCTTTATCTAAAAATTCAACATCATCCTCATTTGGTGTTGAATGCACATACCCTTGATATAGATATGTTCCATCTCCATCTTTTCCTACTTTATCTAATCTTCTTATTCTAAGAATATCACCTGTTTGAATATTTATCCCATCATAATCTTCATATGTTTTACCATTTATTTTATATTGTCTCACTTTTCTTAGATATGGATTTTCCATTCTTTTCTTCATAGTTTTTTGCATCTGTGCAACATATCCTCTAGCATCTAAATCTTCCAAGAACTTTCTTTCTCTTTCCTTTTCTTGCTCTTGCCTTTTAGCATATTTATCTGCTAATAACTCTTTTCTTGCTCTTCTTTCTTCTAAAATCTCCGGAACAACATTTTGATTAATATATTCATCAACCTTTTGACTTTTTTGTGTTATTTTATATCCTTTATCTGTATAATCAACTATACCTAAATAATCACATGTTGCTTTATTTATCAATACTTTTTGTCGCTCATATTCATATGCCACTGCTTGCAAAACTTTATCATCTGGTTGTTGTCCTTCTTTTAATTCAAATGCAATATCGTCAGCCGAATCTACTCTCAAAGCATCTCCATTTCTAACTTTTATCGCTTTTGCTAACATTAGTTTTGTTATTTCTCCATTCCTATGTTTTGCCTTAAGCCCTTGTTCTTCTACTCCAAAAATTGTGATTGTATATCCTTTTTCTCTACTATTAAAAGTATTATTAAATATCTCTCTACCTTGTTTATCTACATATACTTCTTTCTTATTATCCACAGAAATCCTTCTTTGTTGATTTCTTTTCTTAAGATTTTTATCTAAATATCCCATAATTTTTCTCCTCAATTATACTTACTATGTACTAATTTGGAAAAGAATTAGATATTTGGTTAGGCAAACAAATTTAAAATTTATGAGGCGTACTATTTGTACGTTGATTAAATTTTAAATGAAGTTTAACAACGCCAAATGCTAATTATTTTTCAAATTATTCAAAATAATCCAACTTCATAGCACGCTTTACCTTCTTCATTGTTTCCTTTGCTGTTTTTCTTGCTTTTTCAGTTCCTTCTTTTAATATTTTATCCACTATTTCTGGATGGGCTTCATAATATGCTCTTTTTTCTCTTATTGGTCTTAAATATTCAATGATATTTTTTGCTAATTGCTTTTTACATGCTACACAGCCTCTTTTTCCTGCTTTACATTCTGAACATACTGTATCTACTTCTTCTTTACTTGAAAATAGTTTATGATAATAATATACCATACATATATCAGGATTTCCTAAATCATCTTTTTTTATTCTATTAGGGTCTGTTACTGCACTCATAACTTTTTTTGTTATTTCTTCTTCACTATCTGATAAATAGATTGCATTTCCGAAGTGATTTTCCCATTTTTTCATTTCCGTCTAACCCTTTTATTCTTTTTCCATCAGATAATACTATTTTAGGCTCTTTTAAGACTTCTCCATATATGTTATTAAATTTTCTAACTATTTCTCTACATTGCTCAATTAAAGGTTCTTGGTCTTCTCCTGCTGGGACTAATTCACCCTCAAATGTTGTTATATCTGCTGCTTGGCTTACAGGATATCCTAAAAATCCATATGTTACACTTTCTCCAAATAGTTCCTTTTTTTGTGCTATTTCTGTTTTTACTGTTGGATTTCTTTCTAGTCTTGCTATTGTAACTAAATTTGAATAATATACTGTTAGTTCTGCAGTTTCTGGTATCATTGATTGGATATATATTGTTGTTTTTTCTGGATCTATTCCACATGATAAGTAATCCATTGCAAGTTCTCTGACATTTTTTCTTACTTTTTCTGGGTTGTTAAAATTGTCTGTTAATGCTTGAACATCTGCAATTAGTATGTACATATCATATTCTCCAGAGTTTTGCATTTCTACTCTTTTTTTCAAAGATCCGAAATAATGTCCTATATGTAATTTTCCTGTTGGTCTATCTCCTGTTAGTATTCTTTTTTTATTTTCGCTCAAAGTTTATCAACTCCCATATAAATTTCAAAGATAATTATCTTTCTTCTTCGTGATTTGCGTTACGAATTTCCTCCATTTTTTTCTTTCTATCTTCTCTTCTTTTCTGTAATGCTTTTACTTTTTCTACTTGTTCTTTCAGTTCCTGTATTTCTTTTCTCACATTATCATCTATATAACCTCTATTTCTTAATCTTTCAATTCTTGTATGTAACCAAATTCTGTAATACTTCAATTTATCTAATTTTTCCAAGTTATTTAAATATGATAATATATCATATACATTTTCAGTCCAATGTCTTACTATATATGGTTGTATGTTATCTGGATTTGCAGCTTCTGGGAAATGTGCATATCTTAATCTTTCTCTTGCTGAATAAATAATCTTATCGCCTTTTATTGTTACTTTTTTCTCATCAAAATATCTCTTTTTTTCTTCTTCATATATCTTATAATATATATCTTTATAAAGATTATCTTTTTCCTCTTTATAAACTCCATTAAATTTTCTTTCTACTCTTCTGCCTATTTCTTTCTCAATTGTTTCAGAATATATTCTTGTTATTTGTTTATTTTTTATATCTGCATTTTTTCTAACTTGATCTTCTTCTTTTATTCTTCTTATTCTATTATCTCTTTGTTTTCCATCTTCATCATATCTTTGGGGATTTTGATATCTTTCTTGATTTGAAATAAACATATAATCATCATTTTGTTGTTGCAATTGTTGTATTTTATTCCTTATTTGCGTTTCAATGTTGTTTCTTAAATCTCTTTCATTTTCTAAGTGATAATAATGAGGAACCTTATCTCTATCATTTAAATCAACAAATCTATAAAATTGTAAATAAATATCAGTTGCTCTTTCGATTGTTCTTTCTAATTCACTTTTATTTCTTATAACTTTATTATAGTTTTTTTTCTGTATTCTTGTAATTTCGCTATTATGCGAGAAATATATAATTCCTTCTAATAACTCATCTCTACCTTCTATGCCATGACAAAAATATTCATCATAAACTTTCTCTGGATTCTTATATATTCTATAATTTTTCCTTTCAGCATCTTTTGTCTTTCCATTTTCTAATATTTCGTACATCCTCTATTATCTCCAATCTTGTATATTTCAATGTTCACTTATTCATTGTAAGAATAAGTTTTTTCTATCAAGACTATTCTATAATTTGTATAACTATTAACTATTCATCAAAATTAATCTTTTTATCAACTATATATTGTGGTCTTCCTTTTGACTCATCATAGATTCTACCAATATATTCAGAAATAATCCACAAAGAAAGTAATTGAACACCTGCAAAAAATGTTACAGTAACAATTATTGATGTCCATCCTGCTGAAAGTTGATTTAATTTAAAAATATATGATATTAGTGCATAAATCAATAAAGCTATTGAAATTATTATTGAAACTATACCTAATGCTCCTACTAATTTTAATGGTTTTGTTGAAAAACTGATTATTCCATCTGAAGCAAGTTTTAACATTTTTTTCAGAGGATATTTTGTTTTTCCTGCATATCTTTCTTGTCTTTCATATTCATATGCTTCTTGTTTAAATCCAACCCAACCAAATAATCCTCTTAAAAATTTATTATGTTCTGGAAGTGAATTTATTACATCTACAACTTTTCTATCAACTAATCTAAAATCACCTGTATCTTTTGGAATTTCAACATCTGATAATGCATTTAGTGTTTTATAGAACATTTTTGCAGTTAATAATTTAAAAGCTGATTCACCTTTTCTTGTTTTTCTTTTTCCATATATTACTTCATTTCCTTGTTCCCATAGTTCAAGCATTTGTGGTATTAACTCTGGTGGATCTTGCAAGTCTGCATCTATTATTACTATTGCATCTCCTGATACTTCTTTTAAACCTGCTGTTACTGCTGCTTGATGTCCAAAGTTTCTTGAAAATGATATTATTTTTGCTTTTTTATCATCTTTCGCAATATTTTCTAATATCTCTAATGTTTTATCTTTACTTCCATCATTAACAAATATGATTTCATAATCATACTTGTCATCTAAGCTTTTTAAAACATCACTTACTTTTTGATAGCACTCTTTTGCTACTTCTTCTTCATAATACATTGGTATGACAACTGATACTTTTTTCACTGTTTCTTTCATTCCCTTCTAAATCACAAGTCTAAATTGTAATTATTTTTCAACCCTAGTTTTTCTAAATACAACAAACTTACTAAATAAATAATTAACTATAACAACCATAACCTGTGTTACAATTTTAGAAAAAATATCATTTATATGAAATACTTTTACCATTAAAGCAAAAGTACCAACATCACATGTTATTCCTGATACAACTCTTGCTAAAAAGAATGATACACATTCCTTTATTAAATCTTTTTTTGTTTCTGTTTTACTATCAAATACAAATATTTTATTTGTTACATAAGCAAATAAAACTCCACAAACCCATGCAATTCCACTGCTTAGAACTTCATCTATTCCTATCGCTCTTGCAAATATACAATATGCAACAAAATTTACTATTGTTGTTAATCCTCCAAATATTAAATAATTTATGACTTCTTTATAATTAAAATACAATCCTTTTATTGTTTTCCAATTTATATTTTTTAGATTAACATCTTTTAAAGTTATTTTTTCTACTTCTCCATTCATTTGATACATTCCTTTTCTATTATGCACATTTTTATATTTTATCTATTCTATACATTTCTCCTAAAGGTTCTTCATTATGTATTCTCTTTATTGCTTCAGCAAATACTGGTGCAATTGATAAAACTTTAATTTTATCGATTTGTTTTTCTTTTGGAAGTGGTATTGTATTTGTAATTACTAATTCTTTGATTTCTGAATTTTGTATTCTTTCAATTGCTGGACCTGATAAGACCCCATGTGTACATCCTGCATATATATTTTTTGCTCCAAATCTATTCAAAACTTTAACTGTTTCCATCATAGATCCTGCTGTATCTATTTCGTCATCAAAAATAATAGCATTTTTATCTTTTACATCTCCAATAATTGTGCTTGCTATTGCTCTATCGTCATTCCCTTCTCTTCTTTTATCTACTAATGCTATTGGACATTTAAAATATTCAGAATATTTGTATGCCTTTTTTGAACTTCCTGCATCAGTTGCTACTATTACCATATTATCTAATTCTTTTTCTTTGAAATACTTTTCTAGTAAATACTCTCCTGTTAATCTATCACAATTAACATTAAAATATGCCTGTATTGCTGGATTATGCAAATCACAAGTAATTACTCTAGTGGTTCCTGCAGCTTCTAAAATTTGTGCCATTAACTTTGCTGTAATTGGAACACGTGATTGATCTTTCTTGTCTGATCTTGAATATGGAAAATATGGCAATACAACATTTATGTTTTTAGCTGATGCTCTTTTTGCTGCATCAATTGTAATTAATAATTCCATTATTCTTTCATTTACTGGTGGCTGCGTTGTTTGAACTATATAGACATCTTTTTGTCTAACGGTTTCTAATATTTGTACAAAATTATTGTCATTTTTAAATTTCATGTGATTTATTTTTCCTACTTCAATACCTAGATAATCACATATTTCTTTTGTGAAACTTTCAGCTGTTGGACAAGCAAATATTTTAATATTTTTCATATTACACACATTCCTCTCTTAGAAACAAATTTGGTTAGGTAAAATAATTCCAACCTTCTTATTATATATTTTACTTTTTAATTTAAGGTCCGTCCCCTAATCCCTGTTTCTATAATTCTTCAGCAAATCCTTTTTGTAATTTTTTAAATATGAAGTATCCTACAATTGTTAATACTATTGAAATTCCTAATAATATTAGTAGCATTTTCATATCTGGCATTTGGTGATAATAGAAAATGTCTCTATATGCATTAATTAAATGTGTCATTGGATTTAATTTCATTATTACTTGTAGATTTGCAGGTAAATCCGATAATTTGTAAACTATTGGTGTTGCATAAAACGCTGCCATTAATACAACTCCTATAATGTGTTCCAAATCTCTGAAATATACAGTTACTGATGATACTATAAATGAAATTCCTAATAGCAAAATATATTGTATTAATAATACAAATGGGTATAGTAAAATGTACTTAGTTATTCCTAACCCTGCTCCTAATACAAATGCTAAAATTATGATTGTTGATATTAAGAAATTAACTGCTCCACTTGTTACTACTGATATTGGCAATATTTCTCTAGGAAAATATACCTTCTTTATAATATCTCCATTTCCTATAATAGTAAAAGCTGATTGCGTTATAGCTGTTGTAAAATATGTCCATGGGATTAAAGCAACACATATGTATATATGATATGTTTTATCTCCCCCAGCTAGTAATGCACCAAATATAACAGAATATACTGCTAATTGTAATAGTGGATTTAAGAAAGACCATAAAATTCCTAATATAGAATTTTTATATCTTCCTCTTATTTCTTTTTTTACGTTTGTTTTTAAAAGTTCTCTATATTTGTATATTTTTTGAAATATGTTCATTGTTATTTCTCCTTGCTCCTGTTTTCTTTTTTCTTTAAAATATTATGTAGTTACTCTAAGATATTCTTTAACTACTTCATCTGTATTTCCATCCATTCTTACTCTTCCATCATAAAGCCATACTGCTCTATCACATAAGTTTTTAACAGATTCCATACTATGTGTTACAAAAACCATAGTTTTTCCTTCTTTTTTCAGTTCACGCATTTTATTAAAACATTTTTCTTGAAAATGCTGATCCCCAACTGATAAAATTTCATCTATTAATAAAATATCTGCATCAACATTAATTGCTACTGAAAATGCTAAACGCATATACATACCAGATGAATATGTTCTTACTGGATTATCTATAAAATCTTTTAACTCTGAAAATTCTATAATTTGATCCAATCTTGCATCTATTTCCTTTTTAGTTAGACCAAATATTGAAGAATTGAAATATATATTTTCTCTTCCTGAAAAGTCTGGATGAAATCCTGCACCTAATTCCAACAAAGAGGTCAATTTTCCATGAGTTTCAATTGTTCCTTTATTTGGAAATATAATTTGTGTCATTAATTTTAAAAGTGTTGATTTTCCACTTCCATTTACTCCAATTAACGCTACTGTTTCCCCTTTTTTTATTTCTA
>CALXZZ010000012.1 GCA_944393365.1 uncultured Clostridia bacterium
CATATTGAAAGTGGTTCTTTCATTCCTATTGCATATGATACTTGTATTTCACATTTTTTTGCATATCCATTTGCAACTATGTTTTTAGCAATATGTCTCATCATATATGCTGCTGACCTATCTACTTTGCTTGGGTCTTTTCCTGAAAATGCTCCTCCACCATGACGTGCATATCCACCATATGTATCTACTATTATTTTTCTTCCTGTTAATCCTGTATCTCCTAAAGGTCCACCTATAACGAATCTTCCTGTTGGATTTACATATATTTTTGTGTTTTCATCTATCATATTTTCTGGTACAGTTGTTTTTATGACTTTTTCTATTATGTCCTGTTTTAAATCTTCTTGTCTTACATCTGCTTCATGTTGTGTTGATATTAATATTGTTTCTATTCTTTTTGGCTTTTCGTCTTCATATTCTACTGTTACTTGTGTTTTTCCGTCTGGTCTTAGATATGGTATTATTTTTTCTTTCCTTACTTCTGTTAATTTTCTCGCTAACTTATGTGCCATGTCTATTGCATATGGCATGTAGTTTTCTGTTTCGTCTGATGCATACCCAAACATTATTCCTTGGTCTCCAGCTCCTCCAACGTCAACTCCCATTGCAATATCTGGACTTTGTTTTGTTATATTTGTGTATATTTTACAGTTTTTATAGTTCATGTCTATGTTTTCATCATCAAAGCCTACTTCTTTTATTTTTTCTCTTACTAGGCTTCTTATAGGTAATCTGTCTTTTAATGTTATTTGTCCTGCTATTGTAATTGTATTTCCTGATGCAAATGTTTCTATTGCTACTCTTGCGTTTTTATCCATTTTTATACACTCATCTAAAATCATGTCTGATATTGTGTCACATAGTTTGTCTGGATGTCCTTCTGTTACACTTTCTGATGTAAAATAATATTTGTTCATTTTTTGTATCATTCCTTTCTTCTATCTTGTAATTATTTCTCTGCTGACTCGCAAATAGCTAATTCAATTGCCTTATTTATATTTTCTATTTCTACAAAATTCATATCTCCTGCATATTCACCATCAATTGTCCAAGCAACATTTTTGTCTGTTTGTATTTGAATATTACTTGCTTTAAAATATACAAAATCTCTATTTACCATATAATCTTTATGCCTAAAATCATTTATTAATCTAAAATATCCTGATAATTTTTTTGGCTTTCTAATGAAAATTGCTTCAAATTTTCCATCTGATAAATCAACATCTTCTTCATTAAACCATTTGAATCCAGCTATTGACATTGAATTACTTATGCCACCATATATGAATTCTCCTTCAAGTTCTTCTTCATCAAATTTTATTTTTACTTTATATGTTGGTATTTTTATTAGTTCTTTTATGGCTTTCAAATAATATGCTATTTTTCCATATTTATTTTTTGCTTTTTGAGATGTTTTATATGATACATCTGTCATAACTCCAAATGCTGCAATATATGTGAAATATCTATCTTCATTAAATTTTCCTATGTCCAACACCTTTGCCTTTGACTCTAGCAATTTTTTTGTTATAGATATATCTTTTATTGGCATATTTAGACTTCTTGCTAAATCATTTGTTGTTCCTAATGGAATATATGCTATACTAATTTGTACTCCTGTTTCCATTATTGCTGAAACTGCTTCATTGAATGTTCCATCTCCACCACATATTAATATTAAGTCTTGTCCTTCTATATTTTCTAATATTATTTTTTTGGCATTATATCCTTTTTTCGTCAGTTGTATATTAACGTCCATATCTTGTTTTTCAAGATTATGTTTTATTTCATTTGCATAATTTGCTATATTCCCTTTTCCTGATGTGGGATTTATAATTGTCAATACTTTTATGCTCAATTTAATGCCTCCTTAAATTGTTTTTACGATTTTTTACTATTTTTCCTTTTATTGTTATCTTTTTTATCTTTGAATAGTTTTCCAAATATATTTGTATTTTGTTTTTTAGATGTATTTTTAGAAGTTCTTTTTTTGTTTAATTGTTGTATTATTTCTTTTTCCCAAGCATCATCATCGATTTCTTCTTCATAATCATCATGGTCATACTCATCGTCTTTGTAATCTTCATGCTCTTCTTCATCTTCATAATCTTCGTCTTCATCATAATAGTAATTATCATCTTCTTCATAGTCTTCATTATATTCTTCTTCATCTTCTAATTCATCTTCATAATCTTCATCATCATAATCATCATAGTCATCCTCTTCTTCGTAATCTTCGTATCCTTCTTCATATTCCTCATATTCTTCATCATCTTCATCTAGATTATAATCTTCTTCCATATCTTTTGAATCATATGTTTTGCTATTAATTGATTTATTTTTAATAATCTTATTGTCTTCTTGTGTTGTACTTTCTTCTAATTGAAATTCTGATAAATCCTTATCGAATTTTTGAGTTACTTCTTCTTGGAAAATGTTATAAACATTTTTAATTCCTTCTATTCTCCAATAATTTGAATTTATAACTGTTCCCATATTAATTCTTATATTATTTACTTCTTCTTCAAAGTTTTTCTCTTTATCTTCAATATTTTTTAAGTATGTTTTATTGTATAGTTCTTTATATGCCTTTTTAGTTGATTTATTTGAAATTTCTCTTAAAATTAATTCATATAGATTATGTATTTGTATCATGTCTAATTCAAAATTTTGACAAGCTTCTTCCATTTTCTTTTTATGAGCTTTGACTCCAGCAATTGTGGTCATTCTTTCATAATCTAAAAATCCAAATATGTATTCTTTTTCTGCTTCTAAAAATTTTAATTTAACACTAACATCTCTCAAATATTTTTTATATTTATTTATCTTTATGTTCTCGTTCTCTAGTTCTAATAATAGTTTTTTCATTTTATCATAAATTAATACATAACATTCTGCTTCTTTTTCTGCAATACTTACTCTTGCTTTAATTGCCATTTTTAATACATCTTGATTAAAACCTATTTTTTCACTTTTTCCATTTTTAGTCATTATTTCATTTAATTCTTGTTTTATCGCATCTTTTTCAGAATGTATGAATTCTTTTAATGTAACAACACTTTTTACATTTATAGCTTGAAATTCCGCCTGTACTTTCTTTATATATGATAAATGGTTTGCCTCTCCAATTCTTCTTGCTTTTTCACATTTATTTCTTTCTTTTTGTCTATTAGAAAAATCACTTAGATAATTAATAAATTCTTCTCTTAATTCTTTTAGATATTTATTATTTTCTTCTATTGCGTTTTCTGTTTTCTTAAATTTATTATCTAAAATTTTTGAATCTTCTCCTAAATCCATAAATAACTGATTGCGATTTTTTTCTAGTTTTTGATTTTCTTCACATATTTTGCCTTGTTTTGACTGTATGCTTTCTATTTCTTTTACAGTTTCATCAAATTCTTTTATAATTTTTCCTTCTTTTTCTGCTAATTCTTCATATTTTTCTACTTCTTCTAATAATTCTTCAAAGTTCTTATAATTTGTTTTTAGATTGTTGTCTTTATCAAATCCAAAAACTTTTTCCATATATCTTTCTAGGACTATTGCACTTCTTTCATACATTTTTATCATTCCTTCCCAAGATCAGTTAAATAAAAAAATAATTCCTATATCTTTCATATTATATCGAAAAATATAGGAAAAGTCCATACTAAATATACAATTATTATGTAAAATTTTTTATTTTTTGTTGTTCTCAAAAAAAATTTCCACACATTTTTTTATATCTAATTCAAAGATTTTGGTTATGCTAATTATTTCGCTAGCATAAAATTCTTGTTTACCTGCTAATTTTCTTGCTAATGTTTTACTTGTAATACCCATTTTCTCTGCAAGTGCTTTTTCTGTATAATTATTTTCTTTCATTAATTTTTTTACTTTAATTCCTACTTCCTTTGCTTCCATATCTACTCCTTTTCGTTTCCTTTCGAGAAACATGATATATTATTTTTTTATATTTGTCAATGTTTTTATTGATTTTTGTAATCATTGGTGATACAAATTAGCTAAAATATTGTAAGTTTGTCTATTTACAAAATTTATTTAAAATGATATACTTGTGTTGTATCAATTATATTATTAGGAGGTCTTAATTTGGATAATGTATTGGCTGAGAGATTTTCTTTTTTAATAAAACAATCTGGTTTAACATATACACAAGTAGCACAAGCTCTTGGTATAAAATCCAAAGGTACTATTTCTAAATACGCATCACGGAAAAATCAAGAAAATTGACCGTGGTATGTTAATAAAAATAGGAAAACTTTTTGATGTGTCTCCTGTTTGGATACTTGGTTTTACTGATGATATTAATTGTACTTTAGGTAAATAACTTTTTTAATTTTACTATAAATATTAAGGTTTATTTTTCATTTTTTATATTATTATAGAAATGATTTATAAACTAATTTTTTATTTTATACATTTTATTATTGTAGCACTTTTAAATCAAAGTTGATTATATGGTAAATTGATAGTTTTATTATTTTTTTCCTTACTTTTTTGTATTCTTTCTTTATTTTACTCACTTTTTTATAGCATATTGTTTTTGCTTTGTTTAAATGAACTATTTATCCAAATAAAACTAAAAAAAGAACTGAAATTGTTTATTCCAATTCTTTTAAATATTATTTATAATTATTTTTAACTATTTATAAATTTCAAAATCTGTTCTGCTAATATTTCTTCTTTATCATGATATCCATGATCTGCACCATCAATATATGAAATATCTTTTTTGTCATTAGTTATTTTTTTATTAAGTAATTCTACTAATTCATCTGCTTTTTGTAATATCATTTCATTATTATTTCCCCATCTCATCATTATTGGGCAATCTATATTATTCAACTTTTCAAAATTATTGTCTTCACAATATTTTGCAAAATCTATTTCTTTATTATCTCTTGCATAGCGTAAAAAACTTTTTACACTTATTGGGTGTATAAATGCATCTTTTGGCATTAATTCATTTTTTAAACCTGATTTTTCTTTTTCTTCTGCTAAATCTAGATATGTATTGAATTTATCTCTCAAATATATTTTTAAAGTTGAAGGGATATCTATTAATGATAATAATATTACTCCTTTAATTCTTTCTAAGATTTTATCTTCTTCATCTTTTAATTCATTATATGTATATACAATTTTAGTGCATCCAAGGCTGTGTCCTTGTAAGTATATTTCTTTATATCCTAACTCTTCTAATTTTAATATTGCTCCTACTATATCTTCATATCCTTCTAGTACATCTTCATATGTAGTTCCTCCTAAGTGTTTTTCTTTTTTTCCGTTTATATTTTTACGTATGTACTTTACTAATTCACTACCTCTATTATTAAAACAAAAATAGTCTATTCCATTTTCATTTAGTTTTTTAGCAATTATTTCATCTCTATTTTTAAAACAATTACTGCTCATTCCATGAACTGCTAGTACTATTTTTTTGTTATTTATATTGTTTTCAACATTTTCAATATTGTTATTTTGTTTTTCTGATTTATATATAAATCCATTTAAAATAATTCCATCTGTTGCTAAAAAATCTATTCTTTCCATCTTATCCCTTTTCCCCCTAAAATCATAGATGTCGTTGGAAAAGAATTAAATTTTGGCTAGGAAAATAAATTTGACGTCGCCAAAATTTTAATTATTTTTCAACGGAGTAAATCTGTAAGCCGGGTTCTGTCATTTAAAATAGTCATTTATCTAGGATAGATATCACTATCTATCTCAAGCCACACAAATCAAGAAGGTGCCGAGCAGGCTTAATCTTCTTTGCAAGGTGTTGCTCCAGATGGGGTTTACACTGACCTACTATGTCACCATAATAGCGGTGAGCTCTTACCTCGCCTTTTCACCCTTACCTCCGTCAGAACAAACTATTCTCAGAGGCGGTTATTTTCTGTTGCACTTTCCTTAAGGTCACCCTCACTAGACGTTATCTAGCATCTTTGCTCTATGGAGTCCGGACTTTCCTCTCGTAATTCCTTTCGAAATTTACCAGCGACTATTCAATTTACTCTTTTTATATTATATCATATACTATTTAATTCTTCTAGTAAATTTTTGTATTTTATCAAAAAAACTGATACATCTTGTAATTTCACAGCATTTTGCATCTCATTTATTAATATATATCCTTTATTTATTTCATATTGATTATCTGTTTTTTCACTTGTATTTGTTAATAATTCTGAGTATATGGTTGTTGCTTGATTTAAATCATTTGTTATTTCTCCCCAATTTCCCGCATCTAGTTTAGAGTATGCTTTAAATATATTTTCTTTTATCCTTACTACTATTTTATATGTTTCATCTCCTTCTAAATTTTGAGTTATGTTTGATAAATTTGAATATATATTTGATAGTTCTGACAATGTTGTTTCTTTGTTTTCATCTTTTACTGCTACAGAAAGATTATCTATTTGTTGGTTAAATGATAAAATGTTATCTTGATTTGCTCCAATTTGGTAGAAATCTAATGTTATTGTGGCAATTGATGTATATAGATTTTCTATTTCTCCTTTCACATAATCCCAGTTAATATCTTCTTTATTTGTCAACACTCCACTTAATTGTAATTCATATTTTTTATTATCTTGATCACTATTTGAACTACTATTAGAATTATTGCTACTATCTGACTGTTCGCCTGAAGAAGTTCCGCCTTCTCCACCTCCTGAGCCACTTTCTGATGAACTTTCATCACTTGACTGGCCACTTGATTGTCCATTTGCTCCGCTACTTCCACTATCTTTTGAAATTTCTCCTATTGCAATGCTATAATTTCTAGATTCTATTTTGTTCATTTCATTAAATAATTGGACTAATTTTGATTCTACATATTTAATTTCTGAAAAAACTTTTTCCTGCTGATTATTTTCCTCGCCTTTATTAGCATTTGAGTAAACAACAAATCCCAAAATTGCTATTACAACTATTAAAACAATATAACCTATTCTTTTTAAATTTTTCAAACCCAACCTCCATATTTTGTATTATATTTTTTATTATTTACGATTTTCTTGCAATTTATTCCCTGTATAAATTTAATTTTATTTTTCATACTAATATTAATAATTTATTTGAATTTTAATCAAAATTAATTTTATTTTTATAAAGAGGTTTGTTATGTCTGCAAGAATTTGTTTATATACTGAAAAAAAAGGTGAATTAGGAAAGTTTTTGAGTAAATTTTATAATACTACTTTTTATTTATATGATGATTTAAAGTGGGAAAAAATGTACCAAAATCCTGTTGAATTAGCAGAAATTGTTGGTACATTTATCGATAATTCCGATGATTATGAAATTAATATGTGGATATGTTTAGATAAGAATGTTTTTATCCACGTTAGTCCTCATAATGGTGATGAGATTATTAAATATCTATATGAGAGATTTCCTTATTAGGGACATGCCAAAATGTGCAAAAATTGCTCAAAAATGCCAGACCTTAATTAAAAAGTAACTATTATAAAATAGGTCTGGCATTTTTGAGCAATTTTTGCACATTTTGGCATGTCCCCAATTCTCACTTTTCAATTATAATTGTTACAGGTCCATCATTTAAAAGTGAAACCTTCATATCTGCACCAAAAATACCTTTTTGAACTTTTATATTGTATTTTTCTTCACATTGCTTACAAAAATATTCATATAATTTTTCTGCTTTGTCTGGTTTTGCTGCATTTATAAATGATGGTCTATTTCCTCCGCGTACAATCTGCATATAATGTAAACTGAGATACTATTAGTAACTCTCCATTTACATCTTTCAAACTTAGATTCATTTTATCATTTTCATCTGTAAATACTCTTAATTGGCAAAGTTTTTTTACTAAATAATCTGCTTGTTCTTCTGTGTCATCATGTGTTACACCTAATAGAACTAAAAAGCCTTTTTCTATTTTGCCAACTGTTTTTCGTTCTACATCTACTTTTGCGTTTTTTACTCTCTGTATTACTATTTTCATTTTAAGTTTATTCCCTTCTAAGTTTTAATTCTAATAATTAAGTTACTTGAACTACAAAAAATACAATTATTTTTCCGTGTCTTCATCTTCTACATTAGATTCAACTTGAACAGTTTTTTCTAAATTGTCACAAGTACTTGATTCATCTTTCAAGTCAGATGATGTTTCTGCACTTTCTTCATTTTCAGCATTATTATTTGTATTATTTTTTTCTACATCTTCTATATTTATTTGATTATCAATTAAATCATCATCCTCTACTTCTGTAGTTTCTACATCCTCTAAAATCTCTACTTCTTTTACTTCTGTTTCTTCTTGTTTTGCACCACAGCTTGGACAAAATTTGGCATCTTTTTCAATTTCTTTAAAACATTTTGGACATTGTTTTTTATCTTTTAGTTCTAAACATTGTTTTAGTAAACTTTCTATTTCATCTGACAACACATCAATTTTTGTACATTCTTCTTCCAAATCATTTTTCATTGAAATTTCTTCTTTTTTTACATGTTTTTCATACACTTTTTTACCGATTTCCTCATATATATCATTTATTTGTGACCTAAGTTCTCCTATTTTAAATTTCATTTTTGTTTCTTTTGCTATTTTTCCTGTTTTATCAGCAGTCATCTTATATGCTTCTGATGCTTTTTTTCCTAATTTATCAAAAAATTCCATTGCATTTTCCTCTCTTTCTAGTTTATATTTTTATATTAATTACACTTATTTTTATTATCTTATTTTTTCAAATTTTTATTCATTAATTTTTTATTATGTTCTATTGATTGGAAAAGAATTAATTTTCACTTTTTTTCTCCCTTGTCATAAGCTCTTTAACCGCTTCTCTTGGATCTAAATTCTCATATAAAACTTTATAAACAGTTTCAACTATTGGCATATATACATTATTTCTCTTTCCAAGCTCATATGCAACTTCAATATTATCAATACTTTCAATTACCATACCAACTTCTTTTTTAGCCTCTTCAAGTGTTTTTCCTTGTCCAATTAATTTTCCTGCTTTTCTATTTCTACTGTGTTCACTAAGACATGTAACTATTAAATCTCCTAATCCACTTAGACCATAGAATGTTTCTTTTTCTCCACCTAATGCAACTCCTAATCTAGTTAATTCTCCTAAACCTCTGGTAATCAATGCTGCAAAAGTATTATCACCTAAACCAATACCTGCTGCAACTCCTGCACAAAATGCTATAATATTTTTTAAAGCTCCACCTAATTCTACTCCTTTAATATCATTTGAAGTATATATTCTCATTTCTGCACACATAAAAGTATCTTGTATCATTTTTAGAATTTCTTTGTGTTTTGATGCAATAACTAAAACTGTAGGAATTGCTATTGAAACCTCTTCAGCATGGCTTGGTCCTGATAATGCTCCTACTTTTGCTGTTGGTAATTCATCTAAAATTACCTCATCAAGTGTTTTTAAAGTTTCTTTTTCAAATCCTTTTGAACAAATAATTACTGGTTTATCACCAACATATTGTTTATATTGTTTAAATGTATCTCTTGTAAATTTTGAAGGTGTTACATGTAAAATAAACTCTGTATCTTTTATTACTTCTTCAAAATCATTTGAGCATATTATATTATTTGGTATCTCTACCTTTGGTAAAAATTTGCATTTTTTTTCTTCGTTTATTAATCTTTTTTCTTCTTCATCAAATGACCATATTTTTATTTCATTTCCACATCTTGCTAGATGGCATGCTAATGCCACTCCCCAGCTTCCACTTCCTATTATTGCTATTTTTTTCACTTCTATTCATTCCTTGTTTTATGTATTTAGGTTTTTGTGGCTTTACCTATAAACCATCTATTATATTAAATATTATTCTTGTGTTTTGTATAAGATGAAATTCCTAATATTAATATTATTATTATAATTGCAACTAATAAAATTGTACCGAATGAAAACATTTTTCTATCTGGTTGTTTAACTATATCTGCGTTATAATCATATTCTATCTCACATACTCCATTTTCTATATCAAAATTATCTATATGTGCTATAAAATCCTTGTCATCATTTTTTATTCTATATTTCATATCTAAGTCAAAGTAGTCTGATAAAATATTGAAAGAATATATATTATCTTCATTTTTCTCTAGCAAAATTTGAATATATTCAGTCCCATCTTCTTCATATATATCATCTAATATGTTTGATCTGTCTACATCAATACTTGGTATATTGTTTTCTTTTAATGTACTTGCACCTTCATATTCTATATCTAATTTATCATGTTCTATTGCGAATTCTATATATTCTTTTGGCAAAAGTAAATAAATATCTACATTCTCATTTTCTTCGTTGTTTATTATTTTAAATTGTAATTCAAAAAATTCATTATCTGCTGAAGTTGCTTGTGCATTTGTTGTATTGAATATTATCATCAATAAACTTATTATAATTATTGCAAATAATGTTGTTATTCTTTTTTTCATTGGTTTTCCTCCATTTTTATTCAATCATGTTTATTTAAAATCTATATTTTTTGTCTTATGTCGTTTCTTGCATTTTTATTAGATTTATTTTTTAAAACTCAATTTATTTTCTGTTCCATTCAATATTCTCTTTATATTACTTCTGTGATTAAATAATACTATTACTGCCATAATAATGCTATATACTAGATATGTACTTCCTTGCTTTCCTTCTGTTAATACAGTATAATGGTCATTTATAAATAAAGTTAAAACTGGGAAAAGTACAGCTGCTGCACATGAACCTAATGATACCATTCTAGTTAAAGCCATTAAAACTAATGCAAATACTAGACAAATAAGACCAATTTGCCAGTTACTCATTAATAAAATTCCTAAAGATGTTGCAACACCTTTTCCACCTTTGAATTGGAAAAATATTGGAAATGTATGTCCTAAAACAACTGCAATTCCTGCAATTTGTAGTAGTAATTCTTTGTTTGAATCTTGTATTATGTTTCCTAGTATTATTGCTATTACAATTGCAACTACTCCTTTTAAAACATCACAAACCAAAGTTAATGCTGCCGCTTTTTTCCCAACACTACGAAGCATATTTGTGCTTCCTGCGTTTCCACTTCCTTTTTCTCTTACATCAAATCCTGCAAATTTTTTGCTAAAAATTACTGAAAAATTAACACTTCCTATTAGGTAAGCTATAATTGCCATAATAATATAAACTGCCATTATTTTTCCTCCCTTTTTACTTTATTTAAAGGTCCGTCCCTAAATCCCTGCTTTTAGGGATTTTAAGCTCCGTCCCCTGAATCCCTTTTTTCTCTTACTATGATTCTTACTGGTGTTCCTTCTAGTCCAAATTCTTTTCTTATTTGATTTACTAAATATCTTTCATATGAAAAATGGAATAGTTCTTTGCTATTTACGAATATTACAAATGTTGGTGGTTTTGTTGAAGCTTGTGTACCATAAAATATTTTTAGTCTTTTTCCTTTATCTGTTGGTGGTTGCACTATTGCTATTGCTTCATTTATAACCTGATTTAATACTGATGTCGATATTCTCATAGCATTTTGTTCTGCTACATGATTTATTAAATCAAATAATTTGTTTACTCTTTGTCCTGTTTTTGCAGATACAAATATTATTGGTGCATATGATAAGTATTTTAGTTGGTCATAAATTTCTTTTTTGTATTTTTCTAGTGTTCCTGTTTCCTTTTCAAATGCATCCCATTTATTTACAACTATAATAACACCTTTTCCTGCTTCATGTGCTTCTCCGGCAATTTTTGCATCTTGGTCTGTAACTCCTTCTAATGCATCTATCATCATTAAACATACATCTGCTCTTTCAATTGCCAAAAGGGTTCTCATTATACTAAATTTTTCAATAGATTCTTTTACTTTGCTTTTTCTTCTAATTCCAGCTGTATCTATTAATACATATTTTCCTTTTTCGTTTTCAAATTCTGTATCTATTGCATCTCTAGTTGTTCCTGCAATGTCACTTACAATTGCTCTATTTTCTCCTAAAATTTTATTTATTAAAGATGATTTACCTACATTTGGTTTTCCTATTACTGCAACTTTTATTGAATCATCTTCATCTTCTCCTTGTTCTTTTGGTGGTAATTTATCATAGATTTCATCTAATACATCACCAATACCTAATGCATTTGCAGCTGAAATTGGAAATGGATCTCCTATTCCTAGATTATAAAATTCATATATTTCATCTCTGTCTTTATCAAAGTTGTCTGCCTTGTTACATACTAATACAATCGGTTTTCCTGATTTTTTTAGCATCAGTGATATTTCTCTATCTGCTGCTGTAACTCCTTGCTTTATATCTGTTAAGAATATTATAACATCTGCCATTGCGATTGCTAAATTTGCTTGTTCTCTCATTTGAGATAAAATTATATCTTCTGAGTCTGGCTCAATTCCACCTGTATCAACTAATGTAAATGTTCTTCCTCTCCAATTTGTTTCTGCATATATTCTATCTCTTGTAACACCTGGCGTATCTTGAACAATTGATATTCTGCTTCCAGCTAAATAATTAAAAAATGTTGATTTACCTACATTTGGTTTTCCTATTATCGCTACTATTGGTTTTGCCATTTTGTCTCTATTTCGGATGTTTCCCAATGTCCATTTGGGGACGTTTCTGTTTGGACATTTTTGTCCATTCTGGGACACATCTTTATTCTCCTTTCATTTATTCTCTATGTTAGAATTATATCTTATCTTTCGAAAAAAAACAATATTTTTGTAAATTTTCTATTTGATTTTGGCAAAAAGAAAAAATAGCCATATTGACTATTTTCTCTGTTTATTATAAATTTTATGTTCAAACCTTTAGATTTAATCCTATAATCTTACAAATCCACCGATTACTTTATTTTCAGTATCATCAGGTAATATTTTTGCTCCTCCAGCTAGAACAACTGTATCTCCTTTTTCTAGGATTCCATCATTTTTCAAGATTTCAATTCCATGAGAAATTGTATCTTCAATTGTTTTTCCTTCTGTATATAATACTGGATGAACATTGAATGATGCACCTAATTGATAATATGTTTTTTCATCATCTGTTATAGCAAATATTGGGCATCCAGCTCCTAATCCTGCTAATTTTCTTATAGAATCTCCTTTATGTGTATATGCAACTATTGCATCAGCTTCAATATGTTCTGCTGTTACACATGTTGTATATGCTATTGTAGATTCTAAGTCATCTTTATCATGTTTAACTTCTTTTCTATTAAATCTCTTCCAGTAATTAATTGCTCCTTCAATTGATAATGAGATTTTATCCATTGTTTCAACACATTCTACTGGATATTTACCCATAGCACATTCTCCTGAAAGCATGATTGCTCCTGTTAAGTCATAAACAGCATTTGCAACGTCGCTAACTTCTGCTCTTGTTGCTCTAGGGTTAGTTGTCATTGACTCTAACATTTGTGTTGCTGTAATAACTGGTTTTCCAACTTGATTACATCTTTTAATAAAGTGTTTTTGAATAATTGGAACTTGTTCCATTGGTATTTCAACACCCATATCTCCACGAGCTACCATTATTCCATCTGAAATAGCTAATATTTCTTCAAAATTATCTATTCCTTCTTGATTTTCTATTTTAGAGATAATTTTTACTTTTTCTCCACCATTTGCATCTAGTAAATCTCTTATAGCTTGTACATCTGCAGCTTTTCTTACAAATGAAGCAGCAATATAATCAAATCCTCTTTTAATTCCTTCTGTGATATCATCAATGTCTTTTTGTGTTAATGCTGGTAATTCTAATTTTACACCAGGTACATTCATTGTTTTTCTGCTTCCTAATTTAGCTGTATTTAATGCTTTACATACTATATCTTTACCTTTGATTTCAGTAATTTTAAATTCTAATGCTCCATCATCAACTAATAGTGTTGAACCAACTTTTACATCTTTGTATAATTCTTTATAACTTATTGATGTTTGTTGATTGTTTCCTATAATATCATCATTTACGAATGTAAATGTTTGTCCTTCTTCAATTAGAACTTTTTCATTTCCAGTTTCTAATACACCTGTTCTGATTTCAGGTCCTTTTGTGTCTAATAATAAAGCTACTGGTTTATTTAATGCTTTTCTTACTTTTTTGATTGTTTCGATTTTTTCTCCGTTTTCATCATATCCACCATGTGAAAAGTTAATTCTTGTAACATTTAATCCTGCATTGATTAATTTTGTTAACATTTCTTCACTTTGACTTGCTGGTCCTATTGTTCCAACTATTTTTGTTTTTCTTAATTTTGTTTTCATTTTAAATTCCTCCCTTTTTAAAACCGATATGTATTATATCACACACATATGACAAAATTCAAGTATTTTTTTAGCGTTTTTTACTGTTTTTTACCACAATTCTATTATTGCATGCAAAATCTTTCCATCTTCACTTTCAATTACTACTATATTTCTATCATTTTCTAGTGCATATTTGCATTTTACGGTTTCTCCAAATTTAATTTCTTTTTTATACATCACTCTAATATTGTCAAATGGCCTTTTGCTATATATCTCATCTGGAAGAGCTTCATAGGCTAAATCTAAGTAATACAAATTATGCATATGTCCAATAACATCAATATCCCTTCTTTGAACTTTATACAATATTTCATTATCAAATTTTTCTGGAACTTTTAACTTTTCTATTTCTGGATTTTCAAATACACATTTACCTATTTCTGATTTATATTTATCTGCTAATTCTGCCTCTACTTTGGCAATTTTTCTTTCTTTACTATTAATTAATAACCATTTTGAAGTCGCAATTACGCATAAATTGCCTTCATTGTCATATACTTCAAAATCACGATATGCATAACATTTAATAATCTTCCTTGACCAAGTGTGTATATCTAAAGTTTGCCCATAAATTGGTCTTTTTATAACCTTAACTTGCCAATCTAATAAAAGCCAAGTGTAATTTGTTTCATCTGTAGTATTTACACCGTACTCCTACACTGTCTGAATGATATGCTGCAACATCTTCTAAATATTCAAGTATTGCTATATTACTAACTTCGCTATTTTTCCATACATCTTTTAATCCAATTTTAAATTGCTCTTTGTAAATCATTTTTTTCCCTCCATTATAAAGTTGCGTCCCTAAAGTGACCAAAAATGGTCAGTCCGAACCTGTCCCCAAACTGACCACAAATTAGCCATTAATAACCTGGTTTCTTTAATAGTTTAAACATATTTTTCTTGTATTCTTCTACTCCTGGTTGATTAAATGGATTTATTCCTAAAATCATACCAGATACTGCACATGCTTTTTCGAAGAAGTAGATTAGCTCTCCTATCGATGTTTCGTTTAATTGTTTCAAATTTATAATTATATTTGGAACATCTCCTGAAACGTGTGCTTGTACTGTTCCTTCCATTGCTTTTTTATTTACATAGTCTAATCCCTTTCCCGCTAAATAGTTTAATCCGTCTAAATTATCATCATCTGAAGGAATAGTTATATCTGAATTTGATTCTTCTATTGATATTACTGTTTCAAATAGATTTCTTCTTCCTTCTTGTATATATTGTCCCATTGAATGTAAATCTGTTGTAAAGTCTACTCCTGCTGGGAATATTCCTTTTTGTTCTTTTCCTTCACTTTCTCCAAATAGTTGCTTCCACCATTCTGTGAAATAATGCATTTTTGGTTCATAATTTACCAATATTTCAGTATTTTTATATAATTTATACAATATATTTCTTACTACTGCATATTGATAACATTCATTATATTTTAGATTTGAATCATTATATCTCTCTTGTGCAAGTCTTGCTCCCTCCATTAATTTGTCTATATCTATTCCTGCAACTGCTATTGGAAGTAAACCTACCGCTGTTAAGACTGAATATCTTCCTCCGACATTATCTGGTACTACAAATTGTTCATAACCTTCACTTTCTGCTAGTGTCTTTAACGCTCCTTTTTCTTTATCTGTTGTAGCATATATTCTACTTCTTGCCTCATCAATTCCATATTTATTTTCTAATATTTCTCTAAAAATTCTAAACGCAACAGCTGGTTCTGTTGTTGTACCTGATTTTGATATCACATTTATTGAAAAATCCTTGTTTCCTATATATTCTATTAATTCATTCATGTAGTTTGGACTTAAATTGTTTCCTACATATAATATTTGTGGGAATTTTCTTTGTTTGTTTGGTAACATATTGTAAAATGAACTTGTTAAAGCCTCTATTACCGCTCTTGCTCCTAAATATGAGCCTCCTATACCTATTACAACTAATATATCTGATTCTTTTTTTATTTTTTTAGCTGCTTTTTTTATTCTTGCAAATTCCTTTTTATCATAGTTTGTTGGTAATTCTAGCCATCCAACAAAATCTTTTTCGTCATTTGCTCTTCTATGTAAATCCTTATGGATATTTTCTACTTGTTCTTTGTATTCCATTATGCTTTTTTTAGTTAACCCTGTGTTTTTTAGATTTAAACTTATTTCTGGCATAAAAATCCCTCCTCTTTTGATCTTTAAATTACTTTATAAATTTTAAAATTCCGTAATTTACCATTCCAATTTTACTACATGAATTTGAAAATAGCAAGAAAAATTTATTACTATTTCACCTAAGTTTTAAAATTTTATTGCTCATATATTTTTTGTTGTGGTATAATAAGAAAAACTTAGAATTTTAATTATTTTTCAGCCAGATTTGTATCTTGAGAGGAGGATGAACTTAGATATGAAGAATTTTTTTATTGTATTAATAATGAAACTTTTAAATATTGCATTAAAGATAGCAGGTAAACAAGGTGGTAACTTTCTTGGTAAGATAGCATTTGATTGGAATCCTGAAATATTTAAATATTTTAAAATAGATTGTCCAATTATTGCTGTTACTGCAACAAACGGAAAAACTATGACAAATAATGCTATTGGGTATGTTTTTGAAACAGCAGGAAAAAAAGTTATCAGCAACAAAGAAGGAAACAATATGGAAACCGGAATTTTATCTACTCTTCTAAAGCATTGTTCTTTAACTGGTAAAATTAAAGCCGATTACTTAGTTTTTGAAGTTGATGAAGGTTATGTTCCTGTTGTATTTAAAGATTTAAAATTAGATACTTTAGTTGTTTTGGACTTTTTCCGTGACCAATTAGATAGAAATGGTGAAGTTGAAACATTAATTTTAAAAATAAATGAATTTCTTAAAACTTATACTGGCAATTTAGTATTAAATAGTGATGACCCTAATGTTTCAAGGCTTGGAAAAGCAAACCCTGATAATGAAAATGTATATTATTTTAGTGTTGAACCATATAAATATGCAACAAAAGAGATGAAAGAAGCTGGAGAAGGAAAATTTTGCCCATTCTGCAATACTCGTCTCGAATATGAATATTATCAGTATTCTCACATAGGAAAATTCGAATGTCCTAATTGTCATTATGGCGATAATGAAATTTATAAACTTGCACAAAATGTTGACTTAAAAAATAGAAGTTTTGAAGTTGATGGAATTACATATAAAACTAAATTTAATAGTATTTATAACATATACAATTTTGTTGCTGTAATTTCATGTGTTAGCTTATATAATATTGATACAAAAATTGTGCAAAATGCTTTATCAAAATTTGTTCTGAATAATGGTCGTTTAGAAGAACTTGAGATAAATGGTATTCCAACTATCATTAATTTAGCAAAAAATCCAACTGGAAGTAATGTTAGCTTAAGAATTTTAAATGAAGATGATGATGAAAAAGAATTACTTTTTGTACTGAATGATAACTTAGCAGATGGTCATGATGTTTCTTGGATTTGGGATATTGATTTTGCAAGTTTAAACAATGTATCTAGAGTTATAACTTCTGGAACTAGAGCTTATGACATGGCCATTAGAATTAAAACTTCTGGATTTGATGAAAATAAAATAGAACCTTACCTAAACTTACATGAAGCTGTTAACAGTTTATATAAGACAAATATTAAAAAATATGTTATTGCAAATTATACTTCTTTGCAACCAACAAGAACTGAAATTTTGAAATTGAAATAGAAATGAGGTATTATTTAATGAAAGAATTAAAAATATTATACTTGTATCCTGATATTTTAGAATTATATGGTGATTACGGAAACATTCAAGTCTTAAAATATAGATTAGAAAAACGTGGAATAAATGTTACAATAGAGCAATATTCTATTGGTGATAATCCTCCAAATTTCAATAGCTATGATTTGGTTTTTGCTGGTGGTGGAGCTGACCAAGAGCAAGGAATTTTGGCTGATGATTTGATTAAATATAAAGATAATATTAAAGATGCTATTAATAATGGCGTGTTCTTTTTATTAATTTGTGGTGCTTATCAGTTATTTGGAAAATATTATAAATCCGCTGATGGTGATATTGTTCCAGGTTTAGAAGTTTTTGATTATTATACAGAGGCTATAAATGATAGAAAGAAAAGATGTATTGGAAATATTGTGATAGAAGCTAATCTTAATGGTAAAAATACAAAAGTAATTGGCTTTGAAAATCATGGTGGTCAAACTTTTGATATTTCTAATCCTTTTGGGAAGGTTTTATTTGGTAATGGCAACAAGTTTGGAGATACTGAAGAGGGCTATTTTCAAAATAATGTTATTGCAACTTATTTGCATGGTCCTCTTCTTTCTAAAAATCCTGAACTTGCTGATTATATTATTAAGTATTGTTTAGATAGAAAGTATAGTGAAAATGTTATGTTAGAGCCTCTTGATGATAGTTTTGAGGAGCTTTGTAGAAATCAATTGTTGAATAGATTTTTGAGTAATGAATAGATTATTTTTCAAAAACCGTCATAAGATATGTTTATCTTATGACGGTTTTTATTCGGTCCAGCAAGGTACGAACTATTTAGTGCTATATTCTATTTTTTTAAGTTTTTTGTTAGAGGATACTTATTTATTATTCTCATTTTGCGTTTTGGATGTTAGTGGTTTTTCATTTTAACCACGCTCCGAGCGTTTAGTGCATTTAATATATTTGTAACTTCTAAGTTTCATAATCTATATTATACGCGAGGTTTGATGTCTTTTCAATTTTATCTTTATTTTATCATTTATTCCATTGTACTTTGTAATGATTTAGTACACATAAATATATTCAGTAATTCGTTATTTTCTGTTAATACTACACAATTATTACTTTTGTAATGATTATTAAAGATATGTTTGAGAATTATTTTCCACTAAGTTTTGACAATAATTGTTGCATTTGGGCTTAAAGCTTGTACTATTTCTTTTGCATAAACATCTTTTACATATATAGTTCTATCAACATTTTCGGCAAAAAGAAAGAATTGCTTATAATTTTTTATATTTGAAAAATCAAAACTACTAATATCTAGCTCTTTTAAATTATAAGCTCCTAAAAACATACCTGACATGTTTTCTATGTTCTGTATAATTGCTGATGAAAAGTTGATTTTTTCTACACTTGTCGTTGAAAACATTTGAACCATATTAGTTACATTTTTTAAATTCAAATTACTCAAATCTATTTCTTTTATTTGGTTCATATTAGAAAACATATGTTGCATATTTGTAACATTTATAGTATTAAAGTTACTTAAATCAATACTTTCTAGTTTTTCCATATATCGAAAAGTTTCTATAAATGTTTTTACTCTTGAAGTATCTACTATATTTATGTTATTAATATTAGTTACATTGTTCATTCTAGCGAGTAATCTATCTGAATTTTCTGGGAAATATATTTTATCATTATTCGTAGCGATATATAATTTATACATACCTTCATTGTTTTTATCTTCTGTAATATATCCTATTACTGCACCTGTAAGAGTTTTTGACAAATTCCAAATGTCTATCATAGCAATATCTAAATCTATTGTATTTAAAAAATCTATACTAGTTATTTTATCTCTGTAATCGCTAGATTGATATTTATCCCCATATCCTCCATTAGCATTACCTTGTCCATTATTTTGAATAGTAAAATCCTCTTCTGTATAATAATATTTATTGTAACTTCCTTCTACATAAGTATGACTTATATAATTCTTGGCAAAATTAGTCTCTTCTTCTCTATCGCTCGGCATCCAGAATGTGGATTCTTTTTCTACTAATTTATTTACAAAACTAAAATCTATATTTTCCTTCAATTTTCTTAAAAAAATGTTCTTTCGGAATTATTTTGTCATACAATGATATGTGTTCTGAGTAGTAGCTCGAAAAAAAAATTACAGAGTAATTATATTTTTTAAGTACTCTGTAATCTTAGAGCAATCTTAATTACCCATTGTTGGGTCGCACTGCCAATTCAATATAGGATATCCATTATTAATATTATTACTATCTTTTTTAAACATATCTCCTAATGTTACCTCTAAATTTTTAAGTTCTTCTTCTGTTACTAAAACCGCTTCATTTCCAGTTAATTTACTTTTTCCAAAAGGAGTATTTTTTAAATAATACATATTTGATACTGAAGAATTATTATCTTCTCTTACTTCTCCAGCAATTTCGCCTACAAGTGCATTTTCTCCATTTACTTCTATTTCTCCTACATTATATCCATTACTAATATTTTTCCCTTGATTAACTCCAATTATTCCTCCTACTTTTAATAAATCTTGAAAATCTATATTTGAAAAAATGGCTATTTTTCCAACATTATAACTATTTTTTAAGAAACATGAAGAATCATCTATTGTTCCCACAACTCCACCAATAGCAATACTATTATCTATATTATCAATATAACAATTAAGCTCTCCTTTATTATAACAATTTTCTACAGTGCTTCCTGAAGAAATATTTCTTGAAATTCCACCTATAGCTGCATTTCCAAGTTTTGTTTTCGCTACTATTTTTCCCAAATTATAAGAATTTCTTACAACTGCTTTTGATAATTCAACATTTACTGCAATTCCACCAATATAACATCCGCCTGTAGAATTTTCATTTTTTAAATCTCCATATATAGTTGCCGTATTATATGAATTTTCAATAATTCCTCTATTATATGCTACCAATCCTGCAACATTTACACTAGCCTTTTCACTATTTGTTATTCCCTTTATACTTCCAGTTACATAGCAATTTTCTATTTTAGCACTCTCTGCTAATCTTATACAAAATCCAGCAACTATACTTGCTCCCTTAGTCTCTCTAATATTTGCGAAATCTAAATTCACAAGTCCTAAATCCCTTACTTCTCCATTTAATATACTTCCAAATAATGCTAAGTAATAAGTATTATCATCACCATATTGCATATAACAATTATATAATACATTATTATTCCCTTCAAATATTCCTGCAAAACTATTTTCATTTGTTATATCATCAGGTGATACATCAGTTCCAATAGATTTAAATCCTTCTCCTGAAGTTAATAATGTTTTTAATTCTCCATCGTATCCATACTCCTCATAATCTGTTCTAAATGGGTCTACATATGACTTACTAGAATTAAAATCTAAACTTAATCCTAATTTTACAGTTTGCCCTTCATATGTGTTTCCTTCTCTTACATTACTTGCAAAAACTACTAAATCTTCTATGCTATTTATTATATACGTATCTGTTCCTTCTGTTTCTAATACTCCTGGATTTTCATCTGTTACTTGCTCTACTTCTATTCCATCTACATATTGATTAATTAAATCTTCTGTTCTTGATAAATTTGTTTTTTCATCTTTTTCTGCCTGTTCTGTTTTCTCTTTTGCATCATTTGCTCTTGTTAATATTCCATTTTCTCCTGTCAAAGTTGCAATTGTTACTCCTGCTAGTATTAGCAACACTACGATTGTAATAACAAGTGCTATTAATGTAATACCTCTTACTCCTTTTAAATACTTTAATTTTTTTGTCTCATTACAATTTTTCTTTCTTTCCATTTTTTGTTCCTCCGTTTTCTTCTTTATTTTTCATTTGTCTTAGTGTACCCAAATTTTAGCCAAGTATCCATTATGTTTTCCTTGCATACATATTTTACTATAATATTTTTTGTTTGAAAATGAAGTAAAAACCACATTTTTGCGGTTTTTAACCTTAATTTTATTTTCCTTATTCCTTCATTAACGCAAAATAAAAAGAACATAAAATAGTTTTTTCACTATCTATGTTCTTTTATTTATAAATACATAACGTGCCGTCGCTAAACTAACCAAAAATGGTCACTTCGTACCTGTCCCCAATTAACCAAAAATGGTCACTCCGTACCTGTCCCCAATTAACCAAACTGACCATCACAAGTGCATTACACGTTGTTTGATTTCTTTTGTCTTCCCTACATTCCAGAAGTTTTCTCCTAGATATCCACATGTTCTTCTAACTACTGTCATTTTGCTATGGTCTTTGTTTCCACAATTTGGGCATTCCCATTCATTATCTTTATTAATTATAATTTCTCCATCAAAACCACATTCATGACAATAATCTGATTTTGTGTTAAATTCTGCATATTGGATGTTGTCATATATAAATTTAACAACTGTTTCTAATGCTTCTAAGTTTTTGTTCATATTTGGTATTTCGATATATGATATTGAACCACCAGATGATATTTTTTGGAATTCACTTTCAAATGATAACTTTGAAAATGCATCAATTTTTTCTCTTACATCTATATGGTATGAATTTGTATAATATCCTTTGTCTGTAACATCTTTAATTGTTCCGAATTTTTCTTTGTCTATTCTTGCAAATTTGTAACATAAACTTTCTGCTGGTGTACCATATAAAGCAAATCCAATATTTGTTTCTTTTTTCCATTTATCTGTTGTTTCTCTTAAATGTTTCATAACTTTTAATGCAAATTCATGTCCTTTTTCTGTTGTATGTGATTCACCAGTCATTAGTTTTGTTACTTCATATAGTCCTATGTATCCTAAAGATATTGTTGAATATCCACCATATAATAATTTGTCTATCTTTTCACCTTTTTCAAGTCTTGCTATTGCTCCATATTGCCAGTGGATTGGGCTTATATCTGAATGTGTTCCAAGTAATGCATAATGTCTACACATTAATGCTTCTTTACAAAGTTCAAGTCTTTCATCAAATATCTTCCAGAATTTTTCTTCATCACCTTTTGCTATAATTCCTATTTGTGGTAAATTGATACTTACTACACCTTGATTAAATCTTCCTTCAAATTTGTAGTTTCCGTTTTCATCTTTCCAAGGTGATAAGAAACTTCTACATCCCATTGGGCTGAATACGTTTCCTTCATAATTTTCACGCATTTTTTTAGCTGATATGTAATCTGGATACATTCTTTTTGCTGAACATTTAACTGCAAGTCTTGTTAAATAATCATATTCTCCACCTTGTAAATTATTGAATTCATCTAAAACATAAACTAATTTTGGAAATGCTGGTGTTACATATACTCCTGCTTCATTTTTTATTCCTTCATATCTTTGTCTTAATACTTCTTCAATAATCATTGCATTTTCTTTGATATATGGATCATCTTTTTCTAGGTGTAAGAATAATGTCACAAATGGTGCTTGTCCATTAGTTGTCATTAATGTGTTTATTTGATATTGGATAGTTTGTACTCCTGATTTTAGTTCTGCTTTTAATCTGTCTTGAACCATATCTTCTATTATTTTGTCTTTTATTTTTCCTTTATATTTGCTCTCAAGTTCTTTTTTATACTTGTTATAACTTTTTCTTAAATATTTTCCTAAATGGATTAAATCTACTGATTGCCCTCCGTATTGATTACTTGCAACTGTTGCTATTATTTGTGTTGTAACAATACATGCAACTTGAAAACTTTTTGGGCTTTCAATCATTTTTCCATTCATTACTGTTCCATTATCAAGCATATCTGCTATATTAATTAAACAACAATTAAATATTGGCTGTACAAAATAATCAGCATCATGGAAATGTAAAATTCCGTCTGCATCTGCTTTTACTATTTTTTCTGGTAATAATAGTCTTTTTGTTAAGTCTCTTGATACTTCACCTGCTATGTAATCTCTTTGTGTTGATGCAAGTAATGTATTTTTGTTGGAATTTTCTTCTGCTAATTCTTTATTATCATTTCTTATCAATCCTAATATTGATTCATCTGTAGTGTTAGCTTTTCTGACTAATGCTCTTGTATATCTATATACAATATATTTTTTAGCTAGTTCGTATTTATCTAATTCCATTAATTTTTCTTCGATAATGTCTTGAATATCTTCAACTAGCATTCTTTTTTTACCTAAGTCTTCTATATATAAAATAATTCCTTTTATATCTTCTTTAGTTGCTCTTTCTTTAGGTTTTACCTCTTGATTTGCTTTTTCAATTGCTACTTTAATTTTTGCTCTGTCATAGTCTACAGCTCTTCCATCTCTTTTGATAATTTTCATTTTACATTTCCTCCTTGTATTTTTTGCATGCCTAAATTATATATTAAGTTCTTCTTTTTTCTGTTGCAAAAGCAACAAATTATTTTCTATCTTTTATTAAGTTGCTTTTTTCAATATTTCGTCATAATATTACATTTATATTACAAAAATATTACGTGGTTTTTGTTGCAATTGCAACTGTTTTTTTGTATAATATGTAATGAGGTATGAAAAATGAATATTAGTTTTGATATTAAACAATTTGTTGAGACCCTTGAAAATAGCTGTCATAAGGTCAGAAAGAAAACTTTTTCAAAGAACGAAGTTATAACAAATTACATCGAAAAACGTAATCAATTATGTATTCTTCTTGATGGAAGTGCTGATTTAGTTAGATATGATTTAAATGGTAACCGTACTATCATAGATCATTTTTCAAAATATGATGTCTTTGGTGAAGTTTTTTATATAGTTTCAACTAATAATGAATTATTTGTTGAGGCTAAAGGAAAGTGTGAAGTTTTGTTCTACATTTATGATGATATTAAGAAAAAATGTAAAATAAACTGCAAATTTCATGAAACACTTACTGAGTTGCTTCCAGAGCTTATTTTAAATAAAGTTACTAATCTAAATATGCGTATTGAACTTTTGACAAAAAGGTCTATTAGAGATAAGTTAGTTGGATATTTTAATTTGATTTCTTCAATGTATTTGACTAAGAGTTTTTCTCTCCCTTTTTCTTTAACCGATTTGGCTGATTATTTAAGTGTTGATAGAAGTGCAATGATGCGTGAATTAAAACTTTTAAAAGAAGATGGATTTATTGAAAAAACAGGAAATAAGATTACACTTTTGTATAAATAAGTGTAATCTTATTTTATGTCTTTTATATAATATTTTTTATCCATACATTCTTCCTTGCTCTTCTTGTAATTTTGCTATTTGATAGGCAAGTTCTTTGTGTTCTCTATTATTTTGTAATATTACTCTATCAAATTTTTCATTCATTTCTTTTCTCATCATTGTTTGCTCATTTAATATTTTTGCTATATTTATGTTTATAGTGTCATCTAATCTTTTGTCAATTCTTTGTGTAGTTTCTTCTAAGTTTCCTACTCTTGTATCTAGAACTTTTACATCTCTTGTTAAGATATTTACTTTTTTGTTTAAGTTTTTAAATTGTTTTTTTAATCCACTTACTTCTGTGTTTAGGGTATTTACTTGTGTCTTTAGTCCACTCACTTCTGTATTTAATGTATTTACTTGTGTCTTTAGTCCACTTACTTCTGTGTTTAACGTATTTACTTGTGTTTTTAGCCCACTTACCTCTGTATTTAACGTATTTACTTGTGTTCTTAGTTCACCTACTTCTGTGTTTAGGGTATTTACTGTGTCTTTAGTCCACTTACCTCTGTGTTTAACGTATTTACTTGTGTTTTTAGTCCACTTACCTCTGTGTTTAACGTATTTACTTGTGTTTTTAGCCCTCCTACTTCTTTAGTTAGAGTACCAACTTGTGTTTCTAAACCATCAAGCCTTTCATTTTGCTTACTAAATTCTCCTTGTATATTTTGCCATAATTCATTAATGTCCATATTCAATCTTCCTCCTTTCTAAATTTATTTGCATAAGACTGACTATGGACATATAATATCATCATAAAATAGAACTTTCAAATTAATTTTTTCTTGTTAGTGTCATATTAGCTATCAAAAACTATCATTATCTTTTAAAAGCTCATTTAATCAAACTTTTTCATAAAATTTTACTTTTGAGTTTTTTTGTTGTTTAATTTGTAATAAGTGGCGCCCCTAAAGTGACCAAAAATTGTCAGTCAAAACCTGTCCCCAAACTAACCAAATTAACCTCTCTACATTTTGTTTGGCATTTCCATTCCTAATAAGTAACCACCTATTTTTAATACTTTTCCTACTGCATTTGTTAAATAGATACGGGCATTTTGTAATTCTTTTTCTTCTCCTATAATTTTATTTTCATTATAGAAATTACTATATGCTTTTGCTAAATCTATTAAATATCTTGCAAGAATTGATGGCTCTTCTTTGTTTGTTACTTGAGTTAATATATCTTCAAAATTGTATATTGTTTTTAAAACATTAATAGAATATTCATCTTGCAATTTTTCGATATTTATATCTTCAAATTTTGGCATTTCTTCTACTTTTGATAATACACTTTGTGTACGTACATATGTATATTGTATATATGGTCCTGTTTCTCCTTGGAAGTTTAAAGCTGTATTCCAATCAAATATTTGATCTTTTATGTTTGCTGTAGATAGTGTGTTATATACGATTGCACCAATTCCAACTTTTTTTGCAACTTCTTCTTTTTCTTCTAAGTCTGGATTTTTTTCTGCTATTATTTCTTCTGCTTTTTCTATTGTTCCATTTAT
>CALXZZ010000013.1 GCA_944393365.1 uncultured Clostridia bacterium
GCATATATATACTTTTCTTTATCACTTAACTTATTATCTGTTAATATTTCTATTGGTATCCATACACCTTTTAAATTCAAGTTAGACATTCCCTCACCTTCTTCCACTCATTCGCTTCATTTTCAATTTTTAGCCTTTTTTAATTGTTTTTGGTATAACTTTATATCTTTTTTGATGTAGATAAAAAATTTCCATAAAAATAAGCCTTGAACTTATTTCTAAATTCAAAGCTATTTCATTTTTTTGATTCTATTTCTTTATCTCCCAATATCCCTTTTTGTTTGAGCCAACTCTTTCTATTATTCCTTTTGTTTTTAAAGTTGCAATTCCTCTTTGTACTGTTTTAGGTGCTGTTCCTAATCTGTTTGCTATATTAACTTGCGTTATTTCTGGATTTTCTATTATAATTTCCAATATTTCTTTTTCAATTTCTGTTAATTTTTCATAGTCATTTATTTGGACATTTTTATGGACATTTATTTGGACATTTTTTCCTCTCATTTCTTCTAATAAATCCATATAAATTGGAGAAGCATTACATTTTACCATCACTCCACTAGTTTTTATCTCAATTTCTGGTATAGGTGTATTATATAGTTCACATTCTTTCTTTATTTTTTCAAAACCTCTTCCCCAAGATTCTATAAATCCTGCCTTGAAAAATGTCTGTGCAATTAATGGATTATATGGTTTTGAATAGTGTTTTTCAAATAAATTTTGTGATGCTAATTCTTCTGGAAATTTACCATCGTTCCATACATATATTTTATCATCATAAATACTCACTTGAATTGGGTTACTTTCTTCATATTGTTTATGATTAACACTATTTAGTAAAATTTCCCTAAATCCGTTCTCTAGGAAACATATATTCTTCAACCCTTTGTATTCCTTCATAATGTATAAGTGCTTTTAAATATTTTAAATATATCAAGTCTATAGCTTTATCTACTTGTAGTATTAAAGCTCCCTGTATCTCATCTTGATATCTTAAGTCTGCATCGTCATTTTCAAAAAATCCTATTTTTATATAAGAACCAATAACCCACTTATTTGGTTCTTTGCCAAATAATAATATAGCTGCCTTATTTAAATATTTTCCATCATACAATCCTAGATTTTTAAGTAATGTTTCATTATCAATTTCTACATCTTCACTTTTCAGACGTCCACTTTTTACAGCTTTTTCTTTGAATACTTTAAAAGCTTCTTCACTCAAATCATCAAAAGTAGCATTCTTAACTGGCAAATCTTCCCAACGTTTTCCAACTCTATCTAACATAAATTTATCCAGTTCACTACCTGTAACTTCATGATTATTACTTCCACTTCTTAAATAGAATTTTCCTTGATAACTTATAGGCATTGGATAATTATCTATTTTTATAGCAATATATAGTAAATCATTTTCTTCTTCTACTTTTACTTCTGGAATAATTCCCATAGTGTCTCTTATTTTGTTTGGAATTTCCTTTACTAACTTAACAGCATTATTTATACCAATTACATTTCCTTTATCATCTTTCCCAATATATATAATTCCACCATTAGCATTTGCCATACCACAAATCCATTTTAAATATTCGTCTTTCCAAACAGCTTTAAATTCTGTATCTTGATTTTCTATCATATAAAAACCGTTCCTTTCAATTAATTATATTAAATATTTTAAGTTTCAATAATTCCATATGTTGTTTTTGAACTATTTTTAGATGTTATTTCATAATCTATCTTAATCTCATTACTGTTAAATAATAACTTTGCCTCTAAAAACATTGATTTATTCTGCATTATTTTTTTGAAGTCAACTTTTATAATTATTTTATCATTTTCCTCATATATTGAATCCTCAAAAATGTTGTCTATGTCATCTTTAAAATCTTCTGCTTTCTCATTAAGTTTATCTAAATATGTTGGCTCGTAACTAATCATAGCTCCTACATTTGTTGGAATATGTGGTGTAATATTATTATGTACAATACTTGGATAAAAGTATTCATCTACATTACTTACTCTTGGGCATTCTATAAAATCCTCTTTTAAATCTTGGTACATATTACCCAAATATTTAATTACATCATCATCAACAATAATAGTCTCTTTTTTTATAAATAATTTTTTATCTATGATGAGTTTCAATTCTATATCCTCATCAAAATAATTTCCAATATTAGAAATAACTAGATTAGTAGTATATATTTGAGGTAACCCTTTTGTATAATAATTTATTGCCAGATATTCTAGTATAAAGCTATCTAAATCTTTTAACTTCCAATACCTTTCAATTTCATTCTTATCTCCATACAACTCTTGTCTAACAGGATATAATCCTCCTCCATTAAATGTTGTTTTCCATCTAATATTTTTAAATTCAAATATTTCATCATTATATTCTATATTTAATTTTTTTAATTGTTGCTTTATAAATTCTTCTTGTTCTTCTTCAATTTTAACTTTTTCATCTTTTATAAAGAAAGACATTCCTTCTAAAAATGAAAAATTATCTCCTTTTAACTTATTAATCTCACTAACACGTTTTTGCAAATTATTAAATTTTTCTTTTCTATATCTTTCTACTTTAAAATTTAAATCTGTCATCAAAATTTTATTTGATAATTTTCCATTTAAGTATGATTGAATAACTAATTTACTGCTTTTATTTTCCTTAAACATATTTTTTAAATCTTTTTTATTAGCTAACATTGTCATACTACCTTTTCTTATAAAAACTTCATTTTCTTTCAATTTTCCTATTTGTTTTTTTACCATAAAAGGTCTGTTATCATTATTAGTCGCTGGAATTTGAATTACAAGAACATCTTTTTCGTCTATGGTTATTACCTTATAATTAACTATTAAATTTTCATATATGTATGTATTTACTATTTGTTGAAATTCAGCTTCATCTCTAATTGTACTTTTATCTATTCCTCTAATTTCTATACATACATTATTTTCCTCAATAGCACCAATTATAATATATTTATTTCTATCACTATGTGAATTAGCAAATGCTATAATATCTTTTATTAATTCTTCTTTATTTTCTTTATGATAATCATATTCTTTAAAGTCTAAATAATCTCCTTCTCCATGACAATCTATTAATTCTTTTACTTCTTCTTCAATATCCATAAATTTCACCTCCGATGCATAACAATTTTTTTATATTATAGCATTTATCGGATAATTTTTCATTATAAAATCAAAAAAAGATGAAGTTGTATTATTATTTTTTACAATTCATCTTTTAAATATGTGAAAATTTTATTTTTATTAAATTGTTGTTAGGAGGAAACCTTTGCTATTACTACATTTTAATTTTTCGTCATAAGGGAACAAAATCGTAATGACAAGTGCTATTAATGTAATACCTCTTGCTCCTTTTTTACACATAAATTTGTTTGTTCCATTGCATTTTTTCTTTCTTTCCATTTTTTCATTCCTCCGTTTTCTTTTTTAATTTTTCGTTTGTTTTAGTGTATCCAAATTTCCATTCAGTATCCATTATGTTTTCTTTGCATACACATTTTACTATAACTTTTTCCTTTTGAAAACGAAGTTAAAACCACATTTTTGTGGTTTATTTCCACATTATATATTTTTTAATAATTTATATATTTTCATAAATTATCATCTTTATAAATTTAGCTGAACTAACTGGTGCAACCTTTCCTGGTAAGCCTAAAGCATGAATTAATTTTAATCCTTGCTTTTTTGTCTCTTCTTTATCTATACCACCTAGATTTGAAGCTAAATCAATTAATAAAGCATCTTTTTTTACATACTGTAATTTATCCGTATCAAGTATCATACTAGGTATTGTATTTATAATTACATCATAATTTGATAAACTTCTTAATATATCTTGTGATTGATTAAGAATATTCAAATCTATTATTTTATATCCATACACTTCTATCCAAGCTAATTCATCATCTTCTCTTGAAGCACAAGTAATTGATTTTACTAATCCTTTTAACCTATTTGCTAAAGTTTTTGCCACTCTTCCAAATCCTAATATTAATACATTACTATCAAAAATAATTGTATTAGTATTTGCAATCATTAACTCTATAGTTCCTTCTGCTGTTGCAATTGTATTTAAGATTGCTAACTTTTCATTTTTCATTACATCTATTACTTTAATATTATATTTTTGAGCCATTTTTATAATATCTTCTGATATATTTCCTGCAATTAAAGTCTTTTCTTTAATTTTTCCCAATAAATCTTTTATTAATATTTGACTTTCTGCAAATGTACTATTTACAGTTGAACCATCCCTTGAAAAAGGTATAGGACCTATTACCACTTCTACATCTTCTAAAATTTTTTCTAATGGTTCACTACTATTAATATTCATTCCATATGTATAAACTGTTTTTCCATCTTCTTTTAGCAATTTTACTAATTCCACATTTCTTAAATCTCCTCCAACAACTAAAAACTTATTAATTTGAATCACCCTTTCTCATTTCCTTTATTTTTTGCATAGAAATTCTAATTTTCACCTTAATATAAAAAACGAATGTATATAAAATTTTATGAAATTACGAATGCAAATTAAAGAATGTTATACATTCTTTAATTATCAAGTAGAAGAATCTCAAACTTGCTTTGAGAGGTGCCTACTTGATAATTTTAGAATTTGTTTATTCTGTAATGTTAGCCGAGTAATGAATAAAATTTTATATACATTCGTTTAAATTAAATAGAAATAATTTTCTATGCAAAAAAACTACCTATATTAATATATAAGTAGTTTAAATCATTTATTACATTTTTAATTTTATTTAAATAACTATACTAAAGCAAAATATGCCAAAACTAGGATTCCAAGTATAATTCTGTAATATCCAAAAACTTTAAAATCATGTTTTTTAATATAACTCATTAAAAATTTAATTACAAACATTGATACTACAAATGAAATAATCATACCAACTAACAAAATTATAATTTCTGCTCCAGTAAATGCAAATCCAAACTTAACTAATTTTAATAAACTTGCACCTAACATTGTTGGAATTGCTAAATAAAATGTGAATTCAGCCGCATTTGGTCTTGATAATCCTATTAGTAACCCTCCAATAATTGTTGCTCCAGAACGTGATGTTCCTGGAAATATTGCAGCCAATAATTGGAATATTCCTATTATAATTGCATCTTTATATGTGATATCAGAATTTTTATCTTTTGCTCCTTTTCTATGTTTATTCCAATTTTCTATTACAATAAACGCTATACCAAAAACAATTAATGCAATTGCTATACAAACTGGATTATAAAATAGTGCCTCAAATACTTCGTCAAATAATAATCCAATTATTGCAGCAGGTATGCAACCAACTAGTATTTTCCCCCACAAATTCATAATATCTTTATCAAAATATGATAATATTCCTGTTTTCTTTATTGCTTTATCTTTATTTTTAGTAAATGGCCATATCTTTTTAAAATACAATACAACAACTGCTAAAATTGCTCCAAATTGAATTACCACTTGAAACATTGACCAAAATTCTGGTGAAACTTGTTCAAATTTTAAAAATTGTTCTACTAATATTAAGTGTCCTGTACTACTAATTGGTAACCACTCTGTTATTCCTTCTACTATTCCAAATATAATTGATTTAATAATATCCCAAAACATATCTTTCGTCCCTTCCTCTTTCTTCGATAATTTTTTCCGTCCCCAAATCATTTATTTTTCTCTTTGTTCTTTATCTTTTTCGTTTTCAATCCCTAGTTTTTTTTCTTCTTTATTTTTTCCATTTTTCTTCAATAAATTTATATCATTATAACTTAAATTTCTAGTTAGTTCACTCATTTCTTCTAGATGCTCTTTTGCTTTTATTTCTTTTTGTTTAAGAATATTTGCATTTTCTTCTCTTTCTGGTTCTTCTAGATTAAATGGTATAGATATTTTTGCCATAATTGGTATAAATATTGGATCTTTTTTTACCTTTTCTACTATTTTCTTTGAATTTGCATCTATTGCTGTATTAATATATTTTATTGCTGTTTCCTTATCCCCTTTAATTAAATATATTTTTGCTAATTCATAATATGCATCTGCAGATAATTCTTCATCTTCAATTGTTTCTAAAAATCTTCTTTCTGCTTCTTCTAAATCTTTATATATCAGCGCTATTTCTGCTAAACAATATTTAGTATTATACAAAAGTGAATTTATTTCAGCTGCTTTCTCATAACAAGTTTTTGCATTTTGGAAATCATTTAACATTGTGTATGCAATTCCTAAGTTATAGTATAAATCATAATTTACTTGGTCAAATCTTAATGCATCTTGATATACATTTACAGCCTCTTTATACATTTCATTTTCTATTAATATTTCACCAAGTAAAATACTTGCCTCTGTCATTTCTGGCTTTTTATTTAATAAGCTATATAACATCTGTGATGCTTCTTCTTTTTTGTCTAATCCATCTAAAAGTTTTGCAACTTTATAATATGAATCATAATCTTTTTTATTTAAATCTATTGCTTGTACATATTCATCTATTGCTTTTCTCATTCCACCTTCATTTTCATATACCTGTGCTAACATTAAATGTGCTTTATAACTATTTGGATTCTTGTCCAATACTTTTAGTAATGCTTGTTTTGCCTTTTTGTTGTCTCCTAAGTTCATTGCTATTTTAGCTTTTTGAATATTTACCATTTCTAGTAAAGATATTCCTTTTTTCTCTAATATGATAATTAGTATTGGTAATAAAATTGCTAATATGTATTTTATTATTACAAATATCATATTTAGTTTTATATCAAATAATACTTCTAAAAAGTTTAAAGCTATTCCTATTGCTTCTAAAACTAGAATAACAACATATGTAGTATCATTATTTCTTATCATTCTGAAAAACATGAGCACAAATATTGCAAATGATATGAATGTGAATATTATTTGTTCTACTAGCATTTTACGTTCTCCTTTTACTTAATTAAAAATGTTGCATATAAAGGTACTGTCTTTAATCCATTTACATAGCCAAAATTTTTAGTACATAATTTTATTCCGTATTTAGGTTTAAATTGCTTCATATACAAATTCAAACTCTTAGATTTTACTGAATCACCTGCTTTTACTTCAATTGGTATAAGTCCATCTTCATTTTGTATAATAAAATCAACCTCAGCAGTATTATCATTTTTCCAATAGTAAATATGTTCGAAATTAACATTTAACTGTTGTTGTACGTAATTTTCAACTATATCACCTTTATATATAAATTCTTTATCAAGTATAATATCCTCAAATTTAATATCTAAAACTGAATTCAAAATTCCTACGTCACTAAGATATAATTTGAAAATCTCTTCATCTTTAAATGCTTCTGGTGGATTTTGTGGTGTTCTCAATAAACATGTTCTGTTTACCAATTTACTAGCCAATAACCATTGTAATGCCGTTTCGTAATTTTTACTTCTTGCTCCACTTCTTACTTTGCTATATTGGAATTTATTACTTTTATTTCCTATTTGTGTTGGAATTGAATTATATATGTTTTCTATTCTAACAGTTTCGGTTGCATCTTTTACATATTTCTTCATGTCACTTAAATATCCATTAATAATATTTTTTATTATTTTCTTGTTATAATTCATAATGTCTTTATCAACACTTAAAATATTATTTATTGAAGCTGGCATCCCACCAACACAAAGATATAATCTATATAATGAAAGTAATTCATTATGCATTACATCAATCATAGGAATATTTTTATCATAATGTTCTTTTAAAATGTCAATTACATCATTTCCGACTAGCTGCCATTAAAAATTCCTCAAAATCCATTGGTCCGCATGTTTATTATATCTACTTTTCCAACAGGAAATGCTTTGGTCATTCTTTTTAATTTTACTCCTAATAAACTTCCTGCACAAATTATTTTATATGGTACTTCTGATTCATTAAAGTATTTTAAACTGCTTATGATTTCTTCACTTTCTTGTACTTCATCAAAGAAAATAACTGTATTTTCAAAATCTATATCTATATTTCTTTCACTTTTTAAAATAACTTTTAATAATTTTATTTTTTCTATAATAGAAATTTTTCTCTCAAACAATTCAACAATGTTTTCACTTTCAAACAAATTTATATAAACATATTTTTCAAATTCGTTTTCACAAAATTGTTTTATTATATATGTTTTACCTACTTGTCTTGCTCCGAATTACCATTAATGGCATTTCAATATTATTATTTTTCCAGTTTAATAACTCTTTATAAATCTTTCTTTCCATAACAGTTCTCCTTTTACTATATTTTAAAGGATATAACACTATTTGTCAATACTATTTTTGCATTTTTCATAGATATATTTTAGAAAGTTTTTGCGTTTTTTACAGATATATTTCGAAAAATTTTTGCATTTTTCATAGATATCTAATACAAATTATTATAAAATTCATAATCTCTTAAGATCTTTCTAACATAATAATTTGTCTCCTTATATGGAATATTCTCAATATCTGAACCATCAGCTTTAATAATTCCTTTATCTATCCAGTTATCAACTGTCCCAATACCAGCATTATATGCAGCTAACGCAATTTCTTTGTTTTCATATCTTTTTAAAAGAGTAGCTAAATAACAAGTTCCAATTTGCACATTTTTATAAACGTCACAAAGATTTTGTTCAATATTTTCGTCATCTAATTCAATCCCATTTTGATTTGCAACATCTTTAGCAGTTTCTTCCATTAACTGCATTAAGCCAATTGCACTTCTATTTGAAATTGCATCTGCATTAAAATTACTTTCAGCTTTAATTAGTGCTAAAATTAAATTATCATCTACTCCATATTCTTCACTATATATCAAAACCGCTTCTTCATATGTACGTGGATATATTATCTTTAGAATAGGATTTCTTGCAAAAATTAGAAAAACAACTATAACTACAACTATTGCTAAAAAAATAAGTAACTTTTTGTTCTTCAAATTTTCTCCTCCTTCATTTTTTTATTAAACATTCATATCCCCTTTAATTAAAATCAACTTTACTTTTTTGTCTGTCTAGACCAAGATAATATTATATTTTTTTAATCACGAATGCGCAGTGAAATAGTTGTAGAAATTCTTAAACTTAATAAAATGAGAAAGCGCGAAGAGTGTAGCGAGAGGCTCATTTAATTAAGTTTTAGAATTTTTAAACTATGTAACAAGCCGAGTAATAAAAAATATAATATTATCTTGGTATTTTTTATTTGCAATCGTACCAATTACTAGCCTCCGAAATCTCAGCAATCAAAGGAACATCAAGTTTAGCTGCAGACTCCATAGCATCCTTCATCATAGTCTTAATCTCTTCCTTTTCCTCTGGTAAAACCTCTAACATCATTTCATCATGAACCTGTAAAACAATCTTAGACTTAAGATTTCTCTTTTTCAATTCTCTATAAACCTTAATCATTGCAATCTTCATAATATCTGCAGCAGTCCCCTGAATAGGAGTATTCATTGCAGCTCTTGAACCAAACTGTCTAACCATATAATTATTAGACTTCAACTCTGGAATATATCTTCTTCTATGGAATAAAGTTTCAACATATCCCTTTTCTTTTGCTTCTTCTGTTATATTCTCCATAAAAGCCTTTATTCCTGCATATTGTTCAAGGTATTCTGTTATATATTGTTTAGCTAATTTTCTAGAAATTCCAAGCTGTTCACCTAATCCAAAATCACTAATACCGTAAACTATACCAAAATTAACAGCTTTTGCATTACTTCTTTGCTCCTTTGTTACTTCATCAATTGGTGTTTTAAACACCTTTGATGCAGCTTGTTTATGAATGTCTTGCCCTTCTTTAAATGCTTGTATCATATGCTCATCACCAGAAATATGCGCTAAAACTCTTAACTCGATTTGTGAATAGTCTGCATCTAAATATACTTTTCCATTTTCAGGTTTAAATACTTTTCTTACTCTTTTTCCTAATTCAAATCTTGTTGGAATATTTTGCAAATTTGGTTCTGTTGAACTTATTCTTCCAGTAGCTGTTATTGTTTGATGGAAAAATGAGTGTATCCTTTTTGTTTTTGGATTTATATATGGTTTTAATCCTTCTATATATGTTGAATTTAGCTTCATTAATTGTCTATAATCTAATATTTTTTCGATTATAGGGTCTTGTTTTTTCAATTTTTCTAAAACATCAACATCTGTTGAATATCCACTTTTGGTCTTTTTTATAACAGGCAATTTCATTTTCTCAAAAAGAATTTCTCCTAATTGTTTTGTTGAATTTATATTAAATTCCTGTCCTGCCATTTCATATATTTCTTTTGTCAAGATTTCTAATTTATCTTTTAACTCTTGACCAAATTCTTCAAGTTCTTTTTCATCAACATACATACCATTCCATTGCATATCTGATAATACTTCAACTGTTGGCATATCTATTTCATTAAATAACTTTAAGGCATTTATTTCTTCTAAATTTTTCTCAGTTATATCTTTTATTTTTGAAATAGCATAACTATATTTACTACACTTTTCTTTATCTTGTTCTGCTGATGGTATTTCGTCAAATAGGTTAATTTGTGTTGTTTCTTCCTTTGACGCTAATTTACTAGTATCTATTTCTAAAAATCTATCTATTAAGTTTTCTATTTCTAATTTGTTATTACTTGGATTTAATATATAGGCTGCAATTGATATGTCATAAGATATTCCATCTAATGTAATACCTACTTGTTTTAATAGTATATATGTTTTTGTTAAATTAATACTTATCTTTTTAATTTCTTTATCTTCCAAAATTTCTTTAAGTGCCTGTATTTCGTTTTCTTCTGAGAAATTATAGAATATTGCTTCTTTATTTTTATTATCATATATTGCAATACTAGATATTTTTTCTTTTATTATTTTTTCAGGATTTTCATCTGTTTTAGTATCTAAATAGAATATCATCTGTTTTTGGTTCTTTACTAATTCTATGATTTCATCTAGACTTTTATCTACAATTTTCAAATTTTCTATTTCGTCTTTTCCTTGTTCTGAATTATTACTTTCTCCTGGTTGTAAAGAAAATCTTTCAATATACCTTTTAAAATTTAGCTTTTTAAATAAATCATATACTTTTTCTTTATCCCATTCTTCTACTTTAAAATCTTCTAAAGTATCTGTAATTGGTACTTCTAAATTGATTGTTCCTAAAGTTTTTGATAAAAATGCTAAATCCTTATTTTGCTCAATTTTTTCTTTTTGCTTTCCTTTTAAATCATCTTCACCTTTTTCTAATTTATCATATAAATTTTCAATTGAGCCATATTTTTGAATTAATGATAAAGCTGTTTTTTCTCCAACACCTGGAACACCAGGAATATTATCTGATGAATCTCCTTGCAATCCTTTTACATCAATTAATTGTTTTGGTTCTAAACCATATTTTTCTATAATTTTTTCACGGTTATATTCATCTGTTTCAGTTTTTCCACCTTTAGTATGTGGAATTCTAATTGTTATATTATCTGTTGCAAGTTGGAAGGTATCTCTATCTCCTGAAAGTATAGTAACTTCTAATCCTTGCTTTTCTCCATATCTTGATAATGTTCCTAAAACATCATCTGCTTCATAACCTTCCATTTCTACTATGTCTATATTCATTGCTCTTAATACTTCTTTTATTATAGGCATTTGCTCTGCTAACTCATCTGGCATTCCTTTTCTATTTGCTTTATACCCTTCATATAGTTTATGTCTTGCAGTAGGTGCTTTTAAGTCAAATGCTACGACTAGATACTCAGGTTTCACATCTTCTAGCAATTTGAATAAAATTGCTAAAAATCCATATACTGCATTTGTATATGTTCCATCTTTGGTTGTAAGCATTCTACTTCCCATTATTCCGTAAAAAGCTCTATTCATTATACTGTTTCCATCTACTAATACTAACTTGTCCAATTTTTTACCTCCTGTTTTATTCTTAAATCAAATTGATTCTGCAAACATAAATTTTGACTCTATTTTATAAATTGCGTATTCTTCTTGTACAGCTACATTACTTTCAAATATCTTAGTTATATACCCTTGTTCTTCTAAAGACTTCATTGTTTCTTCATTAAAATCATATGTATATATTAAATATAGATTTTGGTTTTCTTGAAAATTCTCTTTTACTCTTTTTTGCAAATCTCTTAAACTATATCCTGTTCTATAATTTTCATCCCATGATGTAAATGAAAAATAGTCTAATGTTTGTGGACTCCAAAATGCATCTCTATTTATATATGGTATTATTGCTGATGATAGTGGCATACTTGTACATACGAATATACTATCATCTTCTAAGTTATTTTTTATCCATTCTGCTGTTTCATATGCTGAGGAATAATTTGTTTTTATCTCTTCATTAACTCTATATATTCCATGTACTATGTTTATGATTAACACAAATACAAGTATATATTCGGCAATATCAGTTAACTTTTCTTTTCTTCTCTGTTTTTTGATATATTTTTGATCATTTATTAGTTCTCTGTCAGTTTCACTTGTATTATCTTTGTTCCTTTTATTATTACTTTGTATCCAGAATATAAACATAATCAATAAAATTAATGTAGATACTCTTTGTTCTGAAGCCATATAAATATATGTATAAATTAAGAATTGTAATCCTTCTGTACAGATTATTACTAAAAAATTTTTAAAATGATATCTTATTTCATAACACACTAATATTATTAATGCTATTGCTACAATTTTTAATATTAATTCATTTTCACCAAAACAAATTGTCATAATTTTTTGATAAGCATTTTCCATCTTTAGTTTAGTGTCTTCAAATATACTTGTATTAGATGTTAAACCAACATCTGTATTTGTTGTCATACTTATTAGTATTGGTATCAATGTCAGAATTAAACCTACTATTATAACTATTAAACTAATATATACCTTCTTCTTTTGCTCTTTTGAATTTGTTTTTCTATTTTGTATTAGTTCTTCAATATAGAATAACAGAAGTAAAATACCAACCATTCCATACATTATCACATGTGTATTAGCTAAAAATAATATACTTAAAATGTATTGTATTGGTTTTTCATGCCTTTGTTCAAAATATATTGCAACTAAGGTAATTGCTAATGGTATTAAGCAATAACTTCTTGAAATTGCTGGATATAAGTATATCATCGGCATACTAAATATAAATAGAATCTTTAAAAATAAGTTAAATGGTGCTTTTTTTAAGATAAGCCATACTGCTATGTTACATATTAGCCAACTTACTATTTTAACAGTGACATAGGGCAATCCTAATTTTGCAAATGGCACTAATATTAAATACCATATTACTGGATGACCTTCATATTTCATTTGCCCAAATATGTCTATTATATTTAAATCTCTTGCTATCAACCATGCTTGTGCCTCGTCTCTCCAAGATTCGTGAAATAGTAATATTATGAATGTTATTATACTATAACATAACATTACTACTAAATTTATTTTGTTCTTTTTTATAAATTCTTTCATTTTTATCTTTTCCTTTTATTCTAATACTAAAGCCTTTTTTGGGCAGAAATTTGAACATTTTCCACATCTTATGCATTTATCTAAGTCTACTTTTGGTGCTGAAAAATCTTCTTGTGTTAATGCTCCAACGGGACATACATTTACTGCTGGACATTTATGATTTTGTGGACATTTTTCAATTATAACATTTAAATTTTTTTCCATTACTATTCCTCCTACAATTGTAATTATATAAATATATTCAAATTGGTAGTCCTTTTTTCCATTTCTTAGCATTTTTTAAGTAATTTAATTATCTAAATCTTCTGCATTATACACATTGTATCCTTCATAATTATAACTTGCATCAATACCTTTCATGTAAACTTGTCTGTCATCTATTTTATCAGTCAATGCATTTTTTATTAGAAATTTAATCTCTATATTTTTTACTGGGCTTCTCTCCATTGCAAGTAAATAATCTTCTTTACTAATTTTACTCCAGTCTACTACTTTATTGATTTCTTTCTTCAAAATCATATCTAACCATATTCTTGTGCTTCTTCCGTTTCCTTCTCTAAATGGATGTGCTATATTCATTTCTATATATTTTTCTATGATTTCATCAAAATTTGATTGTGGCATTTTATCTATTTTATTTAATGCTTCTTCTAAATACATGGCCGATGCAAATCTAAAGTTGTTTTTTGAAATGTTTTCTTCTCTTATTTTTCCCGCAAATTCGTATACTTCTTCAAATAGATATTTATGTATTTGAGATAAACCTTTAAATGTTCCTACTTCAAATGTGTCTAGCTTTTTGGTTTTAAATAATTCTATTGCTTTCGTTTTTGTTATTCTTTCTTCTTCTTTTGCAAGTTCTATTGGATTATTAATTCCTAATTTGTTTTTTAACATATTTGTTCTCCCCTTCTTTTAATTGTTTCTAAATATTTTGGAAGGCACTTTTCTAAAATTTCTTCATTATATTCCATTTACTTAATTAACCTTTCTTTATTATACATTACAACTATCAGCTTTTAACTTATCCTTCTCAATCTTCTTCTTATATCTATCTTCCTCAGAAAAAATACAACCACAATATTTTTGCATATATAAGCCTAGTTCTCTTGCTTTTGCTTGTCCTTCTCTAAAACCAACTCTGAAATCCCTGTACAAAAATTCCACACCATATTTTTTAGCCATAAAATTTGCAACTTCAATCAAAGCCTCATGATTTTGATATGGGCTAACTAACAATGTTGTAGAAAAATGTGTATAGTCATTTTCTTTAGCATATTTTGCAGTTTGCTCTAATCTTACAGGATAGCAATAATCTCTACATCTTGTATCTAAACTATTTACTGTATTTTTACAAAATTCTCTTAACCCATAATTTTCTTCAAATATAGCCTCTACATTTATGCTTTTAGTATATTCTTTTAAGCAATCTCTTCTTGCCTTGTACTCCATATATGGGTGTATATTTGGATTAAACCAATATACTGTTGGCTCTATTCCTTCATTTCTTAGACTATCTATACAGTATACACTGCATGGTGCACAACAAGTGTGTAATAGCAATTTCACTTATTTTCAACTCCTAACTTTCGATTTAATTGATATACATCCTTTAACTATAAGATGTGTCCCTATTTGGACATTTTTGTCCAAACGGAAACGTCCCTAATTGGACATTTCGTATCCCAAATGTTTATAAGCAGGTGGAAGCACTTGTCTTCCTCTTACTGTTCTTGCAATAAATCCTATTTGTACTAAATATGGTTCATATACATCTTCTATAGTATCTACTTCTTCACCTATTGTTGTTGCTAATGCCTCTATTCCTACTGGTTTTCCATTATATTGCACTATCATTGTTTCTAGGATTTTTCTATCTATTTCATCAAGACCTAGTTCGTCTATTTCAAGTTTATTTAATGCATGTTTTGTAATCTTTTTATCTATTTCTCCATTTCCTAGTACTGTTGCATAATCTCTTACTCTTTTTAATAAACGGTTTGCAATTCTTGGCGTTCCTCTTGACCTTCTTGCTATTTCTTCTGCCGCTTCTTCGTCTATTTTTACTCCCAATATTCCACTTGACCTTTTAATTATTTTTGTCAAATCTTCTGGTGAATATAGTTCAAGTCTATGTACTATTCCAAAACGGTCACGAAGTGGTGTAGTTAATGCTCCTGCTTTTGTTGTTGCTCCTATTAAAGTAAATTTTGGCAAGTCTAATCTTATTGACCTTGCACTTGGACCTTTTCCTATAATTATATCCAATGTAAAATCTTCTAATGCAGGATACAATATTTCTTCTACACTTTTACTTAATCTATGTATCTCATCTATAAATAAAACATCAAATTCAGATAAATTTGTTAATATTGCTGCTAAATCTCCTGGTTTTTCTATTGCTGGTCCTGATGTTATTTTTATATTTGAATTCATTTCATTTGAAATTATATTTGATAATGTTGTTTTTCCAAGTCCAGGAGGACCATAGAATAGGCAATGGTCTAATGGCTCTCCTCTTTTTTTAGCTGCTTCTATATATATTTTCATATTTTCTTTTACTTTATCTTGTCCAATATATTCATCTAATGTTTTTGGTCTTAATGAATTTTCTAATCTTTCTTCATTTGAATTTTCAAGTTCTGGACTAATTATTCTTTCTTCTTCCACGTTTTCTCTCTCCTTGTATACATTAAAATTTTTCTAATTACTCACATCAAGTCAATTCACTACTTTTAGAAATTTTCAAGGTCCGTCCCTAAATCCCTGTTTTTAGGGATTTTTAGGACCGTCCCCCTAATCCCTATTTTAGCAAATTGTTTATACTTATAGAATTTGATATTTCCAACTCTGTTCTCATTTGTCTTTCATATCTTTCTAATAATTCTTTCGTATCCTCGTCCAAAGTCTCAAAATCAACTGGTTGACCCGTAAGAATATCATACCATACTTCATCATAATAATATCTACTACTTATTATTCTTTCATTATTTAAAGAAACAAAGTCCTTACTTGCAAACATATTAGTTCCTAGAGAAAAACCATCTTCGATATTACACAAATAGCTAAATGTTGGTTTTATATCTAGCTTAGTTACTGGCTTTTCAATTGTTAAATTTTTAACTCCTGGTATTCTCATTCCACAAGCTACTTTTGTATAACTTAACTTTATATCCACATCTGTTAAATCTGAATCAATTTGTGCTAAAAAATCTAACATTTGCTCATCATACATACTTAATCCATTATGGTCTCCAAAAACTAATATTGCAGTATCATCATATAGTCCAGCTTTTTTTAGTTCATCTATAAATACTCCAAAAGCATAATCTGCATAATTTACTGCTTCTAAGTAATTTCCAAGAAAACTATATTTATATTTTCCAACATCAATATTAATTTTACTTCTATCTTGCAAACCTTCTAGTGTAAATGGTGTATGTGAAGATGCTGCTACAATATATGTAAAAAATGGCTGATCATACTGGCTCAATTTTTCTACTGCTTGTCTATACAAAAGTTCATCTGATAAATATTCATTAATATTTTCTGAAGTATCTGCAAATTGGTCTTTTAGTTCTAAATGGTCCAAATTCATTCTTGAATATACATTTCCTCTATTCCAGAAATATGCATAATTCCCATGCATATATGATGTATCATAACCTGCATTATTGAAATTATCAAATATTGTATTATATGTATTTGTATAATATTTTGCAAATGACATTCCATTTTCCATTGGATATAGTGACGTTATTGTTGAAAACTCACTATCAGCTGTTGTTGAATAGCTTTGCATATTCATATTTGAAAATTCGATATTTTCATTTATAAATTTATTCAAATTTGGTGTAATTTCTTGTCCATTTAATTGTTTATTTATTACATATTCTTGAACTGATTCTAATTGCAATATTATTACATTTTTTCCTTCTAAAACACCTTTTAGTGATGGATACATTTCTAATCCATATTCTGTTTCATATTCCTCTTTTAACTCTTCATAATCTGACATCATATCTTCTTTATTCTTATACTTAGTTTCTTGTTTCATGGTTATCATGTTTTCTATATCATAGATATGATATCCGAAAATTGTAGATTCTCTTATTTGTTGATCTTTATTATATGATTTATCTTTTCCTTTTTCCACATAATCTACACCTATTATGCAGAAAATAACGACTCCAATTATTCCTACTATCCATTTTCCTATCAATTGTTTTTTAGTCTTTTTACCTTTTTTATAAATTTTTATCTTTTTAGTTATAAATAATATTACTAAAGCTATTATGTCTAAGAAATATAGTATTTGATATATTTTTAATACCATTGGTAATGTGCTCATTATTTCTCCGCCATATTGCAAGTTTGTAATTTGTGCAATAGATAAGACGCTGTTTGAATAGTTATAATATATGTTATCTCCAAATAATACAAAACTTATAATAAAGTCTACAACTATTGAGGTTGCTACTCTTGCTCTATTAGGTAATACAAACAAAAAGCATACCATTACTACAACAAAACTAATTGTTCCAATTATTGTATCACTATATAATTGCTCATTTACTGCGATTGTATGATAGTAAAATAAAAATGTTTTTGCTAATATCAAAAGTCCTATAAATAAAACAAAATACAAAGAATTTGTAAATTTTTCTAATTTATCCCATACTTTCTTTAATATTTCTTTTGATTCTTTTTTGTTTTCTTTCACTTATTTCTTCCTCTCTTTGCTCCCAAATCATTCCCCTATTATTACATAAAAATTTAATTCTATACTTTATCAATAAAATCTTCAATTATTTTCAACATTTTTTTATTATTTGAATAATATTTTTTTGGTTCAAAATTCTTTGCTTTATTTAATGCTTCTTCTAATTCTTTAACATCTTGAATTCCTATTATATATCCTTTTTTATTGAATGTTTCTACAATTTCTTTTTGGTGATTATTTACATGTTCATGATATTCGTGTAAACGTGGTATAGCAATTACTTTTTTTCCTTTTTTCAAAGATGAAGTTATTGATCCTACTCCGCCATGTGTAATAATTAAATCTGCTTTTTCTATTAATTTATCTAATTCTTCTAAAGAAACTAATCCAAAAATCTTCATATTTTTAGATTCATATTTTGTATACCCTGCCTGTACAACTACTTCTTCTTTAATTATTCCTTTTTCTATTAAATTATCTATTTCTTCTAATAATCTATGAAAACTATTATTTTGAGTTCCTAACATTACTAAAATCATGAATAAATCGAACCTCCATATACTGCTTTTGGATAAATCTCTAACATTTCTTTCCATTGTACAATAAACAAGTCTGCAATTGGATATATTAATCTTCCTGTAGCTGTTTTTTTATGATGGTTTGCAAATGTTTCTATATATATTATTTTGCTACCAAATATTTTACCTAAAATGCACATTGGTCCTGCTGTATGTGTACCTGTTGTTATTATTACTTTTGGTCTAATTTTAAAATATAAATATATTGTTTTAAAACATAACATTAAGTATTTAAATATATATGAAAATATTTTTGATCTCGTTCCATATGGTAAAAAATCTAGTTTGTCTCCATATTTTTCTTTTAAACTTTCATTTGCCTTATCATGTTCTGTAATTATATGATAATCGTATTTTTCAAATAATGGTTCTAGTTGTAACATTTCACTCAAGTGTCCACCTGTACTTGATATAAATAGGACTTTTTTCTTCATTCTTTATCTCATTCCTTCTTGCCTTTATTTTATTATTTCATGTTCAAATTATATCATAAATTTTCCGTTTTGTCCTACTTTTTTACAACTTTAATATTCCATTTTTTATTTTTTCTATATGCTAGCATTTTGCATTATAAGTGACAAATTTTTTATAACATAAAAAGGTAAATTAAATTCTCTCTGAATTAAATCTACCTTTTTCTTTTTAACTTAAATATTAATACTTTAATTTCTTATAATTGAACAATTTTACTAAGCTCTTGGATGTGCTTTACGATATACATCTTTCAATCCCTCATCTTGAAATTGCATATATACTTGTGTTGATGAAATATCTGAATGTCCAAGCATAGCTTGAATTGCCTTTATATCTGCACCATTTTGTAAAAGATGAGTTGCAAAAGAATGTCTTAATACATGTGGTGTTATATCTTTTGAAATATGAGCTTGTTCTTTATAATATTTAATAATTTTCCAAAATCCTTGTCTTGTTAATCTTCCTCCATTTATATTAACAAATAAAGCTTGCTCACTTTCACTCTTAATTAATATATCTCTTGCTTCTTCTATATATTCTTTTAAAGCTTTTAAAGACATTTTTCCTAATGGTATATTACGTTGTTTATTTCCTGATCTACAAGTAACATATCCTTCTTCTAAATTTACATCATCTATATTTAATGAAATTATTTCTGTTACTCTCATTCCAGTAGCATATGCAAATTCAAGCATAGCTTTATCTCTTATTCCTTTTAAATCTACATCTTTAGGTTGTTCTAACAATAATTCTACTTCTTCTGCTGTTAATACACTTGGAACTCTTTTATCAACTTTTGGCGCTTTGATATCCTTTGTTGGATCTTCTTTAATTTTCTTTTTCTTTGCTACAAATTGATAGAAAGATCTTAAAGATGCTATACTTCTAGATATACTTGCTGGTTTTTTATGTTCTTGTTCTGACATTTCTTTAATATAATCCTCTATATCTTCCTTTTTTACTCTATCAAAACGAAGTCCATATGATTCCAAATATCTTTTAAATTGCTTTAAATCTCTCTTGTATGATTGTAATGTGTTGTCTGATAATTTCTTTTCATTCTCTAAAAAATCAAAAAAGTATTTTAATTGTCTTTCCATTTTTATATCTACCTCTATTCCTTAAAAATAATCCATTTACATAAGCTATATATGTTATATCAAACTATTCGAAAATTGTAAATAGTTTTTTTAATTTTTTTTAGATTTTTTTATTAAAAATTATATTAGAACTTCTATCATACTGTTTTTATTAACTTTATTAGATTTATTATCACTATTATTTATTCTAGAAATATTTAATACATAGCTTTAAAATATTAGTCGAATTAAAGATTTCTATTACAGATGAAATAATCAAAACTATCAACATTATTAAAGAAAATACTGTGTGCCTTAGCATTTCAAGCTTAACATTTTCTTTTGTTTTGTCTTTCACTATTGATTTATATAACTTTATTCCACTAACAGCTAGTGCAAGTATTGCCGGAATCACTAATAAATTCTGCAATAATAATAATATGAGTACAAAGATTATTCCTTTAGAAATCCCCATAATACTAATACATGCAGCTATTGTATACACTAAACAAAATCCTCTATATGCAACTATTCCAAACACTGCTGGAATTCCTATTATAGTTGTTCCAAAAAACCATAAGCCTATTGCTAGCATGATATTTTGTCCAATACTTGTTTTCAGCAACTCTATTAAATTTAAATCTTCTGTAGTTTTTAATTTTTCAATAAATTGATTCAAATATTCTGTAATCAGTGTCTTTGGCTCTTGCCCTACATTATTTATAAAAAATACTCCTAGAAATATTCCTATTACAAATAAAATACTTACTATTACATATTCTTTTTTGTTATTTGCAACATGCTCCTTTATCGTTTGTAAAATTAATCTTCGTTTGTTCTTTTTCATAAAAAATCTCCTTATAGTTTATACATAATGTGTATTCTATAAAGAGATTTTTTAGAACCATTAATTGGGGACAGGTTCGCTTTAACCACTTTTGGTCACTCTGGGGACGGCACTTCAGTTTTTAATTTTTAAAGCTTTTATAGCGCTATTTATCAACATTTTCTAAATATTTAAGCACAAAAGCTAATCACAAAAAGCGACAAAAAAAGACTAATTTTTACATATTTCTGCAAAAAATTAGCCTTATCTTTAATAAAGTGGCGTCCCTAAACTATCCAAAAATGGTTAAAGCGAACCTGTCCCCAAACTAACCACTCCGTAGTTTCCTCCACCACCACTGTGGACTTCGCAATTTCCTTCTCTTGCATTTACTATGTTGTTCGCAATTTTTTCTCCAACTACTGCTTCAATATCATCTTTTGACAATTTGTGCAATATGTTCATTTCAGTTTCAAATGTATTAAGTAATTTTTCTATTGTCTTTCCACCAACTCCTGGAATAAATCCTAATGGTATTTGATATTGATATGGTGGTCTATTTTTTGGACTTTTACTTTCTTCTTTATCTTTTATTAATTCTATTCTGTCAAAAACTCCAAATGTAACATTTTTTCCTCCACACATTGGACAAACTTCAACTGGTTCTTTTGTTTCAATTGATTTTTGACAGTCATCACAATATGTTCTATGGTATTTTCCTAATTTAGGATCCAAACCATAATTCACTAATACTTTTCTTCCATCTTCATTTTTTAATGCTTTTACAATTTCTTTAAAAGATATATCTTCTACTAACATTTTATTGTATTCTCTTGCAATCTTTGGCAAAGAATGCGCATCCGAATTTGTTACAAATGTTTTATTTTCTAATTCTGATATCATATCTGCTAAATATGTATCTGAACTTAAGCCCAATTCAACTGCAAATATTTTATCAAATTTTTCTTTGAAGATATTTTCTAATCTATCTGTACAATTGCCATAATAGCTTTTGTGTGGTGTAAATATATGTGCTGGTATTAATATTCCATTATATTTTTCTACTATATCTATTAATTCATAGCCAGATACATTAGACCTTTGTGTACTTAAAGTAATATTTTTTATATGATGACTCATTTCTTGTGAAAATCCTTTTATGTCTTTTAAATGTGGGAAAAAGCAAATATTATGTGCGCTACCACATTTTCCATTTCTACCTTTTTCAGATGTTTCTACTTCACTTCCTAATAATATACAAACCTTATCTTTGTATATTATTCCACCATCTTCTAACTCATATGCTTCTCCTGTTTTCAAGAAGTTCTCTATATCTTCAATAACATATGGTGAAGCACAATCTATTATTCCACATACATTTATTCCTTTTCTTTCTACACATTCTTTTGCTATATTGGCAAAATTTAACGACTTCGCAGCCGTTATTTTGATTGGTTTTCCACTTTCACTTCTTCCTATGTGTATATGTAAATCTGCAAATATTTCGTACATTTCTATTCCTCCAACTTTTTCTCCATCCATATATATTTAACTGCTATTTATTTCCTAATTACTAGAACTTATATTTTGTACCGTTGCTGTTTTCTCATTCATATGTGACAATATCTTTTTTGTTGTTTCTTCACTAAATAGTGGTCTAGTATCTTCGACATGATGCTTTTCAAACATTTCATTTACCAACTCATTATTTTCTTCTTGCATTAATTTATCTATTTTAGGTTCATATTCATATACTATCTTTTGTATAAATTTTGTTAATTCTTCTGTTTCATTGTATATTTTTACTAATCTTCTCAAAGCCGTCATATTAACCGCTTCGCTAATATGAATTTGTTCTAAATAATTAACAAATTCTATAAAAGTTCCTAAATATCTATTATACTCATCTTTTAAATTTCTATGTTCTAGCAAAACCAATGCCTCATCTGGTTGAAAACCTATTCTTTCTGGTCTATCTAAAAGCATTCCTCCAAATTGATCTACAAGTTCTAATATATCACTTTCTCGCTCACGTGGATTGCTATTACTATATCTATTAATCTCTTCACATATCTTACAAAAACGTTTTCCAAAGCCAAGTCCTCTTAAGTAATTTGCACCTTCTTTTGCATATGAATGAATTTTTTCTAAGTCTTGTGCATTATCTACTTTTTTACAGTTGCATAATAGAGATGCTGTTAGTAAAAAGTTTGAATCCACTTGGATTTTTGAATAGTTCAAAAACATTCTTACTAATTCTGTTTTAAATACTACTGACTTATCAAAAAATATATTTGTCTTTTTTGATAAATAATACACTATTTCTATTTTTGATGCTAAATTTTCCTCTTCTAATATGTAATCTGCAAATGTATCCATCATATGCGTCCTCCTTTGTTCATAATCATACACTTTTATTATACGAAAAAACATCGTTTTTTTCAATATTTTTGCAACATGTAATAAAAATGTAATATTTATTTTATTGCGTTTCTAGCAAGCTCATCACATCTATTATTAAACTCATTATCACTATGCCCTTTTACTTTTATGAATTTTACTTGATGTGTTTTTGTTAATTCATATAGCTCTTTCCATAGTTCTTGATTCTTAACAGGTTCTTTACTTGAAGTTTTCCAATTATTTTTTACCCAATTTCCTATCCAATTTTGTAAAAATGCATTAACTACATATGCGCTATCACTATATAAATCTACTTGGCATGGAAATTTTAGCATTTTTAATGCTTCTATTACTGCTGTCAACTCCATTTCATTGTTTGTTGTATTTTTCTTTCCTCCTGAAATTTCTTTTTTATTTCCCTGATACATTAGTATTGCTCCCCAACCTCCTGGTCCAGGATTTCCTGAGCAAGCTCCATCAGTATATATTGTAACTTTCTCCATCTTTTCTTTCCTTTCTTAAATTGCTTATTTTTAATCATAAAACATTTCTTAACTTTTATTGATTTTCTCATGTTTATTTGTATTTTAGCCGTTTTTATGGTATCATTATATCAGTTATGAAAAAAATATACAAGATAGGAGGTTCAATATGGGCAAAGTTTTAGGGATTATTGCAGAATATAATCCATTTCACAATGGTCATTTATATCACTTGCAAGAATCAAAAAAACAAACAGGTTCTACATATACCGTTGCCATCATGAGTGGGAACTTTACTCAACGTGGCAGTACATCTATCATAGACAAATGGTCTAAAGCTGAAATTGCTCTTTATTGTGGTGTTGATTTAGTCATCGAACTTCCTGTTTTATATAGCATTTCAAGTGCTGAAAATTTTGCAGATGGAGCTATTAAAATATTAGACTCATTAAAGGTTGTTGATTATTTATCATTTGGTGCTGAAACAGCTGACATTCCCACATTACAACAAATTGCTGAAGTTTTATATACTGAACCAAGAAAATATAAAACTTTCTTATCTCATGAATTAAAGAAAGGTTTATCTTTTCCAAAGGCTAGAGAAAATGCATTAATGATGTACCTAAATGATATTAGAAGATTTACAAATGTTATTTCTTCTCCTAACAATATTTTAGGAATTGAATATTTAAAAGCTTTGATGAAATATAAGAGTAACATCCAACCTGTTGCTATTCATAGGTCTTCAGTTGGATATAATGATTTAGAATATACAGATAATATGGCAAGTAGCACAGCTATTCGTAATATTATTAAAAATAATGGTTTTGATGTATTGAGAAATGTTATTCCAGAGCCTAGTTATTCTATTTTAATAAAAAATATTAAACAAGGCCACATTGTTCCAGATTTATCAACTTTCGAAAAGGAAATTATATATAATTTAAGAAAAATGGATGTTTCTGAAATTGCTGAACTTCCTGATGTTTCTGAAGGTTTGGAATTTGCTTTAAAAAATGCTGCAAATTCATGTAATACTTTGAATGAATTTTTGAATATAATAAAGTCTAAAAGATATACTACTACTCGTATTCAACGTATTTTAGTGTATTCTTTACTTGGTATTACGAAAAAAGATATGGAATTGTCAAAAAAGGTTACTCCTTATGTTAGGGTTCTTGCTACTAATAAACGTGGAAAATACCTAATTTCTGAGATTTTAAAGGCTAACCCTAAACTTGAAATTGTTACTTCTATTAAACGTTATTTGGATAGTAATCCTAACAAGAATTATCAATTATTGCTTGATAAGGATATTTGGGCTACTAATGTTTATACTATTGGTTATGAGGCTGATTCTTGGAATAATTTGGATTTTACTAAGAAGATTATTACGTTGTAATGTCGCATTGGGGACGTTTCTCATGCGACATTTTTATTATAGCACTTTCTTTTATCTCCATTTTGTGCTATTACATAACAAGCATAACAAGTTAATTTATAATCTTTTTGTTTTCTTTCTACTCCTAAGCCTATTTGCACCATTTTGTCGACGTCAACAAAATGGTCAAACGCATCAATACCAGTATTTTCACTCCATTCTCATTAAAGTGTTTAATATCTTCAAAAATTTGATAATTATAATTTTGAATTTCTTTTAGCTTATTCATAAATCGTCATCTTTTAACTGTTGTGTATTATATATAAGTAAAACTTAAATCTTAACTTTATACTCTCTATATTTATCACATAAATTCAATGTACTTTTATTAAAAATTTTATCTTTAGGTATTAAATACATTTCTGATTTCTCATTTAGTACAAATAAAAAGTCATAATCCTGCGTATCATTTAATGGAATTGAAACGACATATCCATTTGTAGTAAAATATGCTATTGCCATACCTAAACTAGAATTTCCTTTTTCTTTATTTGTTTTAAAATTCATCGCTCTCTCCTTTCGAAACATTTGTTTGTTTTATAGTTAAAAATAAAATACAAGTCTCCTTGTATTTTGGTGGGCAGGGAAGGATTCGAACCTTCGTACTCAAATGAGAACAGATTTACAGTCTGCCGCCTTTAGCCACTCGGC
>CALXZZ010000014.1 GCA_944393365.1 uncultured Clostridia bacterium
ATGCAATTTTTTATCTAACAAAATTACTTAAAAATTTTTTTGAAAAACTATTGACAATTAATAGTTAGTCTTTCTTAGATTATAAATTTAAGGTCTGTCCCTAAATCCCTGTTTTTAGGGATTTTTAGGACCGTCCCCTAATCCCTATTTTTTAAAGTTCATATAAATTTTTTCTTTTAAAGATAATTCCACAGGTATTGGCTCATCTATATTTATTCTTTTGTTTTTCAAAACTAATGATGGATTTGTATTTGTTAACTCTTCTAATTTTTCTTCTCCTATTAAATCATTTAATATTGATAATATCTCTGGTATTCTAGGATAAATTGTATTTTGTCTATGCACATCTGATCCTAAAAAATGTATCATTCTATTTTCAAAAAACTTTTTCACTATTATTTTAGCCTTTTCTCCATATTGTCCTATAATACTACCATAATTTGCTTGCATTAATACACCTTTTTGAATTAGGTCATATATTAATTCTGGATCCTTTTGTACAAATGAATATCTTTCTGGGTGTGCTAAAATTGGTACTAATTTACATTGTAACATTTGATACACTAAATCATATAAATTCATAGGTTCTGCGTTTAATGGCATTTCAAATAACACATAACTTGTATCGTTGATTGTTGATGCTTTTCCATCTTCTAATAATTTTATGATATTTTCTGATAAATATATTTCATTACCTAAATATAGCCTTATATCTATATTTTTAGCTTGCAAATTTTCATAAATAGCATTAACCCATACTTCTCTTTCAGGTGTATCTGTTTCATAATAGTTTTCCATATAATGTGAGGTTGAAATAATTGCATCAAACCCCACATTTTTTGCTTCTTTAATTAAATTAAATGTTTCTTCTATACTTCTTGATCCATCATCAATATTTGGTAATATATGTGAATGTAAATCTATCATCTTGCTTCTTCCCCTTTTGTACTTTATTCTATTTTATTTCAAATTCTTTTTCTCATTGTCTATATATTCATTAATTTGTTTTAAAATATCATTTGTCTTTTCTAATGATATTTCACTAGAAGTATTAACTTCTATATTTCGTTGTAAATCATCTTTGCTACGATTCAAATTTTCACTTTTATTCTCTAATCCTGTTGTATTTTGTACTCTTTTTTGTGTGCTTGTATTATTTAAGCTTTGTGCACGTAAATTATTTTTCATTGCCTTTCTCATATCACTTCTAGCCTTTGACATTTCTGTTGATCCATAATAATATGATTGTTCATATTTTTTAGCAGCTATTGGAACTTTATTAACTACTACTCCTGCAATTTTCCCACCTACATTTTGTATATTTTGAATTGCTCTTCTTAAATTATCCTTTTTAGTTTGCTTACATGCTGTAACTATAATCGTTGAATCTACTAATCTAGTTATAATTAAAGAGTCAGTTACTAATTCATTTGGTGTTCCATCAATTATTACTATATCACATAAGTCCTTTAATTGTTCTAATAAATCTACCATTTGTGGTGAAATTAATAACTCAGATGGATTTGGTGGAATATTTCCAGCTGGCATAACAAATAAGTTATCAACTTCTGTATCTTGAACATAATCAGCAATATCTGTTATATCTCTTTCTTCATCATCAATATCTACACCAGATAAGTAATTTGAAAGTCCTGGTATTGGTGAAATCCCAAAAATATTATATTGTCTACCTTTTCTCATATCTGCATCAATTAAAACAACTTTCTTTCCTGCTTGTGCAAAAGTAACTGCCAAATTTGATGCAACCCAGCTTTTACCTTCACCTGGAAAAGTTGATGTTACTAAAATAGTTTTTAATTTTCCTTTTGTATTCATGAATTGTATATTTGTTCTTAATGTTCTGAATACTTCTGAAATAGGAGATTTTGGATCTAATTCTGCTATTAATTCCTTTTTCATTATTTTCTACCTCCTTTTTTCTTTTTCTTTTGCATATCTGCACCATATATAGGTATAGATGCTAATACTGGTAATTTAAATTGTCTTTCTATATCATCTGCTGTTTTTATTGTAGTATCAAGCATATTAGCAATTAACACATATATTACAGCTACTACTATTCCTATAAAAGCAAAAATTATAACATCCTTCGTATGATTTATATTAGATGGCCCACTTGGTGTCTCTGCTTCATCAACAATATGTACGTTGTTTATATTATATATTTCAGCAACTTTATCTGAAAATACCTTTGCTATTTCATTTGCAATATCTGCTGCATATTGTGGATTTCCATTTGTTACTGATATTTCTATAACTTCAGTATCTTCTACTGCACTTACAGTTACATTATTTTTTAAATCCTCCCATGAAATATCAATACCAAGATTTGATACAACTTGTCCTAATACGTCTTTACTTCTAACTAATACACTATATGTAGATACTAGATTAGAGTTTAAGGTTATATCTGATGTCGTTATTGAATTAGTTGTGTTTGTTGCTCCTTGATTATCTCTATTTGATGTTGCTAATACTAGTGTTGTTGATGATGTATATACTGGTGTTACAAACCCCATTGTATATATTATCCCTATTACTGCAAATATTAATATTATTAATATTATCTGTACCTTTTTACTCCAAAATATTTCAAATAATTCTTTTAAATCTAATTCTTCCATACTTCCTCCCTTTTTTCTCTTTTTCTTTTGATTATACTCTAATAGTATACATTTAAGTTTATTTTTTTGCAATATTAAATAGAAATTTTTTAATTAAATATTTATATATTTAGCAAAATTATAATCTATTATCTGATTGGTCTTTGTTTCTAAATATGCTTTTTCCTTATGCATATAATCTACTATCATATTAGTATTAAATGTTTTAAATTTTTCAATTACTTTATCTACAATCTTTCTCTCTATTTCTGATAATTTTTTTGTCTTATATTCTTTATTTGGTAAAATGTGATAAATTATATTAATGTCATTTTGATGCATATTCTCTTCTTCTATAATTTGTACTGACTTAAGTTTCACTATTTCATCACCACTAATAGGTAATGCACCTAATCTTTGATGCGTATATACTAACCCAGTAATTGATTTATTATTTTCTTTATAATTCAGCATATCACTATACCATAAAAGTTTCATAAGCTTTACCTTATATAAGTCTTCACATCTCTCAGCAATATACTGAATCAAAGATTCTATTTTCTCTATATCTAATTTTTTAAATCCATTATATTTTGATTCTTCTTCAAAATTAACATACTTCACTTCTATTTCTTGTTTATTCAAGTAATCTAATGTGTCACTCAATATTACTTTCTTTATGTTATTTTCGATTTCATCATACCTTTTTATATTTTTAAATTTTTCTTTGTTATTCTTCAAATAATCTAATGCTAAAAAAGCATTATCATTTACTAATCTCATAATTTTATCATATGTTTCATCTTGAATTAATTTCTTTTCATATCTTGTAATTGTTATTTCACCTAAACCTAACAAAAAAGAAAATTCAGCTTGTGTTAATCCATATTTTTTTCTAATTTCTTTAATCTCTTCTGATGTCAATAATTTCTTTTGCCTACGGTAATTATCTTTTGCATTTAATAAATTATTGTCCATCATTTCTGATGTAACAAACTCATTTTCTTCATCTTGAGTTTCAGTACATCTAAAGTAAATTTCATCATATTCTACAATTAAATCTTTTACTTCTATTTTTGATTTTCTTTTTCTTTTTTCTACTTCATGTTCTTTATCACATATTGGACAATATTCTTTTACTTTTGCTAATAAGATATCATTACTATTCATAGACTTTCGCCTCCTCGATATGGAAATTTTTTATTTTCAAATCTAGCAAAATGAAATGATATACAAAACACTTTTCTTTTTTGGACATTTCTTATTTTTACTTTTATATATACATCTCTATTTTTTATAGATTTAATAAAAACATAAAAATTAGGAGATTTACTATCTTTATAGTCAATCAATGTTTCAATATAATTATCTAATTTTAAATTTAATAATTCATTTTTTACATCTTCATTATCATAGTTTAGTTTAATTAAAGTATTTTGAGTAGTATATGGACTTAATAAATCCTCTGTTTTCTTCTTTAATAATATATCTAAATCTTTACTAATATCAAATTTGGAATCTAATAATATTCCTTTTAATGTTATTAAAAAATTTTCTACATTTTCTTGACTAGAACAAAACTTGTATTCCATTTTAACCTCCTCGCTCTTATTATAAACTATCAATTGATAGTTGTTAAGAAGGTTTTTAAAAACTTTTTCCTCTAAAAATCGTTTAAGTGTTTGCACTTTTTGCAAACTTTATAGCCATTTCAATTTTTTTATATATAAATAAATATATTTTTGATAAAATCAAACTACCTATAAATACTATAACAGTATATAGTGGAATTGCTATATATGGTGTTAATGTTAATTTTAAGAAAAATGTGTATAAAACATCTAAGACCAAAGCATGCATTAAATATACATATAATGAATATTTAGTAATATTTATTATATTTTTTTCAAAACTTAAATTTGCAAATGCTTTATATATTAGAATAGACGCTATCACTACTAATACTGAGAAATTGCTTATTGGTGAAAAGTTACCTATAAATGGTAATTGAAATTCTTCATCATTCATTCCTTGATTTATAATATATAATCTAAAAAATGAATTAATAAACAATAATATTAAAGCTATTGTTAAATATTTTATAAAGTTTTTATTTGACTTTTTGTGATTTTTTTCTTTTATAGTATATCCTAGTATATAATATCCTACATAATATATACTAAATCCTATATCGTAACTAAATTTATGAGTACTCGTCAAAGCAAATGGAATTGACACTACTAATAAGATGATTCCTAATTTATTAAAATTTACATCTCCAATTTTTTCTTTAATACTATATAATACTGGTGTTATTAAATATATAAATATTATCATATACAAATACCACATATGATATCCACAATTTCCTGTTAGAAAGTCAATTAATATTTTAATTAAATTATCTATTGGTATTTCTGTTCCATTTACAAATGATGCTAGCATTATTTTTGATAAATAATATAATGCATAAAAAATCGAAAAAATTAACGTTGGTAAAACTATACTTTTCAATTTCTTCGCATAAAATTCTTTATAAGATACTTTCTTTGATAATGCAAACCCTCCGGCAAGCATAACAAAACATGGAACCGCAAATCTAGTTATACAATTTATAAAATTAGAAAAAAATATACCATTATTATATATTTTTCCTATCAAATTAGTATTTATAGCTAAACTACAATAACTAGCACTTACATGTATAACAATTACTGATATACAACAAATTATTCTCAATAAATCCATATTATTTTCTCTTATTTTTTCCATTCTAACCCCTTTTATTTATTATTTTACTACTATTTATATTTATTTTATTAATACAATTCTACTTTCTAATACTTTTTAAATTATTTATTATCATATTTTTATAATATTGAAATTCTTCTGTTCTAAAAAATACTATTAAATGTATAATATTAGGTATTATTATAACTATAATTAGATTTATAATAATTTGTAATATTGAATTTTGTAAATTTATAATATTAATAATCATATATGTAATGGCAACTGAAATTATAGCTGTTAATACATATGGCACATAATCTTTTAAGTATTGAATATAATTTCTTTTAAATAATCGTTTGTACACAAATTTTGGATAACTATAAAAAAACAATACAAACGTACTCATAATTGTTCCTATAAAAACCCCTGCTAATCCCATTATATTAACTAATATAACTGACGCTATAATGTTTATTATTGATTCTAAAATAGGAACATGTCTATCTTCATAAAAAATTCCTGCTGCTTCTTTAAAAGTATTACTAGTTTTTCTCATTCCTTGCATATAAAAATTAACTACTAATGTTAATAACACACTAAAAGGTAATATAAATTGTTCTCCTATCCAAACTTTTACAAAAGGATCTATAATACAAAGTAACCCTGCACTTGCAAACGCAAAAATCCATGAATTAAAAAATAACATATTTCTATATATTTTATAAGATTTATTTGTATCATTTTCTATTAACAAATTTCCTACACTTGCTGTAATTGAAGAAAAAGCTTGTGCAAACAAATTCGAAAGTGCTTGTATTATCAGATTATAGTTAGAATATAAACCTACTGTTGTTACACCTAAAAATCGAGAAATTACTATATTGTCTGTTCCTAGTACTACAAATCCTCCTATCTTGTGGTATATCAATCCTCTTACTTTCGTAAAAATATCCTTTTTAATATTATTATCTAACTTTTCAACATTTTTCTCTTTTATGTATTCATATTTCCTATTTGCTATAATTGTTAATACTATATTCTCTAATATTCTAAATAGAATCTTTATAACTAAATATAATATATAATTCTTAGTTATATATAATATTAGTATTTGTACCCCATTCAATAATATCAAATACACGATATGTACTATATTAACTACGTATGTTTTCTCATTTGCATATAAAATTGATCTTTTATATGTTAGAAGATAAGAAGCAACTATATCTAGTAAAAATAATATATATATTAAATTTATGTTTTCTTTTATTGAAGTTTCTCCAATAATAAAAGGCAACAATGGTATAACTAATAGTCCTATTATTGTAATAATAAAAGCAATCAATCTATAACTTGTTTTATAAAATGCCATCAATGATTTCACTTGCTCTTTGTTATTTTCTGCAATTGGTTTATATAAATTATAAATTATTGCTGAACCCAAACCTAGTTCAACTATCCCTAACATTGAAATAACATTTGTAAATAACCCATTTAATCCCAAGTACTCTGTTCCCAGTGTATTTATAAATACTTTTTGTGATATAAATCCAATTAAGATTGTTATTATATTCATAACAAAGGCTATTATCACATTTTTTATTGAATTTTTAGAACGCATTTTAACTCCTTTTTTCTTTTATATAAGTTTTTAATTTAATAAGTTCGTTTCTTACCAAATATTTTATTTTTTGAAAAAAATATAATCTAAATAGTTTATTATATTTACAATTGTACAAATAATAAATATTTTTAACATTATATCCTTTAAAAATTTTCAAATCTTCTTTTTTATAGTTTTCAAAAATCTCTTTTGTATCTTTAGTATTTTTTATTTTTTCAAATGTTTTTATTGCTGATTTTTTATTGTCTTCTCTATATATATCAAATATAAATCTTTCTATACTATAAGCAGTTAATGCAATATTGTAATCGATTAATTCTTTTTTGTTATTTTTATCCAATAAATTGTTTATTTTTTTATTTACATTAATAATATTATCTATTTTTTTCTTAAAATCTTTTTTGTGCATTGCACTATGTGGGTTATAAAAATAATGATAATATGCTTTATCTTCTATATATATTTTAGGTTCTTGAAGTAAATACTTTAATAAGAAAAGTTTATCTTCAGCAATATAAATATCTTCATCAAATTTTATTTTATTACTTATTATAAAATCTTTTTTTATAAACAAAGTCCATATATATGCTGGTATTTTTGCTTTTATTATTCCATCAATCATCTGATTTAAATTTAATTTATTATCTCTCTTTGTTTCTATATCTATACCTTTGCAATAATTATTTTTTTCTGTCTTGTTTATAGAGTAATTAAATCTAATCAAATCATAGTCAGCTTTTACTATTAATTGCATCATATTTTCTATTAAATTAGCTTCTAACCAGTCATCAGCATCACAAAAAATCAAGAATTTCCCCGTACAAACATCAATTCCAAAGTTTCTTGCATTTGATACACCTTTATTTTCTCTATTAAATAGCTTTATCCTTTCATCACTTATCTCTTCTATTTTTTCTACTGTTTTATCGGTCGAGCCATCATTTATTATAATAATCTCTATATTCTTATAAGTTTGATTAATTATTGAATTTAAACATCTTTTAATATATTTTTCTCCATTGTATACCGGAATTATAACAGATACTTTTTCCATATTATGATTTCTCCATTTTTTTCTTTTCTTTTTTTATCCACTTAGAATATAATATTCCTAATGGATAACATATTATTGTATAAATTCTTCCTTTCCCTTCTATAGTTTTCTTTTTTTGCTTTACAACATTTGCATTTGCTACATAATTTACTGCTTGTTTAAATTTATTGATTTTTGTAGCGTTGGGAATTGATAAAATAACTTTTGCAAATTCCATATTTCCATGCGGATTTTTTATATAGCTTTTTTTTACACTACTACTCATCCCATCTTGCAAATATTCAACCACACATACAGGTTCATTTAATATATTCAAATCATATAACTGATCAATTTGATAATATTTACATGCTGATGAAACTATTTTTTCTCCTTTTGTAATCTTATACTCAAATTTTTTCGTTAAATCGCTACGATATATTAATTTTTTGTCTCCTTTCACATTATATTTATTGTATAAATCATATAGCTTCTCATGTTTAATATTTTCTGGTAGCTTTGTACCAACAATTTCTCCATTTTTATACATATCTAATGCAACTATTCCTGCTGTATTACTTTTATCACATTGTTCCCATTTATTAAGTATTATTTCAATAGCATTATCTGTCAAATAGTCATCTGAATCTACACACATATTTAATTCAGTATCTATCATTTTATATGCTGTATTATGTGCTCCTGCCATCCCTTGATTTTCTTGGTATACATATATAATTTCTATTTTATTTTCGTTTTTCCACTTTTCAACCAACTCTTTTGTATCATCAGTAGAGCCATCATCTATAATTAGCCATAAAAAGTCTTTGTTTGTTTGTCTTACTAAACTATTATAGCAGTTTTCTAAAACATATGCTCTATTATAGGTCGGTGTAAAGACTGTTATTTTTTTCCTTTTCATTATATTCTCCTTTTCATTTTATAATTATATACTAGAATAATCATAATATATACTAGAATATACATATAGAAAATGTTTCTAATTGTACTATGAAATGGAAATCTTGCTATTATTAATGAATTGAATAAGAATATCAATGATAATATTTTAAATAGTTCATTTTTTTGTTTATCTTTATTTTTTAAGTTAAACATCTTTCCAAAAAACATTCCTAGTACAAGTGCAAAAGCTATTCCTCCATACCATCCAAAATTGTAATAAGTTTCTGCAAATATATTAAATCCAGGTCCATATGATAAGTTCCATATATCTTGTAACCAAATATCTAATGCTGCCTTAGTTGCAAAAGAATACCCTCCAAGAAATGTACTTGGAATTATCATCATAAAACTAGCCAAGTATGATTCCCCATATTTAAAGTCTACTATATCTGGTACTGCTTTATCAGTTAAACACCATGCATTCATTGTTGAGCCCAATTCTGCAACCGTTTGAACAATTGGATTATTTTCTCCACTAATAATTGTAGAAATCACACTTTCTTTTATTCCTCCATTTCCACTTCTTGCATTATAAATTATAGAAATTAATAATATTAATAATATTACTATTATAAATAATTTTATTAAATTTTTTCCCTTAAATTTTTTAATATATTCATTATAAAAAATTAATAAAATTACAACAATTGATAATCCTTCACCTCTTCCACCTGTAAGTAAATTCAATCCTGCTATAATTAATATTAAAAAGAAAAACATGTTTCTTTTTATTTTCTCATTTCTATATGAATATAATATTAATAACAAACTTGGTATAAAAAATTCTGTAATATATGATAATCCACTAGTTTGTTGATTACTTGAATAGATTGCTCCATACCCTGAAGTTAACGCTGTCATTATTGCTGGTATTAATTTATAAAAATATGGAACTATAGAAATAATAGCCAATAAATATCCTATTAATCTAATTGTACTATTAAATTCTTTACTAATTTCTACTTCATCTTCTTTTTTTTCTCTAAGTGTAAATATTATTCCTTCTCCCATCACTAGAAAACTTAATGTAAAATAAATTGTAGCCCTTATTATTTCTTCTGTTGTATTATTCCAAAATACTATATATGAATCCATGTCTATTCCTAATGAATATAGAAAAACTTCTCCATTACAAAATAAAAAGATGAATGTCATAAATACTATTGACGATTCCAAAATATCTTTTTTTAAACTAAATATACATATAAATAATACTATGTATGTGATATTTGCTATCCATGCAACAAATTCTAGATTTTTAACTTTTTCTTCTATTACACTAAAAATTATAAATATGATAGCCATAAATATTGTATATATCATTGTTATTTTTGTTTTTTTATTTAATGTTTCTATCATTTGTTATCCTTTCATTTATAAGATTTCTTCTTAATCATATATTTCTTTTGATAGATACTTTACAATTTCTTTTATGTCATATTTTTTTAAATTTGCATCTATTTCATTTTTACGTTCATAAGCACTATTCTTTAATATATCTTCTGCAACTTCTCTTTCATTCTTATTTATATCTATAAAATTAACTAAATTTGTTATCTTCACTTCCGGTGAAACATTTTGAGATATAAAACATTTTAATCCAGAAGCTTGTGCTTCTACTGCTGCTACTGGTAATCCTTCATATAAAGATGGTAATATAAAAACATCCATTGCTTGTAATACTTCTGGTATATCATTTCTAGAATTTAGTAGAAATACTTGTTTTTCTAAATTTATTTCTTTTATCTTTTCTTCCAGTTTTTCTTTAAGTTCTCCTTTACCTATAATAAACAGCTTGCTTTTATGCTCTTTATTATACATTTCTTTAAACACATCTATTAAATATATTTGATTCTTTAATTCAGTTAATCTACCTATATTAACATAAGCAATTTCACCTTCTTTAATATTCAAATCATTTCTCATAAGCCTTCTTTTTTCTTTATTAAATTCATATTTTCTTAAATCTATACCGTTATTTATCTTTTCATATTTATTACTTCCAAATACATAATTTCCAGCCTCGCTAGAACATGCAAATAATTTAGTTGCATATTTTTTTATTCTATTTTTATTAATACTACTTAAAATCTTGTGAATCTTACCTTTTTGAAAAGTACTATGTGCATGTACTATTCTATTTTTAATGTTATATTTCTTTGCTAAAACTAACGGTAATATTGTTGTTAGCGAACTTACATGCATATGGATTGCTATATAGTTTTTAGCATTATTTTTTAAAAAATTGTCCCAATCTTTATAATATTTATAGAAACTTTTCCTTCTAGATGTAAAATAATATATATTGCCATTCAATTTTTTAATTTCATTATCATAATCACCTTTTTTAGTTGTATAAACTGCAAAGTCAAACTGTAATTTACTTTTATCAATATTACGATAAAGATTCATTATAAAAGTTTCTATTCCACCATATCCCATTTTATTTACTACATGTAATACCTTTTTCAATTTCTCACCTCGCCTAATACTTCACTATAGAATTTATTTTTCTTATTATTAAGTTTATCATAATTAAATTGTTTTGCTTTATCAAAATTCTGTATTGCACATTTTTTTAATAAGTTTTTATTATCTAATAATTTTTCTATTCTTTCTTGTAGCTGTTTACAATCATTTTTTTCAATTAACATCTCCTCGGGTAATAATTCCGTAATACCTCCAACTTTAGTTCCTATACAAGGACATCCTCTACTCATAGCCTCTATTAATGCTCTTGGCATACCTTCCGTTAAGCTTGGTATAATATAAATATCCATTTTATCTAACCAATTATATACTTCTTGTCCACTTGGCAAAGTCCCATCAAAATAAACATTATTAGCTACTCTATATTTTTTTATAGTATTTAACCAGTTCTCTTTATTACCAGCTCCCAAAAAATGTAATTCAATATTATACTTATCCTTTAAATTCGATATTGCTTTAATTGCTAACTCATGTCCTTTATACTTTACATTAAGAGATCCTATTAATCCTATCTTTACAGTTTCTTTTTCTTTTTTATTCTCTATCTTATTTATCCTTTGTTGTAAAACATCATTTGGCATTTCGTTTATATTTACATCTGAACATCCTATATTATTATGATTATTGGGATATCTTTTTTGTAAAAAAGTATTCGATACATATATTACATTTTGTGCTTTTTTTATATAATGCTTATTTAACAGATACATAATTGGTGCAACTATTTTTCCTGCAATATTTCCATGATTCCAAAACGCATCAAAAGGACACGCAACCATCTCAATCAAATAACTTTTCTGGCTTTTATTTATTTCTCTACAAGCCGCAATACCTATAAAACTTGGCAATCTAATAATTGCAAAATCATTTTTTTCTATATTTTCCTTTATTTTTTTTCTGTCTTTACCAAAGAATAACGAAAATATCCTTATTCTTTTCATACTATCAACATTAATATTCTTTCCAGATACTTTTGATAGTTTTTTTATATCTTGTTTTTCTATAATTTCTTCTCTTACACATAAAGTTATATCACTAAAGAATTTTAAATATTTTTGTAAATAATTATTCGTTAAGCCACCAGAAGTATAATAAATATTATCATTTTTTTTTAATCTTACATCATGAAAAAAAACTGCTTTCATAGCTTTATCACCTTTTAAATATTTCTTTTTATTTCTTCTATTAATTTATTATATTTTATATTACACTGCTTTATATAACTTTCCTCTTTATTTATTACCTGTTCTCTCTCTTTTTCTAAACTTTCAAATTTATCTTTTAAATTTTCAAAAGTTAACTCTCCAATTTTTATAGCGTATTCACTTAAATCCATATCTTTCATTATACCGTTTCCCTTATTTCCCCCATAAGTAATAGCAATTGCTGGCACTCCTTTCTCAATAGAAAATATTACAGAGTGAAATCTCGTTCCTACAACATATTTGCAGTGCCCATAAATAAATTTTAAATCATAACAATTTAATGAATCATCTTTTATAACCTTATATTCTTCTTTATCCTCTATCTTTTTTACTATCTCTTGAATGCATAGTTCATCATTTTCATGATTATTTATTGCTCTTGTATGAACTACAAATAAAGGTGTATAACCTCTTTCTTTTAAGAAACTTGAAAATTTAACAAACGTATTCTTATACTGTTCATATTTTTCTTTTGGATTATCATACTGATAAAATCTATATGGTCTAACTGTTATTGCTACATATTTTTCATCATCTTTTAAATTATATTTATTCTTAAATTGTTGCCATTTGCTTTCATCATATGAATCAGCTAAAAAGAAAGCTAAATCTGGATATAATTCTATATCTCTATCTAATCCATTTGTTTTTCCTGATGCAGAAATACTTTCTCTTGCCGTTACAATATCTACTTTATCTAATAATTTATTAATCATTTTTTTATTAATTTTACTTTTAAATGGTCCGAAGGAATTTGGCATTATATAAACCTTTTTTCCCATAGATAAAGCTAACCTAATATGAAATGTTAAATAATACATTGTATATAATCCTATAATTCCACCACTATAATCATGTAAAAATCCTCCACCTTTAACGAAACAAGAATCACACTCCTTATATAGATTTATAGATTTTTTAGTCTCTTTATCCAAAAAAGGATACACAATATTTTGAGTAATTTTATTTAATAATAAACTAGAGATAATAAAATCCTTTACTGCTATTAATCCCCATTTTATTTTTATTGTTTTATTGTATTTTATATTATTTTTTGTTTTTGATATTCTTGAAGGATGTTTTAATATATCCCTAAATTTCTTTAGTCCAAATTTCTCGCATTGTTCTGTATTACCATCTGCCATCATAAATATGTCAATCTTTTCATCATATACTTTTTTTATAACATTGGCCGTTTCTAAAACTAATGCCTGATCTCCTCTATTTAAATCGGTACATGATGGTATTATTAATACTTTTTTACTCATATCTAATAGTCTCCTTATATATTTGTTCAACTTTTTTCATAACATTTTCAATCTTGTATGCATCAACTTCATATTTTAATGTTTGATACTTCGTATCCATAGCACTTACAATTTCTTCTTCTAATTGTTTGTAGTTATTTATTTCTACACATTTATTTATTAAATCTCTATTTCCTCTACAGTCAGTAGCAATTATTGGAAGTTGCATAAACATAGCTTCAATAATATTTACTGGTAATCCTTCTTGTTTTGAAGTAGAAACTGCTAAATTAGCTATTTGCATAAGTTTATTAATATCATTTCTATATCCCAAAAATAGAATATTCTTTTCTAATACTAATTTATTAACCAATTTATGATATTTTCCATTTTTTGAATCTTTTCCAACCAACAATACTTTTACTTTTTTTCTTTTATTATCTTCTAAAAGTTCTATCGCTCTTATTAGCATTTCTTGATTTTTTCTATCACTCAATTCTGCTACATAAATTATAATATAATTATCTTTATCTATGCCAATACTTTTTCTTAACTTTTCTTTTTCTATATCATTTAAAATTATTTTTCCAAATTTTTTGCTATCTACTCCTACACCATAAACATGCTCTATTCGTTCAGCTTTTTTGAACTTTTTCTTTGCCAATTCATAGTCTTCCTTGTTTATTGTGATTAAACAATCTGTATATCTTGATAAAATCTTTTCAATTGGATAATATATAATCCAATTAAGTAAAGGCGCTCCCTTATAAAAATGAAATCCATGTGCTGTATAGATTACCTTTGTTCCGTTTTTTCTTGCTTTTCTTGCAGCTAATCTTGTTAGTACACCTCCAACAGGTGTATGACAATGAATAATTTCATAGTTGTTATCATTAATAATTTTCTTTAATTCTTTATAAGTTTTTATATTATTTACTTTTAATGGAAACCTAGCAAAAGGTAGATTAAAATGCTTATCACAATATTCAATTTTTTCATTTCCATTACTTGCAACATGTACTTCATATCCTTGTTCCTTAAACCATTTCAAATATGGTATATGAAAAGCATTTATATGTCTAGTTACTGTTGCCACAAATAAAACTTTTTTCATTTATGTTTCTCCTAACTATCTTTCTAATTTCCTTTTATCATTTTTTTAGCAGGTATTCCTATGTATGTACTAGGTTCATTTATATTTTTTACTACAACACTTCCTGCTCCTATTATACAATCATGACATATGTTTATATTATTCCTAATAGTTGTACCAGCACCAATCTGCGTCAACTCTCCTATTCGAACTGTTCCACATAAAGTTGCATTAGGAGAAATATGTGCATAATTTTCTAAACAATTATCATGCTCGACAACTGCACCTGTATTTATAATACAATGTTTTTTTATTTTAGTAGATGTATTTATACTAGTATTTGCCATAACAACTGTGCCTTCTCCTATTTCTACATCTAACGCTATTTGACTACTTGGATGTATAGCAGTATAAAATTTTAAATCTTTATGTCTTTCAGCTATTTGTTTTCTAACTTTATTATTTCCAATTGCTATTACAAATTCCATTTCTGGATATTTCAATTGTATTTCTTTACAATGATCAATCTTTCCAATTACCTTATATTGTTTTTCTTTTATTATAATATCACCTTTTGTTCTATTATCATCTAAAAATCCTACAACTATATCTTTTGACTTATCAATTATATCTGCAATTACTTTAGCATGACCTCCAGCACCAATTATCACAACATTCTTATTCATGTTTTACTCCTTGTTTTATTGTTCCTTTAAACTTATCTATTGTTGCACTACCTTCTTGTGCTATTCCTTCTCTTTTAAATACTTTTATTATGGTTTTAAAAAATATTTTTACATCATTTACAAAAGTTATATTATTTATATATGTTATATCATCTTTAAATTTTTCTTCCCAACTCAAGCTATTTCTTCCATTTATTTGAGCCAAACCAGTTAAACCAGGTCTTACATCGTGTCTATGTCTTTGTTCTTCATTGTATAAGGGTAAATATTCTACTAACAATGGTCTTGGCCCTATTATTGACATATCACCTTTTATAATATTTACTAACTCTGGCAATTCATCTAAACTTGTACTTCTTAATACTTTTCCAAACTTAGTTAATCTTTCAGAATCTGGTAACAAATTGCCATTTTCATCCTTTTTATCTGTCATAGTCCTAAATTTGTATAATGTAAATATTTTTTCATTTTTGCCAGGTCTTTGCTGTCTAAATATCACCGGTTTTCCTAATTTTATTCTAACTAAAATCGCTATAATCAGAAATACTGGCGATAATACTATTAAAGCAATTAAACCTAAAATAAAGTCTAAAAATCTTTTAATGTATTTAACATACATTTTTATTTCCCCTTATTTAAATAATTTCTTTATTGTATTAATTACAACTTCTTGTTCTTCCTTAGTCATCTTTGTATCTGAAGGAAGGCAAACTCCTCTTTCAAATAAATCTTCTGAAATAGGCTTATCAGCTACTTTTATAAAGTCATATTTTTCAAAAACTGGTTGCATATGCATTGGCTTCCATACTGGTCTTGATTCTATATTTTCTTTATCTAATGTTTCCATAATGTCTAAAGGTTTTACTTTTGAATTTTCTTTTAAAGTTATAACTGATAGCCAATGATTTGGCTTTGTATTTTCTGGTATAGGTTGCATTTCAATTTCTTCTATATCTTTAAAGCCCTCTTTATAATTATTATATATATTAGTTTTTTGTTCAATTCTTTTATCTAATACTTTAAGTTGTCCTCTACCAATACCTGCTACTATATTACTCATTCTATAATTATATCCAATTTCTTTATGTTCATAATGGCGTGCTTTTTCTCTGCTCTGAGTTGACCAAAATCTTACTTTGCTAATTCTTTCTTCATCATCTGAAACAAGCATTCCTCCACCGCTAGTTGTAATAATTTTATTACCATTAAATGAATACACTCCAAATTTCCCGAAAGTTCCTGTTTGTTTTCCGTTATAAGTTGCTCCTAAACTTTCTGCTGCATCTTCTACTAATGGTACATTATGTTTGTCACATATTTCTTTTATCTCTTCAATTTTAGCTGGTGTTCCATACAAATGAACTACTATAACAGCTTTTGGATTTGGATATTTTTCAAATGCTTTTTCTAAAGCTTTTGGATTCATATTCCAAGTTTCTTTTTCACTATCAATAAATACTGGTGTTGCATTTTGATAAATTATTGGATTGGCTGTTGCAGAAAATGTTAAAGAAGAACAAAATACAATATCATCTTTTTTTACATCTAAAGCTTTAAAAGCCATGTGAATAGCTGCAGTTCCTGCTGATAGGGCTGCAGTGTTTTTACTACCAACATATTTTGCTAACTCTTCTTCAAATTTATTTACATTTTCTCCTAATGGTGCAATCCAATTTGTATCAAATGCTTCTTTTACATATTTTTGTTCATATCCTTCGTTTGACATATGTGGTGATGATAAATAAATTCTTTTTTCCAATGTTATTCCCCTTTTCCTATGTTTCATTTTTTATTATAATATCAATTTTTATGCTATTACTTCTACCTTTTTATGCTCAACAACTTCTACACTATTATCTTTAATATTTTCTTCGTTCTTCATAACATATTCTTTCATTTTTTCTTCATTTAATTGCTTTCCATCTCTAAAAGTAGGAACAATTTGTTTTATAACATTTTTAATTTTATCTTTATCTTCATTATCAGAAGTTTCTAATAAATCATTCAATTTCTGTAATTTGCTTTCAATCATATCCATATTAATATTCATAGGTTCTGCAATATGTATCTTATCATGTTTTGTTGCCTCTAAACCTTCTTCTGCCATTAATATTTCTTCATAAAGTTTTTCACCCGGACGTAAGCCTGTAATTTTAATTTCTATATCTACATTTGGTTCTAATCCAGAAAGTTTTATTAATTTTTCTGCCATGTCATAAATTTTAACTGGCTCACCCATATCAAGTACAAATATTTCTCCACCTTTTGCATAACTCATAGCTTGTAATACAAGTGAAACTGCTTCTGGTATTGTCATAAAAAATCTTGTTATATCTTTATGTGTTACTGTAACTGGTCCACCACTTGCAATCTGTTTTTTAAATAGTGGTACAACTGAACCATTACTTCCTAATACATTACCAAATCTAACTGCTGCATATTCTGTTTTACTAACTTTATTTTTAGCTTGTACTATCATTTCGCATAAACGTTTAGTTGCTCCCATTATATTTGTTGGGTTTACTGCTTTATCTGTTGAAATTAATATGAATCTTTTTACATTGTATTCATCTGTACAATTTACAACATTATGTGTACCAAACACGTTGTTTTTAATTGCTTCTAATGGGCTTGTTTCCATTAATGGTACATGTTTATGTGCTGCTGCATGGAATACTAAATATGGTTTAAATTCTTCAAATATTTCATTTAGTCTTTCTTTATCTCTAACACTTGCAACTATTGCATCAATTTTTGCCTCTGGATAATTCATCCTTAGCTCTTGTTCTATATCATACAAATTATTTTCATAAATGTCAACAATTACTAATTCTTTTGGATTATATTTCATAACTTGTCTACAAAGCTCAGAACCTATTGAACCTCCACCACCAGTAACTAGAACAACTTTGTTTTCAATTAATTTTCCAATATTTTTATTATCTAATTTAATCGGATCTCTTCCTAATAAGTCTTCTATTTCTATATCTCTAAAATTACTCATTATGTTTTTATTATTTATTAAATCTGTTGTTCCTGGTAATATTCTGACTTTTGTTTGTGTTTGTTGACAAATTTCTAAAATATCTTTTCTATCTTTATTTGATATATTTGATATTGTGAAAAATATAACATCCACTTTCTTTTCATTACATATTCTTGGTATGTCATATCTCGTTCCCAATATTTTATTTCCTGATATTGCATAATTTACTTTATTTATATTATCATCAACTAATCCAACAATATTGTATGTATTTTTCATTGTTGTTTTTAATGTTCCTATTACAGTTTTTGCTGCATCTCCAGCTCCAATTATTAATACATTTTTTTTGTTAATATTTTCATCATGTGATGTTTCATGTCCTTGGATTAGTATCATTCTAATTGTTACTCTATATCCTATTAGTGCTGTTACTATGATTAGTGCTGCTACTAAATTTATTCTCATTTCTAAAATTGGTAAATTAAAGACCTCTTTAATTGTCATTATTATTGTATATGAAAGTAAACATGCTAAAACATATATCAAATAATCATTTCCATTTTCATATCTTGTTATGTTTTTGTATGTTCTAAATAGATTTAAAATCACTGAATATACTATAATTGCTAAAATTATAGTATTAAGCATTGTGACTGTTAATTCACTACCAATATTTAAATTGTTATTTATAATCATTTCAGCAATAAAATAAGCTACAACGATTATACAAATATCTAAAATTCTTAATAAAACATTCCTATATTTTTTTATAAGTTTCATTTTATTAAAATCCCCTTTTTCTGAATTTTTTAAATTCGTTTTATGTTGATTTGTATGTTTTTATCACAACAACTTAATTATACTATTTTCGACATTTTAAGTCAAGTATGTTATGTCATATTTGTATACTTATGTGTACATTTTCCATGTATTTTTAAAACTAACATAACTATAAAAATACCCGTCAATACTCCCATCGAATCAAGTATTACATCAGTAATTTGTGGTCCCCTTCCCGGAACAAATACTTGATGTATTTCATCTGTTGAAGCATATATTACTCCTATTATCAAGCTCACTGCAATTCTATCTAACTCTTTTATTTTATATGTATTCATTAGGCTCATCAACAAAATGCCCACTAATGTATATATAGAATAATGCGCTATTTTTCTAACTATACTTTCTACTCTATCTACAACATTTTCTTTTTCTGGTTCTGGCATATTTTTTATTGATGGAATAATCTCTACAACAAAATTTGTAACTTTTTGGCTTAATCCTGATGATGTTTCAGCATTTTGATTTGAAAAGCCAAATATAGTTACAAATATTGCTATTAGAGCTGTTATTAACATTCCTCTAATTATATTTAATTTCAACTTCTTCTCCTTGCTCTTTTTATGTTCAACTAATTTTTAATTTGTGTATCCCGTTTTTTGAATAATACTGTTACTTACATTTTTTACATTTTCTGATGGTTCATAGTCTGTTTCTCCAAATAATTCTTGATGTAATTGTTTTACATTACTTTCTAAAGTAACTGGTACTCCATACCATCTATCTAATGTAATTCCCTTTGTTTCATATGGCCATCCTATACTTTCTGTTATATTAAAACTTGCTACACTTGGGAATAAGCTAAATATGTCACTTGCTGTTATGTTAGTATATACTTTAGGTAATAATTCATTAACTAGACCATTTAATTGGCTTACATTCATTGTTTTTACTTTATTTGCCACTGCTGTTAGTACATCTCTCATTCTTTCTGTTCTTTTATAATCTCCACCTGTTGCATGACGAATTCTAGCATATGCTAAGGCTTGTTCTCCTGTTAAGTTATATGTTCCTGCACTTGATATTCCAGATATATGAGATACCTCTTCTGATGTTATTGTCATTTGAATTCCGCCAATATAGTCAATTATTTCTTTAACAGCATCAAAGTTTACTGTTATAAATTCTTTTATATTTAAATCCAAGTTAGAATTTAATGTTTTTATTGCAAGTGGTGCTTCTCCATATGAGTATGCATGTGTAATCTTGTCCAATCCATGCCCTTCAATTTGTACATATGTATCTCTATATACAGAAGTTAATTTAACTTCTTTTGTATTGTTGTTGATTGTTGCGATTATAATACAATCACTTCTATTTCCCTTGCTATATGTATCTTCTCTACTATCTATTCCAAATATTGCTATATTTCTATATTCTTCTAAGTTTTGTTCAACTTCTGTTGAAACTGCTAAGTCTGATTCATCTATATCTACAGTTTGCATTTGACTTAATTTACTGTTTATAAACCAAAATATAGAGCCTATTAATATTGCTAATATTATTAATAATACTAATACAATGATTCCAAATATTTTTAGTCCTTTTCTTTTTTTCTTTTCTCCTTTTTTTTCTCTTCTACTCATATGTGTATTTTTCCTCCCTTTTTTCTCTTGCTTTAAATTATACTATATTTATTTTTTATTATCAAGTAAATTCTATTGTATTTTTCTAGCAATTTTTTTAGCATCTAATTCTATTGTTTCTTCTTCGCCAGTTTCCATATTTTTAAGTTTAATCTCATTTGAATTAATTTCATCTTCACCAATAACAATTACATATGGAATTTGTAATTTATCAGCATATTTCATTTTTGCTTTTAATTTCTTTTGATTGCTATATATTTCTGTATTAATTCCTAAATTTCTAAGTTCTGTTGCAAGTTTAATTGGCTTGCTTAAGTCTTCCAACATCGGTATTATTATTATTTCTGAAATTGATTTTTGATTTGCACTTATTAATCCTAATTCATTTAATTTATAAAATAATCTTGTTAGTCCAATTGAAACACCAACTCCTGGAAGTTTTTTGTTAGTGTAATATTCTGCTAAATTTTCATATCTTCCCCCAGAACATACACTTCCAACTTCACGATAATTATTCAAAAATGTTTCATATACAGTTCCTGTATAATAATCAAGTCCTCTTGCAATCGTTAAGTCTATTTTATAATTTTCTTCAGGTACACCAAATAATTTTATATTTTCATATACTAATTCTAATTCTTCTAATCCTTTTTCAAAGGTTTCATTATTGATTTTTAGTTCTTTTAATTTTTCTATTTTTTCTTTTGATGTTCCACTAATTTCAATAAATTCTATTATTTTATCTATTGATGCTTTTGATACATTTATCTTTTCTAGTTCTTCAATTACAGCTTGTTTTCCTATTTTTTCTATTTTATCTATTATTCTTAAAATTTCTACTGAGTTTTCTTTTTGTCCTATATTTTCAAATAATCCATTTAGAATTTTACGATTATTTATGCATATTGTAAAGTCATCAAATCCTAACTTCTTAAATATTGTGTAAATAACACTTGGAAGTTCTGCATCATTTATAACATCTAATTCTCCATCTCCAATTATATCTATATCACATTGATAAAATTCTCTATATCTTCCCTTTTGTGGTCTTTCTCCCCTATAAACTTTTCCAATTTGGTATCTTCTAAATGGAAAGCTTAAATTTCCATAGTTTTTTGCTACATATTTTGAAAGAGGTACTGTTAAATCAAATCTCAAGGATAAATCTGTATCTCCTTTATTAAATCTATATATTTGTTTTTCTGTTTCTCCTCCTGCTTTTGCAAGTAATACTTCTGATAATTCTAATATTGGTGTGTCTAATGGCAAAAATCCGAATTTTTTATATGTATTTTCTATTTTTTCTTTTATTTGGTTAAATAATATTTGTTCATTTGGTAATAATTCCATTGTTCCTGCCAATGTTCTTGGTTCTACTTTATCCATTTATATCATCTTCTTTCTTTATTAAATACAAGAGGGAAATATTTTCCCTCTATTTAAGTTTTTGTTACTTTTATTCTCGAAAGTCTTTTAATATCCACTTATTCCCAGCTTCTTTTAGAATTTGTTTTTTACCTCTCTTATCTTCAAAAACTATAGCTAATCTATGGTCTTCAAGAAAATAAATATCATCCATTTTTTCAAAACTTATTTTTTGCTTGTCTGGCAAATCTATTTTTCCAGAGACCTCTCTAATATCTTTACCTTTCTCATACCAGAAACTACATTGTAAAATAACTATTCCTTTTTTTGATATTTCTAAGCATCCTCTACTTCCAAATTTAATATCATAGTTCCGCTTTTTAACTTCTTCAAATACTTCTAACAATGGTAGCATATAACAAAAACTCCTTTCTTATGAACTTTTTTAAGTTACATGCGTATTATACACTGTTTTTATGTAAAATTCAAGTGTTTTAATCTTTTCAATGTACTATTCTTTTAATTTTAATACATCTTTGGTCTTAATTCCAAATAAATTGGTTTTTCTTCTTTAATTTTAGTCATCATCCCATGTCCCGGATATACTATTGTTTCATCTGGTAAAGTCATTAATTTATTAACAATAGATGCGATTATTTCTTCTCTACTTGCTGTTGGTATATCAGTTCTTCCCCAAGTTCCTCTAAATAATGTGTCACCAGAAAATAAGCAATTTTCTTTTTCACAATATAAAGATGTTCCTCCTCTTGTATGTCCTGGTGTATGTATCACTCTAAATTCCAAATTTCCTAAATGTATTAAATCATTATCATCGACTCTTGAGTCCGCTTCTAATTCTATTTCGGGAATATCTATAACCCCAGATAAATTAATATTTTTATCATTTAAACCTTCTGCATCATATCTGTGAATTAAAATTTTTCCTCCACATCTATTTTTTAAATCATTTACACCTAAAATATGGTCACCATGACAATGAGTCAAATAAATATATTTCAATTTTCCATGTAATATATCTAATAATTCTACTATCTTATCAACATCACCTGCTGGATCTATAACCATAGTTTCTTTTGATTCTTCATCTACTATTATATAACAATTTGTTGGATCACCTATCCAAGTCTTAATTTTTAATTCTTTTAAAATCATTTGTTTATTTTTTCCTCCTTTAAGATGTGTCCCCAAATGGACAAAAATATCCAAACAGAAACGTCCCCAAATGGACATTATTTCTTTCTCCTTACCTCATAAACACTATCAACTTTTCTTATTGCTTTTTGTGCCTTATTTAGCTCGTCTAAGTTTTCAACTTCTAGCATAATATCCATTATAGCTATTCTTTCTTTTGTTGTTTTAGTGTTTACTCCTAAAATTTTTGCTTTTGTTGTTCCTATTTGTTTTAATATATCAACTAATAGACCGCTTCTATCATTTGAATATATTTCTACTTCTACTTGATATGATGTTTCTACATTTTCATTGTACCATTCTACATCAATCATTCTATTTTCTTCTGATAAAAGGTCTTTAACATTGTAACAATCTTTTCTATGTACTGATACTCCTCTACCTTTTGTTATATATCCTACTATTTCATCTCCTGGTACTGGATTACAACACTTTGATAATTTTACTAAACAGTTGTCTATTCCTTTTACAATTACTCCTGAACTTGATGGTTTTGGTCTTCTATGTCTTGCTTGTTTTAGTTCTTCTAATTTCTTTTCAATGTCTTCTTCTTGATGTTCTTTTCTATATTCTTGTAACATTCTTGCAATTACTTTTACTGCTGAATTTGCTCCAAATCCAACTGCTGCATACATTTCATCCAAGTTCTTATATTTATATTTTTCAAGCATTGGATCAATATATTCCGGTTTAAATAAATCACTATGAGAAAATCCAATTCTTTTTACTTCTTTTTCTATTAAATCTTTTCCCTTTTCTATGTTTTCTGCTTTTTGTGCTTTTTTAAACCAACTTTTTATTCTATTTTTTGCTGTTGAACTTTTGACAAATTTAAGCCAATCTCTACTTGGTCCTTTTGAATTGTCTGATGTGATAATTTCTACGATATCTCCACTTTGAAGTGGTGTGATTATAGGCATCATTTTGCTATTTATCTTACATCCTGTCATTCTGTTACCAATTTCAGCATGAATTGTATATGCAAAATCTATTGGTGTTGCTCCTCTTGGTAAAACCTTAATTGCACCCTTTGGAGTAAATACATATACTTCATCTTCAAATAATTCTGTTTTTAATGTATTTAAGAATTCTTGTGGATCTTGCATTTCGCTTTGCCACTCTAATGTTTCTCTAAGCCATGCAAGTTTATCCTCTTCTACTTTTACTGCTTGTTTCTTTCCAAAGTAACTTGCTTCTTTATATGCCCAATGTGCAGCAATTCCGTATTCTGCTACTCTATGCATATCCCATGTACGTATTTGTACTTCAAAGGGTGTTCCTTTATCTCCTAATAATGTTGTATGAATTGATTGATACATATTAGGTTTTGGTACTGCTATATAGTCTTTAAATCTTCCTGGCATTGGATTATACATTTCATGTACTACACCTAATGCAGCATAACAGTCTTTAATAGAGTTTACTAATATTCTAAGGGCAAATAAATCATATATCTGGTCTAAGGTTTTATTGTCTCTTTTCATTTTTCTGTATATACTATATAGATGCTTTGCTCTTCCTGTTACTTCTGCATCAATTTTTTGTTTCTTTAATTCTACTCTAATATCATCCATTATTTTTTCGATGAATTGTAGTCTTTCTTCTCTCTTCTTATTTATTCCTTCTACTAATTCATGATATTCTTCAGGTTCTAGATATTTAAATGATAAATCTTCTAGCTCCCATTTTAATGAATAAAGTCCCAACCTATTTGCAAGTGGTGCATATAATTCCATTGTTTCTTTTGCATTTGCAATTTGCCTATCTCTTCTTAAATATTTTAATGTTCTCATATTATGAAGTCTATCTGCAAGTTTTATAAGTATTACTCTTATATCTTTTCCCATAGCAAGAAACATTTTTCTATAATCTTCTGCTTGTTGCTCTTCAACAGATGCAAATTGTATATTGCTAAGTTTTGTTACTCCTGCAACCATATCAGCGATTTCATCACCAAATTCTTTTCTTAATTGTTCATCTGTTACATCTGTGTCTTCTACTACATCATGTAATAGTGCTGCAGATATCGTACTTTCATCTAGTCCTATATCTGCTAATATATATGCAACATTAAGAGGGTGAATTATGTATGGTTCACCTGAACTTCTTTTTTGGTCTTTATGTTTTTCATTCGCTAAGTTATATGCTTTCATTATTAGTTTTGTGTCTACTCTTCTTGAATGTTGTTTTCTTTTACTTATTACGTCTTGTATTGTTATTTCTTTGTTTTCGTTCATTGATAATTCACATCCCTTTTATTTAACTTTCGAATTATAGTTGACAATCCATATTTATTTCTATATAATATTTATGTAACTCGTTGTTTGTTTTTTAGAAAAGGAGAAGAATATGATTCTTAACATTATCCTTTTACT
>CALXZZ010000015.1 GCA_944393365.1 uncultured Clostridia bacterium
TCTTTACTACTTTGAATTAAAATTTGAATATTAAAATTACAAGTTTTTAAAAAAATTTTATAAGAATTTAAAATTGATTCTTTTTCTAAATCGGATTTTAAATTATAATTTATTGGAATTATTTTTAATATTTTTATATATTTATTATTTTTCATTTCAATAATTCCATTTTCATAAATTTTTTTAATTGGTAAAATTTCTTGAACTGATTTTTCCTTTATTTTATTTTCCTCCTTTCATTTTGATTTATAAAAAATGGAAGCAAAATCATTTTACATTATCTTCCATTTTTTGTCAAGAAAAATCGTTCGTCATTGTTCGACATTTTTATTTCTTTATCTATTAAATATATAAAATTTGATATTAAACTTTTCAATTTTGTAAACCATTTTATTTCTAATTTCTTCTTTATTTTCCCTCAAATATGTAAACTATTTTTCTTGTATTTTTTTCGTATTTAAATTTATTCTTCATACTTTTGTTTTTATTTAAAGCGTAGAAGTTTGTTGTTTATTTATGCTATTTATTTTTAAAATTCTTTTTTTATCTTTATTCTATTTTAATTGTTTTATTTTAATATATAAAATTTTTATTTCAATTATCATTTTTTGTTTTATGTATATTTATAATTTTCATATTTTTCTTGGTAATATAGTATTATCTAATCTTATTTTTCATGATGCCCTTCTCTTTTTAATATATAATTTTTTGATTTTTAAATCTTTACTTTATTCTTTTTTAATTTAAAATCATATTTTAATTTTTTCACATTTTAAAATTTAATTTTTTTATTTTTAATTTCACTTATTTTTTAAATATTATTTTATATTTTTATTTAATTTATTAATTTTTATATTTTTTATTTTATTATTCAATTTTTATATTTTTATTATTAAATTATTTATAATTTTTTATTAATTATTTATTTTTTTATTTTATTATATAATTTTTTATTTTTATTTTTATTTATTTTTAATTTTTGAAATAAGTTTTCCACAATTTATCAACTTTTTTTATCTATTTTTTTCTAATTTATTTTAATTTATTCTATTTTATTCTTATTTTATTATTTCATTTTTATAAAGTAAAAAAAATTAAATATTTTTTAATTAATTTAAAATTTTTTTATTTTTTTGAATATTTTTTTTAGATTTGTTTATAATAATAATATAAGGTTAATAATAGTTGAGCCAAGAATATAAATAGATTATTAATTAGTTTATTTATATTCGGACAAAGATTTATTATTGTGTATTTTTATATATGATAATAAGTCGGCGATAAGAGTATATTATTTGTTTGTAGGCTATATTTTTATTTAAATTTTATTCTCTTTATTATTTTTATATTTTATATATGGTCAAATGATAGGTAATATATTCGAGCTAAGATTATTTTTATATCTAGAACCTTGATTTTTAAGTGAAGTGGTTGTTAGTAGTCCTACCTTAGGATGAATACAGTTACTTGTGGTGTATTAATGGTCGAGCGAATGATTAATATGTTTGGTTGCTGGCTTATTTATATAGTAATATATATTAGGTTTGTATATTAGATATATTAGTTTTAGCTAAGATTATTATTAGCTTTATGATTAATGGCAGACAAATATTTTTGTCTGCCATTAAAATTTTTTATTTAATTAAACTGATGATTTTTTTCTTCGTTACCAAATCATTAAATATCTAGATTTTTTACATATTTTGCATTTGCTTGAATGAATTCTCTTCTTGGTTCAACTTCGTCTCCCATTAATAAAGTAAATATTTCATCTGCTTTTTGAGCATCATCCATTGTTACTTTAACTAATATTCTAGTTTCTGGATTCATTGTTGTTTCCCATAATTGTTCTGGATTCATTTCTCCTAAACCTTTATATCTTTGTAATCCAAGTTGATCTCTTGTTATTCCTTTTTCTTCTAGTTCTTTATATGCTTTCTCTAAATCTTCATCAGTATAACAATATCTATCTGTCATTCCTTTTTTAGATAATTTATATAGTGGTGGTTGTGCTAAATATACATTTCCATTTTCTATTAATGGTCTCATGTAACGGAAGAAGAATGTTAATAATAATGTTCTGATATGTGCTCCATCGACATCGGCATCTGCCATTATTATTACTTTGCCATAACGAATTTTTGTAATATCAAATTCTGCTCCAATTCCTGCTCCTACTGCAACTATTACTGGATTTAGTTTGTCATTTCCATATATTTTGTCTGCTCTTGCTTTTTCAACATTTAGCATTTTTCCCCATAATGGTAAAATTGCTTGGAATTTTCTATCTCTTCCTTGTTTTGCACTTCCTCCAGCTGAGTCTCCCTCAACTATATATACTTCACATTCATCTGGATTTTTACTACTACAATCAGCTAATTTTCCTGGTAGTGTACTTGTTTCTAAGTTACTTTTCTTTCTTACTAGTTCCCTAGCTTTTCTTGCTGCTTCTCTTGCTCTTGAAGCACTAATACATTTTTCCAAAATTGCTTTTGCAACTGAAGGATTTTCTTCTAAAAATGTTGATAATGCTTCATTTACCATACTTTGAACTACACCTGTTACTTCACTATTTCCTAATTTTGTTTTTGTTTGTCCTTCAAATTGTGGTTCTTTTACTTTTACTGATACAACTGCTGTTATTCCTTCCCTTATGTCTTCACCTTGTAAATTCTTATCTTTTTCTTTTAATATATTATGACTTCTTGCATAATCATTAAATACTTTTGTTAATGCTCTTTTAAATCCTTCTAAGTGTGTTCCACCTTCTATTGTATTAATATTATTTGCAAATGTATAAATATTTTCAGAATAACTTGAAGTATATTGAATTGCTATTTCAACTGGTACTTCTCCATCTTTTTCTATATATATTGGTTGTTTATGTAATTTTTCTTTATTTTTATTTAGATATTCTACGAAAGAAACTAATCCTCCTTCATAGCAAAATTCTGCTTTTTTTGGTGTTTCTTCTCTTTGATCTTCAATTGTTATTTTTAAACCTTTTGTTAAAAATGCAATTTCTCTAAATCTTTTTTCTAATACTTCATAATCATAATCTAAACTCTCAAAAATTGTATCATCAGCTAAAAATCTTACTTTAGTTCCTGTTTCTTTACTATCCCCTATTCTTTCTAGCTTTTGAACAGTCTTTCCTTTTTCGAATCTCATAAAGAAGATTCCGCCATCTCTTTTAATTGTAACCTCTGTCCATGTAGATAAGGCATTTACAACAGATGCTCCAACCCCATGAAGTCCTCCAGATACTTTGTATCCGCTATCTCCACCAAATTTTCCACCAGCATGTAAAACTGTATATACTGTTTCTGCTGTTGAGATATGTGTTTTTGGATGTATTTCTACCGGTATTCCTCTACCATTATCTGTTACACTTATTATATTTCCTTTTTCTATAACAACATTTATTTCTGTACAATATCCAGCTAATGCTTCGTCAACACCATTATCTACAATTTCATATACACAATGATGTAATCCTCTTACAGATGTACTTCCTATGTACATTCCTGGTCTTTTTCTTACGGCTTCAAGTCCTTCTAATACTTGGATTTGCTCTGCTCCATACTTGTGTTCATACTTTTCCATTTATTTTTTCCTCCTTCAGGGATTTAGGGACGGTCCTTAAAATCCCTCTTTTCAGGGATTTTGGGACGGACCTTTAATCCTTCTATTTTTCTTTTTTAACGTCTCCACTTTTAACATTATATACTAAAATTTCTTTATTTTCAATATCTATTTTTTCCGTACATGTTATAATGACTTGTACATCATTTATTTTTTCTAAAAAATTCTTTCTTCTTTTTTCATCTAGTTCTGACATAAAATCATCTAATAATAAAATTGGTGATTCGTCTATTTCATCTTTTACAATATTTAATTCTGATAATTTTAATGAAAGAATTGCAGTTCTGTGTTGTCCTTGTGAACCATAAATTCCTAATTCTTTCTTATTTATATATATATTAAAATCATCTCTATGAATTCCTTTTGTAGTATAACCTTTGATAATGTCTAATTTTCTTCTTTGTTTTAATAATTCTAAATATTTTTCTTTAGAATTACATTCACTTAAATATTCAATTTCTATTTCTTCTTTATTATTTGTAATTTCTGAATGAATATTTTTTATTTTATTTTTTATTTTTTCTATAAATTCTCTTCTATAATTATATATGTTTATTGCATAATTAGATAATTCTTCATCCCAAATATCTAACATATTTTCATTTTTATTTTCTTCTCTTATTTGTCTTAAATAATTATTTCTTTGTTCTAATGTTTTTAAATAAAGATTTAAATTATACATATAATTCGGTCTTAATTGACTAATCATTATATCTAAAAATCTTCTTCTATTTTGAGGACCACCTTTTAAAATATTAATATCATCTGGTGTAAAAATTACTACATTTATTTTTCCTAATAATTCACTTAATTTTTTTATTTTTATTCCATTAATATATACTATTTTTTTATTTCCTAATTCAATTTTTATTTTTCCATCTCTATCAGTTTTTTCATATTCTATTTCTATATTTGATTTTTCTTCTCCAAGCATAATCATTTCTTTATCTTTTTTGGCTCTAAATGATTTTCCCATACTTGATAAAAAAATAGCTTCTATTATATTAGTTTTTCCTTGAGCATTTTCTCCATAAAAAATATTAATATTTTTTTCTAAATTAATTTCTTGACTTTTATAATTTCTAAAATTATTTATTTTTATTTTTTTTATCCACATTTTATTCTCCATTTAATTTATTTTTTTATTTTAAATTCTTTTTTTAATTGTTTTTAATATGAGTTATCCACAATTCATTAACTCTTTTTTTCTTTTTTTTTCTAATTTATTCTAATTTTTCCTATTTTTTCCTAATTTTTTTAAAATTCAAATTATTTTCGTTTTATTTTAGTTTATTTTTTATTAAATAAATTATATAATTAAGAAATAAAATTGTCTTATTTTTGATTTTAACGATTAATTTTTATTTTTTGAATTTTATTTTTCTATTTTTATCTATTTTTTTCTAATTTATTTTAATTTATTCTAATTTATTTGAATTTTTTTCTATTATATTTTTATTAATTAAAAAAAATAAATAATATTAATTTAATTCTTCTTATAATAAAATACATTTTTTTAATGTTATCAAAATTTTTTATTCCAAATTTCTATTAAATTCTAATTTATTCTTTTTTATTCGATTTTTTTCTAATTTATTCTAATTTTTTCTTAATTTTTTAAAATAAAAATTTAAATAAGTTATCCACAGTTAAAAATAAATTTTCCACATATAAATTTGTACATTTTTCAAATTCAAATTTAGCCATTTATAATTTTCTCAATTTTTTACAGTTTTTCTAGAATGATTTATTTAATATTAGATTGCTTTTTCTTTTATTTTCTTTTTTTATCTTTTTTTTACTATTTTTTTCTATTTTTCAAAAATATATTTTTAATTAATTTATAAATAAGTTATCCACATTTTTTTATGAAATGTGGATAACTTTTTCTTATTTTTTAATCTTCTTTTAATCTAATTGGTAAAATCATATATGTATAATCATTATTTTCTGTTGATTTTATTAAACATGGTGATATGCTTGAACCAAATTCAATATATACCTCTTCGTCATCAATTGCTTTTAAACTATCTAAGAAATATTTTGGATTAAATCCTGCTTCTAAGTTTTTACCTTCTGTTGAAACATATAACTCTTCTTTTGCATCTCCTGTTTGGTTTGTACAAGAAATTGTTATTTTTCCAATATCAACATTTACTTTAACTGGATATTTTTTCTCTTTTTCAACCGTTGAAGAAGATATTAAACTTATTCTTTCAAAACTATTTTGTATATTATTTTTATTTACTTTTATTCTTGTTTCCCAATTACTTGGTATAACATTTTTATAATTTAAAAATTCCCCATCTAAAATTCTTGTAACTATTTTACAATTATCCATTTCGAATAATGCTTGATTTTTTGAAACTCCTATTTTTACTGGTTCAAAAGAATCTAATAAAATTTTATTTACTTCATTTAGTGTTTTTCCTGGTATTACTGCTTTAAAGTTATTGCTTTGTTTATTTAAAAATATGCTTCTTAGTGCTAATCTAAATCCATCAACAGCAACTACTGTTAATTTATTATTTTCAATTTCGAATAAACATCCTGTAAATATTGGTCTGCTTTCTTCATTACTAACTGCAAATATTGTTTTTCTTATCATGTTTTTTAATAAAGTTTGATCGATTTCAATTGAATTTTCAACTTCAATTTTTGGAAGTTCTGGAAATTCTTCTGGATTCATTGTTGCTAATTTGTATAATGAGCCTTCACATTCAATTTCTAGTAAATTTTTGTCGTTTAAAGTTATATGAATTTCTGTATCTGGTAATTTTCTTATTATTTCACTAAACATTATAGCATTTACAACTGTACTTCCTTGTTCTTCTACTTCACATTCCATCACATATTCTATACCAATTTCTAAATCATATGTTGTTAATTTTATTTCATTATCATTTGTTTGGATTAGAATTCCTTCTAGTATAGGCATTGTAGTTTTTGATGCTACACCTTTTACTACGGAATTAATAGCTTTTAGTATGTTTTCTTTGTAACAAACTATTTTCATTTTGATTCCTCCTTTATATATTTTATAATTTATATAAATATTTTTAGTAGTAGTAGTAGTAGGTCCTGTGGATAATGTGGATAACTATGTTGAAAGTTGGTATCCCTAGCAAAATTGATGTGGATAAGTCTGTGGATAACTAAGAAAGTTTTCCACACTTTCCACTTACCAATGTGGAAAATTGAGATGTCCACAGTTTATCAACAGGTTTTCAACAGGGGTATGTGGATAACCAATCCGGCTGTTCCGTAAGAAGAGATTGAATGGCCTCTTCCCAAACAATAATTTTTCAAACATAAATTTTAAAAAATTTTTGTATCTCTTGAGCCGATTATTGTTTGCCATTTATTATAATGTTTTTCACACTATCCACAATTAGTTTTGTGTTATTTTTTTCTTTTACTTCTTTTTCTATTTTTTTACATGCATGCATTACTGTTGAATGGTCTCTTCCCCCGAAATCAATACCTATTTGAGGGTATGACATGTTTGCTACTTCCCTACAAAGATACATTGCAATTTGCCTTGGAAAAGCAATGTCATTTGAACGTTTGTTTCCAGACAAATCATCCTTTTCAATACTAAAGTACTTAGCAACAGTTTCTTTTATGAAGTCACAAGAAATAACTTTTTCACTTTCGTATTTGAATTCTGTTATTATCTTTTCTGCAAGTTCTATAGTTATTGAACTATGTGTCAATGAAGCTCTTGCAACTATTTTATTAAATACACCTTCCAATTCTCTAATGTTTGAATCAATTTTGTTTGCAATATTTGAAAGTATGTAATCGTCGATTATTATGTTTTCATCTTGAGCTTTTTTTCTTAGTATTGCTAAACGTGTTTCATAATCTGGACAAGATATATCTGCAAGTAACCCCCACTCAAACCTTGATTTTAACCTATCTTCTAAGAAAGGAATATCTCTTGGAGGTTTATCACTGGAGATTATGATTTGTTTTCCCTCTTCGTATAATGCATTGAATGTGTGGAAAAATTCTTCTTGAATTCTCTCTTTTCCAGCTATAAATTGGATATCGTCTATTAATAAAACATCAATATTACGATATTTACTTCTGAACATGTCGTTTTTGTTATCTTTTATTGCATTGATAAGTTGGTTTGTGAATTTTTCAGAAGTTACATACAAAACATTGTAATTTTTGTAAAGTTCTAAGATTCGATTTCCAATTGCATGCATTAAGTGAGTTTTTCCTAATCCAACGCCACCATATAAAAATAAAGGATTATATGATTTTGATGGTTCATTTCCTACGGCCAATGCTGCTGCGTGTGCAAATCTATTATTATTTCCAACTACGAATGTTTCGAATGTGTACTTTGGATTTAATGTAGATTTATTGGATTCTATTTCTTGTAGATTGCTATCATCTGCATCAGTGATGACTTCACTAGATTCTTCAGGTTGTTCTTTTGATAAATCAATTACAGAAAAGGTCCAATCTTTGTTTGTGATATATCTTAAGGTGTTAAAAATTAATGGTCTATATTTATTTTCTATAAAATCTCTTTGAAATTCAGAGGTTGTTGTAAAAACTATATTATTGCCTTCGATACTTCTTATTCCAAGTGGTGCTATCCAGGTGTCAAAAGATATTTTTGTTATTTCAGGCTCTAATTCTTTTTTTATACTAGCCATTAACTCATCTTTGTCAATATCCATTTCATCATCCCTTTCATTTTAAAAGTTATCCACAAAGTTATCCACAACTGTTGATAACTTTGTAACAATTTTGTAAAAATAGAGCCAATTTTTACGAACAGAAATTCATTTGTTTTTAGGCAAAAACCGTCTCTTTTTTTCCATGCCCATATAATAACAAATTTCGATATGAGAAGTCAATATGGTTGTGGAAAATTTTTTTCAGATGTGGATAAGTTCCTTTGAAACTGTGGAAAACTTTTTTTATTTTACAAAAATTTGTCAAAAAATGTCGAATAAAAAGTAACATAAATTAAAAAAATTGAAATTAATTACAACTATTTTTTAAAGTCTATATATGTTATTAGCAGTTATGAGATTTTATTTATTAAATGGCTAACATTACAGAACATATAAATTCTAACATTATCAAGCAGGCACTTCTCAAAGACAAGTTTGAGATTCTCCTACATGATAATGCAAGAATTTGTAATATTCTTTCATTCGCACATTTAATTTCATAAAATCTTATAATTGCTAATTACAATAAAAATTATGTTACTTTTTAAAAAAATTTAAAAATTTACTTGACATTTGTTGAATTCATACTGTATAATCGATATACTTGAAAAAATGCAAAAATGTTCCAAGAAATTGGAATTTTATATATCAAAAACAGTAGGAGGTGCTAAAATGAAAAGAACATATCAACCAAAAAACAGACAAGAAAAGAAAGAACATGGATTTATGAAAAGAATGAAAACTAGAGCAGGTAGAAATGTTTTAAAACAAAGAAGAGCAAAAGGTAGAAAAAAATTATCTGCTTAGAAATTTGAATTTAAGGGATTATACACAATGAAGAAAACAAAAATGTTAAAAAAAAATTATGAATTTAGAGATGTTTTATCAAGAGGAAAATATTATTCAGGTGAATATATAGAGGCTTTTTTGAAAAAAAATAAGTCTGATAAATATAATTTTCTAGGTATTGGAATTAGTGTAAAATCAGGGAAAGCAGTAAGAAGAAATCATGTGAAAAGATTGATTAGAGAAAATTATAGATTAGTTGAAAATGCCTTGAAAGTAGGAAATAGTATAGTTTTTCTTTGGAAAAAGAAAAAAGATATAAAAGATGCAGATTTTCAAAAAATAAAAAAAGATTTGAATAATATTTTCGATAAAGCTGATTTATTTGAGGAAAATCAATGAAAAAATTATTAATTTTTTTTATTAATGTATATCAAAAACATATATCAGACTATTTATCACACAAAAATGTACATTGTAAATTTTATCCAACATGCTCAGAGTATACCAAAGAAGCTATTGAAAAATATGGGGCTTTAAGAGGTAGCTGGCTAGGGATTTGTAGAATTTGTAGATGTAATCCTTTTTTACATGGCGGTTATGATCCGCTAAAATAGAGCTTGGAGGAAATAAAATGTTTAGTTTTTTTGCTAATATTTTTGGTTATTTACTTGAATTGTTGTACAACCTAGTAAATAACTATGGTTTAGCTATTATTTTATTTACAATTTTGATAAAACTAATATTATTACCATTATCAATAAAGCAGCAAAGGACAATGAAAAAGACTAATGAAATGCAAGAAAAGATGAAGGTAATACAATTTAAATATAAAAATGATCCTGAAAAATTAAATCAAGAAATAATGAATTTGTATAAAACAGAAAAAATTAGTCCTTTTGGAGGGTGCTTAACAGCTATAATTCAGTTATTATTGTTATTATCAATTTTCTATTTGGTAAGAAGTCCATTAACATATATGGAAAAACTTTCAACAGATGATATTAACAAATATGTTTCTCAATTACAAGAAGATGGAAGAGAAGTAAGTAACGTATATCCAGAAATTGATTTAATACGTGAATATAACTGGTTAAAAGAAAAAAATCCAGATGATCCAAATATTGATAGATTGAATTTACAAATGAATTTCTTAGGTTTGGACTTAAGTAAAGTACCACAACAAAATATGTCTGATTATACTGTTTATATAATTCCAGCATTATATATACTTTCATCATTTATTTCAATTAGAATGACTACAGCAATGCAACAAAAACAAATGAACAAGAAGAATAAAAAGACTAAATTAATTGATGGAAAAACAGGTGAAGAGCTAACTGAAGAAGTTAAAGAGGAAGTAAAAGAAGAAGAAAATGAAATGGATGCTGTAATGCAGACAAACAAAATGATGTCATGGATGATGCCTATAATGTCTATATCTATTGCGTTTGTAGCACCTTTAGGTCTAGCTTTATATTGGTTAATGAATAATGTTTTAATGATAATTGAAAGATTAGTTTTGAATAAAGTTGTGAAGACTGAGGAGGAATAGTAATGGAAAAAACTATTATTGCAGAAGGAAAAACAACAAATGAAGCTATTGAAAATGGTTTAAAACAATTAAAAGTTTCTAAGGATAAAGTAGAAATAAAAGTATTGGAAAATGAAGAAAAAAGAAGTTTTTTTAGTATTTTAGCTCCTAGAGTTGTGAAAGTAGAATTAACATTAAAAGAAGATGTGAAAAGTACTAAAATTCAAGAAAAAAGAGAAATAAAATTGACAAAACAAGAACAAGAAAAAGCTAAAGAGAATATAGAGAAATTTTTAAAAGATTTTATGAGAAATTTACCAAAAGATACAAAATATGAAGTTACTACAGAAGAATCTGGTGTGAAAGTTTCATTAACAAATGATAATTTAGGTTATTTAATAGGGTATAGAGGAGAAACTTTATATGCTTTACAAAATATTATGACAGCAATTGCAGGAAAAGGTATTGAACAAAAAGTACGTGTAATACTTGATATTGAAGGATATAAAGCAAAAAGAGAAAAAACTTTAGAGGATTTGGCAGAAAAAGTTGCTAAAACTGTTATTAGAACTAAGAAACCTATTAAATTAGAGCCTATGCAGGCATATGAAAGAAAGATAATTCATAGTAAATTACAACAAAACAGCAAGGTTGAGACTACAAGTGTGGGGGAAGAGCCTCATAGAAGAATTATTGTTTCTTTGAAGAAAAATAGGTAATTAAATATGTATAAAATCGGAGGTCAAAGGTCAGATTTTACAGTAAAATGTAGATGTGATTTTTGACCTTTTTAATTCATTAAATTAGCAAAATATTATAATTAAATAATTTCTTGTAACTTGTTGTAGCAACAACTTATTATCAAAAGAAAAATAAATTTTTCTTTTGATAGAAAGAAAGTTGCTTCAATCGCACTCGCTGTCGCTCGTTTGGTTGCTACGCGTTACTACAAAAGTATTTAATTATAATATTTTGCTACAAGGTAATGATAAAAAGATATAATTTGTATAATTATTTTAAATAAATACTTTTAAAAAGTTACATAATGTGATAAAATATAACAAATTTTTATTAGGAAAAAAGGTCAAAAAAGGAGGTAAAAATAATGAGTACAATCGCTTCTATATCTACGGCTCCTCGGGATTGGTGGAATTGGTATAGTTAGAATGAGTGGTAAAAATTGCTTTGATGTTTTGCAAAAAATATTTAAGCCTAAAAATTTTCAAAATATTGAAGATATTAAAGGATATACTATAAAATACGGAAATATTGTTGATGGAGAAAATATAATTGATGAAGTTTTAGTATCATATTTTAAAGCTCCAAAGAGCTATACTACTGAAAATATGTGCGAAATTAATTCTCATGGGGGTAATATAGTTTTAAAGAAAATATTAGAGTTGTGCTTAAAAAATGGAGCAGAACTTGCAGAACCAGGGGAATTTACTAAAAGGGCTTTCTTGAATGGTAGAATAGACCTACTTCAGGCTGAGTCTGTAATTGATATTATAAATGCTAAATCTGATAAAGAATTGAAAACTGGCGTAAAACAATTAGAAGGTTTTCTTTCAAACGAAATTGCCAAAATAAAGCAAGAAATATTAGATGTAATGGTAAATATCGAAGTTGCTATAGATTATCCAGAATATGATGTAGATGAGGTTACAAATAAGCAGATTTTTGATATGTTAGATTCAGTTGAAAAGAAGCTAAAAAGATTAGAAAGTAGCTTTGATAATGGAAAGATTATAAAAGAGGGGATAAAAACTGCAATAGTAGGAAAGCCAAATGCAGGAAAATCATCACTTCTTAATGCCATCTTAAAAGAAGATAGAGCTATTGTTACTGAAATTGAAGGGACTACAAGGGATACAATTGAGGAATTTGTAACAATTAATGGAATTCCTTTAAAACTGGTTGATACTGCAGGAATAAGGAAGGCAAAAGATGAAGTTGAGAAAATAGGAATTTCTAAATCTCGTGAAATTGCTAAAGAAGCAGATTTAATTATTGCTATTTTTGATAGTTCAAAGGATTTGACAGATGAAGATATGGAAATTTTAAACTTGATAAAAGGAAAAAAGGTTATAATTTTATTAAATAAAATAGATTTGAACTCAAAAATAGATGAAAACGATTCTAGATTATTGGATGTAAGCCGAGATATTATAAAGGTTTCAGCACTAAATAATTTGGGAATTGATAAATTGTATGAAAAAATTACTGATTTATTTAATTTGGATCAAATTAATTTGGATAATGAGGTTTTAATTACTAACTTAAGACAAAAGGATTTAATAACAAAGGCGATTGAGCATATTCAAGTGACAAAAAACACTATGTCTAATAATATGCCACTAGATATTGTTGCTATTTCTATTAAAGAAATTTTAGAGGATTTAGGAAGTATTACTGGTGATGAAGTGAGTGAAGATATAATTGATGAAATCTTCTCTAAATTCTGTTTAGGAAAATAGAGACGAGAATCGAAAATAAAGAGATATTATATTTTAAACGATTAATTTTATACTAAAACAACTAAAATCAATTAAAAACGATTTTGAAAAGGAATTTGTGTATTTTATTATTTGATTAAAAGTGATGTGATTAAAAATATGAATTATAAAAAAACTAAATTTGAAAACAGAAAAATATATAAAGAAATGAAAAAGTAATTTAATAAAAATGTAAAAAAATCAAGTGCGAAAAATGTCGAAAAAACTCGAATAAATCAACGAAAAATAGGGAATCTGCCAAATAGGTAAAGGATTAAAAAATTATTAAACAAACAAACTGATTAGTAAAACAAAAATACAAAAGTAAAATTGCTTAGAGCCACAACGGTTATAACGGTTAAAAAACAAAACAAAAAACGTATGTATACATAAAACTTAAAATAAATTAATTTGAAAGTAAAAATTAATCTATGTTTAATAAATACGCAAAAATATAGGCTTTTAATAAAAATAAAAATAATTATTAATAACTATAGGTTGAATTTTTACTAATAATGAAATAAAACGCGATTTCCTGTTTCACAAGGAAGGGAACATTTCTGTGGAACATTAGAAACAATTGAGTTTGGAATCGAATTTTCGCTGTGAAACATTTTTGTAAAAACTGTGGGTAAGTTGTGGATAACTCATTTGAAAAATTTGATTTTAACTAATAGAGAAAAGTATAAAAAATTTGTCATAAAAGTAGAAATTATAAATATTTTAATGAAAAAGGAAAGGAAGAATAGAAATGGAATATTTTGCTGGAGAATATGATATAGCAGTAGTTGGAGCAGGGCATGCAGGATGTGAGGCAGCACTTGCTGCTGCAAGATTAGGAATGAAAACATTGATTTTTTCTATAAGTTTAGAAGCAATTGCAAATATGCCATGTAATCCACATATAGGCGGAAGTTCAAAAGGACATTTAGTTAGAGAAATTGATGCATTAGGTGGAGAAATGGCAAAAAATATAGACAAAACGATGATTCAAATAAAGATGCTTAATACTTCTAAAGGACCAGCTGTGCATTCATTACGAGCACAAGCTGATAGGAAGAAATATCAAGCTGAAATGAAGCATACTTTAGAAAAACAAGAAAATCTCGAAGTAAAACAGGGAGAAATTGTGGATATTGTAGTTGAAAATGGTAAAGTAACGGCAATTAAAACTGACGTTGGAGCAGTTTATAATGTAAAGGCTGTTATTTTAGCGACTGGTACATATTTAAAAGGAAAGATATTTATTGGAGATTATAGCAAGGAAAGTGGGCCAGACGGAGTTGCAGCTGCAAATGAATTATCAGAATGTCTAAAAAAATTAGGAATAGATTTAGTTAGATTTAAAACTGGAACGCCTGCTAGAATAAACCGTAGAAGTATTGATTTTAGTAAGATGGAAGTACAAAAGGGAGATCAGGGAATTGAAGCTTTTTCTTTTGAAGATGAGCCTAAAGATTTTGAACAAGTAGATTGCTATCTAACTTATACTAATGCAAAAACACATGAGATTATAAGGCAAAATTTGCATCGCTCTCCTTTATATGGAGGAAAGATAGAGGGAACAGGTCCTAGATATTGTCCATCTATTGAAGATAAAGTGGTTAGATTTAGTGATAAACCTAGACATCAAGCATTTGTTGAGCCGGTTGGTTTAGATACTGAGGAAATGTATATACAAGGAATGAGTTCCTCATTACCTGAAGATGTGCAAATAGCTTTATATCATACAATTCCGGGACTTGAAAAAGCTGAATTTACAAGACCTGCATATGCAATTGAATATGATTGTATTGATCCTTCTAATTTGAAATTATCATTAGAATATAAAGGGATTGAAGGATTATTTATGGCAGGACAAATAAATGGAACTTCAGGATATGAAGAAGCAGCTTGCCAAGGCTTAATTGCAGGAATAAATGCTACTCAAAAAATAAAAGGAAAAGAACCTTTAATATTAGACAGAACTCAAGGATATATAGGAGTTTTAATAGATGATATTGTTACAAAAGGTACTAATGAGCCATATAGAATGATGACTTCTAGAGCTGAATATAGGCTATTATTAAGGCAAGATAATGCGGATTTAAGATTAACCGAAATAGGGCATGATATTGGTCTTATTTCTGATGAAAGATTTGAAAAGTTTAAGAAAAAAAGAGAAAATATAGAAAAAGAAATAGCAAGACTAAAAAAATTAGTTGTAAAGCCTGAAAAAAGAGTAAATGACTTGCTTATAAAGTATGGAACATCTGAATTAACAACAGGAACTAAAATGTCTGAATTGCTAAAAAGAACAGAGCTAGATTATGAAAAATTGGCTGAAATAGATGATGAAAGACCGGAATTATCAAGGCAAGAGAAGGAAGAAGTAGAAATTCAAATAAAATATGAAGGATATATTAAAATGCAAGAAGCTCAAGTTGAAAAATTCAAAAAACTTGAAAGTAAAATCTTGCCTGATGATATTGATTATGAAAAATTAAATGGAATAAGTTTAGAAGGAAGACAGAAATTAAACAAATTTAGACCATGTTCAATAGGTCAAGCATCAAGAATTTCAGGGGTTTCGCCTGCTGATATTTCAGTTTTGTTGGTTTATTTACAACAAATGAAAGGGGTTAAAAAATAATTACAATTTAATTCTTTTCCAACCAGTTTGTATTGTATGAAAGAGAGGTGATTAATTGTGGAATTTAATGAGTTTAAAGAAAAGACGATAATAAATGTTGATAAATTGGGGATAAACTTATCTGAAATCCAACTAAAACAGTTTTATAATTATATAAATTTGCTAATAGAATGGAATGAAAAGATTAATTTAACTGCTATTACCGAGCCAGATGAAGTAATATTAAAGCATTTTGTTGATTCTCTAACAATTGCAAAATATATTCCAGATGGAACTAAGATAGTAGATGTTGGAACTGGTGCGGGGTTTCCAGGAATTCCTTTAAAAATATATAGACAAGATATAGAAATTACTTTATTAGATTCATTGCAAAAAAGAATAAATTTTTTGAATGAAGTCATAAGAGAACTTAATTTAGAAAAAATCGAAACAGTTCATTCAAGAGTAGAGGACTTTGGAAAAGATAAAATGTATAGAGAAAAATTTGATATAGCTACATCTAGAGCAGTTGCAAATCTTGCGACATTATCAGAATATTTGTTACCACTTGTAAAAGTTGGGGGAAAAGTAATTAGTATGAAAGGTTCTTTGATAGAAGAAGAGTTAGAACATTCTAAAAATGCAATCAAAATCTTAGGCGGAAAAGTTGAAAAAGTAGATGAATTTGATTTACCAAATTCTGATATTAGTAGAAATATTGTTTTAATTAATAAAATTAAAGAAACACCTAATAAATATCCTAGAAAGGCTGGAGAACCTTCAAAAAAACCTTTATAAGGTTCTACATCAACTATTAAAGTATTTTCCTTAATTTAAACGTAAAAAAGTCGATAAAATTTTTGGAAAAATTCGCAAAAATTTCTAAAAATTTATTGACTTTTTTTATATATTTTTATATGATAGAAGTGTAGAAAACATAAAACTTATTAATAAAGTTTTACTTAAACTACAAAAGCAAAATTTACTAAAATGGAGGCAATAAAATTGAGTAAAGTAATATCATTAGCAAATCAAAAAGGTGGAGTTGGAAAAACTACTACAACAGTTAATTTAGGTACAATTTTAGCCAAAAAAGGAAAAAAAGTATTATTAATAGATGCTGACCCTCAAGGTAATGCTACAAGCGGTTTGGGAGTAGAGAAAGATGTAGAGTTATCATTGTATGATGTATTGGTTGGAGAAACAGAAATTGAAGAAACAATACAAGATACTATGATAAAAAATCTCAAAGTATGTCCATCAAATATAAATCTAGCAGGTGCTGAAGTTGAGTTAGTATCAATGATGTCAAGAGAGCAAAGACTAAAAGAAAAGTTAGAAGTAATAAAAGATAGGTTCGATTATGTATTGATAGATTGTCCTCCATCATTGGGATTAATAACTTTAAATTCTTTTACTGCATCAGATAGTGTTTTAATACCTGTACAATGTGAATATTATGCGTTAGAAGGATTAGGACAACTTTTAAATACAATTAACTTAGTAAAGAAACATTTAAATAAAGAGATTGAAATTGAGGGTGCTTTATTAACGATGTATGATATAAGGACAAATTTATCAAATCAAGTGGTAAAAGAGGTTAAAAAATACTTTGGAAACAAAGTTTACAAAACAGTTATACCTAGAAATGTTAGATTAAGTGAAGCTCCAAGTTATGGTATGCCAATTACTGAATATGATCCACGTTCTAAAGGAGCAAAGAGTTATATGAAGTTTGCAAAAGAGTTTTTGAAAATAAATGAAGAAGAGAAAAAAGCAAAACATATGGCATAATTATAAAAAGATATATAAATATAAAAAATGAGAGGAAAGTGATTAATATGCCTAAGATGACAGGGTTAGGAAAGGGATTAGATGCATTATTTGGTCCTGTACCAGAGGAAGAACAAGTACAAGAAAATGATACATTAAAAAATTTAAAAATAACAGAAGTTGAACCAAATAGAGATCAACCAAGAAAGAGATTTGATCAAGAAGCATTGGAGGAATTAGCTCAATCTATTAAAGAATATGGACTAATTCAACCAATTGTAGTAAGCAAAAAAGATGGTTATTATAGTATTGTGGCCGGTGAAAGAAGATGGAGAGCATCTAAAATAGCAGGACTAACTGAAATACCAGCAATAATACGTGAAGATGATGAAAGAGTAAATACAGAAATTTCTTTAATAGAAAATATGCAAAGGGAGGACTTAAACCCTTATGAAAAAGCATTAGGAATACGTACACTTATTGATAATTATGGTCTTTCTCAAGAAATTGTTGCAAAAAAACTAGGAAAAAGTAGAAGTACAGTGGCTAACTGGGTTAGAGTTTTAAATTTAGAGCCACGAGTATTAGAAATGGTTAAAGAAGGAAAAATATCAGAAGGATATTGTAAAGCTCTTTTAATGTTACCACCAGAAAAACAATACGAAACAGCAATACAAATGCTAGAAAGAGGAGCTACAGTTAGACAAGTAGAGAAAAAATCTAAAGTAAAAGAGACTAAAGAAGAGCAAAAAAGAAATCATATATTGTATAAAAATATAGAAAATACTTTCCAATCTTTCTTTGGTTCAAAAGTTAGATTAGATGCTGGAAGAAGAAGAGGAAAGATAATAATTGAATATACTTCAAATGAAGACCTAGAGAGAATTTTAGATTTAGTTAATAATAAATAAGAAAGAGAGATGTGATTACATGGATATGATTATGGATATAATAAAAGGGAATTTCTTTTTGTTAGGATGGGTTATAATTACAATAATTCTAGTTTTATTGGTTATAACAATGATGGCAAAATTGTCTAGTTTAAATAAAAAATACAAAAAATTCTTAGAAAAGTTAGGAAATGGGAATAATATAGAAGAAGATTTGGAAACATATATGTATAGAGTAGAAAAAGTTGAAAAACAAAATGCTGAAATTGCAAATTATGTGAAAACTTTAGATGAGGATTTAACAAGATGTATTCAAAAGGTAGGAATTGTAAGATATAATGCTTTTAAAGATACTGGAAGTGATTTAAGCTTCACTCTTGCTTTATTAGATGAACACAATGATGGTGTGGTTTTAAACGGTATCTATTCTAGAGAGATGTCTAATATTTATGCAAAACCTGTTAAAAATGGAGAATCTAGTTATACTATGTCTGAGGAAGAAAAATTAGCTGTACAAAAAGCTATGAATTCTGAAGGAAATATAAGAGTAGATAGAAAATAAAATATAAATAGAAAGTTATAAAAAAACTAAAAATTGCTATTGACAAGTGTCCAGAAAAATGCTAATATATATATTGTCGCTGGACATTTTTCTTAAAATTGGAGAGGTGGTCGAGTTGGTTTATGGCACCAGTCTTGAAAATTGGCGTGCGTTAATAGCGTACCGTGGGTTCGAATCCCACCCTCTCCGCCAAAATAAAGTTAGATACTTCTTTTTGTTTCCTGAATATCTAACTTTTATTTATAAGATGGAGATGTACCCAAGTGGTGAAGGGGACTGTTTGCTAAACAGTTAGGTCCCGAAAGGGGCGCGGAGGTTCGAACCCTCTCATCTCCGCCAAAGTAAATAATGTTTAGAAAATTAGTTAATAGACTTAAAATAAGAAAAAATAAAAGAAGTAGATTAAATCTACTTTTTTTGCTTTTTATAGACAATAATAAGAAAAAGGATGGGAATATTATGTATTGTGATGAAAGTATAGAAATAGATTTTGAGATACCAGATTATTTACAGGAAAATATAGATAATCTTATTAAGGCACGAAAAGAAAAAAGGCTTGATGAAGATTGTGAAGCAGATGAATTAATTTCAAATATTAATAGAGCATGGTATAGTAAAGATATAACAGAGGACTAAGCAATGTTATTAAGAAAGAAATACTTGTAGTGGAATTAATAGTGAGACAAAAAATAATAAATAAATCTACATAATTTGAAAAATATGTTAAGAAGTAGTATAATTAAAGTATAAAAAAATCAGAAAGGAGCTCACTAGGATATAGAGGGTAAGGTGAAAGAGATGTTGGAAATTTTGAGTGCAATAGTCTGGATTATTGGACTTGGTTGTTTTGGGAGCTGTATTTTTTCGATTGTATGTCAGAAAAATAAACGGTCAGATGACAGGAAATTCATTGCAGTAACAGGATTTTTTGGAATTATCTGGCTATTGTACGTGCTAAATCAACTGTTTGGATAATTTTCAAATGATTACACTGATAGTTCTTATCGGTGTTTTCTTTTTGGCTTATAAGCATTATATGTAATTCGAATTAAAAAAGTAAGTAAGTATTAGCTATATTAAATTATTACGTTTTTATAACATTTATATTAAAAATAAAATACAAGTTGAAAAAAAGGGAAAAATAGGGTATAATTAAGTAAATGTGAGAAATTTGTAAAGGGGTGAGAATATGTATAAAAAATTCAAAAAAATTATTATGATATTCTTATTAATAATAAGTACTATAGTATTAATGAATATTAATTCTGTATTTGCAGCTGGTACAGCATGGGAAAATACTGATTATACTGATATTGATCCTAGTAATGTAGTTTCAAAATTAAACGATTTAGCTGATGCAAGAATAGAAAATGAAGAAGATGCAGAATTATGGTTAAAAAAATATAAACAGGTACAAGATGCAGGTGTGGAATATAATGGAGAAGGTAGTGAAGATTATTGGATTAATGCATATCAGAATTATAGTGGTGGAGCATCAATTAAAGCTGAACTAAGTGATTTGAAGGAAAAAGCAGAACAGGTAAGAAATGGCGAAACTTCTAGTGGTAGCGGTAATGATACAGAATATTATAAAGGAAGATGGTCTAATTGGCAGAGTGTGCCTTTAGAAGAGTTTTCAAATACAACTTCAATAGATGAAGCTAATACATTGTATAACTTTATTATAAATGATACAATTGGAACGGAAAATATGGGAAAAGCTTTTTTACAAGATTACATACAAAAAATGGAGGCTTTAAGAAATTCATCATATTTTATTATGCTAGATGGTCAACAAAATGGAGAATGTTCTAAAGAATTAGATAGTATATATAGAGAAATTTATAATAATGAAACTTTAATGGAGAGATTAGAGGGAACAGAAGAATGGGACATTATTAATGATTCACCTGCAGCTGGAACTTCTGCAGGAGGGGAATCGACTGGAAGAGACACAATATACACATCCCAACCACATAAAACTGACACAGGAGATGCAGGAGAAAGTTTAGATGATGTTATGAATGATGCTAGTGACTTTATTGGATTGGGAGAAGCTCAATACGAAGGGGATTTATCACAATTTTCAAATACAATATATAATATATTACTTTCAATAGGTGTAGTTGTAGCAGTAATTGTAGGAGCAATTATAGGAGTTAAATTAATGGCTTCAAATATAGATACAAAAGTAGAAGCTAAAAAATTGTTAATCCCATATGTAGTAGGTTGTGTAGTAGTATTTGGAGGATTTGCAATATGGAAAATAGTAGTAACTATACTACAAGGAATGTAGGTGATCAAATGAAAAGAATAGTATCAATATTTTTAGTAATTATATTATGCTTATCAATAATTATTCCAACAATGAGTTATGCAGATACAGGACTAGGTGATTTGAATGCATATGGTGGTGGTTCAGAAGGTAGTTCAGTAAAATTAGAAGAAATGGCAGAAACAGTATTAGGTATAATTCAAGTTATTGGAACGGTTGTGTCTGTAGTAATGCTTATTGTTATAGGTATAAAATATATGATGGGAAGTATAGAAGAAAGAGCAGAATACAAACAAACTCTAAAACCATATTTAATTGGTGCTTTCTTATTATTTTCAGGTACTACAGTACCACAGATAATATATCAAATTGCTAAAAATTTTTAAAAATTTAAATATAAAAACTTAAACAGTTGCAAAAAATATTTTAAAATGTTATAATATAAAGGATGATATAGTTTTTAATATTCTCAAAGTTAATGAGATTTTAAATATAAAAATAATAAAAGGAGGAAAATAAAATGAACAAAAAGCTATTAAAAATAATTACAGTAGTATTAATGGTAATTATGATAGTATCTATATCAATTAGTTCTTTAGCAGCATCAGAACTTCAACCAGGAAATTTAACAGGTGATAAAGGTGCAAAAGGAACAGAAGAGATAACAAGTGTAGGAAATAGTATTATAGGTATTTTACAAGTAGTTGGTATAGTATTATCAGTTATTGTATTAATAGTATTAGGTATTAAATACATGATGGGTAGTGCAGAAGAAAAAGCAGAGTACAAAAAGACAATGATGCCATACATAGTTGGTGCAGCTTTAATATTTGCAGCTTCAGCATTTGCACAAGTTATATACCAATTCTTTACAGGTGTAACAGCTGGATAATAAATACATGTAAAATATATAAAAATAGAAGAATCTTTAGGGATTCTTTTATTTTTGCCCTTTTATATTGCAGAATTTATACAAGATTATAAACTACTTTTTCTTTACGTTGTTATCTATATTTAAGTTAATATTTATTACACCTATATTACAATTATATTAAAAATATATTATTTTCATCTTTTTTTACTAAAAATGTTACAATTTCCGAGTTTTTTTGGTATAATTATATATAAGTATGATTAGATTTGTTTTTGCAAAGGAGGAGAAGCATTTTGGGTACATATAATTTGCCAAGAAATGTAAAAGGAGAAGGAAGAATATTATTTATATTTTCTGCTAAGGCACTTGTTTATACTGCAATAGGAGGAGCATGTGGATTACCATTGTATTTGATATTTAGTTTGCTATCAATGAATGTAGTAGGAATAATTTGTATAGCGTTATTAGGATTAGTAGGATTTATAATAGGGACATTTAAAGTGCCAGATTCTACTAACTTTAATATAACTCAAAAAACTGGTGGGGAAAATATAGATGATGTCATAAGAAGAGGAATAAAATTTAAAATGCAAAAAAATAAGATATATGTATATGAAAATGAGGTAGATAAAGAAGTGGAGAAGGAGGAAACAAAAGATGAGTAATATGGATTCAAATACAATTTCAAATATATTAGTAATAGTTTTAAGTGTTATGTTTTTTATACTGCTTGTGCTAATTGCAGTTTTTATTGGATTAAGAGCAAGAGAAAAATCTATTAATAATCCTAAAAAAGAGGAAAATTTATCAGATACTAATTCAAATAAAAAGAATAGTAAAACAACAGAAAAAAATGTAAACAATTCATATAACAAACAATCTATAATGGATTTTATGGATTTTGACAAGGTTGAAGACAATATGATTGTACAAAAAAAAGGAAAACGTTATTTGATGGTTGTTGAATGTCAAGGTGTAAATTATGATTTGATGTCAAATATGGAAAAGGTAGCAGTTGAAGAGGGATTCCAACAATTTTTAAATACATTAAGACATCCAATACAAATATATATTCAAACAAGAACTATTAATTTAGAGAGTAGTATTTCAAATTATAAAGCTAAAGTAAAAGAAATCGAAGATAAATATAGAAGAATGATGTTTGAATATAACAATATGAAAGATTCAGATACATATTCTCAAGAGGAATTAGATAAATATTTATTTGAGCTTACGAAACAAAGAAATATGTTGGAATATGGAAGAGATATAGTTCAAGATACTGAAAGAATGAGCTTAAATAAAAGTGTTCTTAATAAAAAATACTATATAATAATTTCTTATTATGCTGAAGAAAATCCAGAACATAAATATGATATAGAAGAAATAAGAAATATGGCATTTTCTGAATTATATACAAAAGCACAATCTATGATTAGAACTTTATCAGCTTGTTCTATAAGTGGAAAAATTCTATCATCAAAAGAGCTTATTGAACTTTTATATGTAGCATATAACAGAGATGAATCTGAAACATTCGGAATAGATAAAGCAATGCAAGCAGGATATGACGATTTATATTCAACTGCACCAGATGTGTTTGAAAAGAAAGTTAAAGCTTTAGATCAAGTTGTACATGATAGAGCAGTTGATTTAGCAAACCAGACAGTTGATAAAATAAGATCTAAAAACCAACAAAAAGCTGAAGAAACAGAAGAAAATATGGAAGAATTAGTTAGAAAAATGGCTGAAATAATTATTGGAGATAACAGAAATTATGTTGGAGTAGATGTTGCATCTGAGGCTATAAAAGAATTAGAAAAATCAAAAGAGGAAGGAGAAGAGAGTGATGAGAAAGTCAAAAAAACAACTAGAGGAAGAAAGAAGAAAACAGCAAATAGCTAGACAAGAAGAACCAGGTATATTAAGAAGAAAAACAATAAAAGAATTAATTGCACCTTCTGGAATAGATGCTTCAAAGATTGATCATCTTGAAATAATTTCAAATGTAAAAAGGTATGCTAGAAGTTTCTTTATTTCTACATTACCACGTATGTGTACCTTCCCAGAGTTATTTAGAGATTTATACTTCTTTGGAGATGTTAATACATCAATATATATTACACCAATTGCTGAAGCAAGATCTCAAAATGAGTTAAATAAAGTAATAAATGAATTGGAAACAGAAAGAATAGTTGCAGCAGATAGAGGAAATATAAATAGAGAAAGTACATTAACACAAAAAAGATTTGAAGCAGAGCAATTAAGAGATGAAATAGCAGCAGGTTTCAATAAGATGTATGATGCTTCAATAATTGCGACTTTATTTACATATAGTTTAGACGATTTAGATAGATTAACAAAATTGTTATCTACGGAGATGTCTAAATCATTAGTTGGAATAAAAAGTGCATGGGCAATACAAGAAGATGCATTTAAATCAAATTTACCATTAATGGATGATAAAGTAAAGAAAAAACACTCTTTTGATAGTAGATCTATGGGAACGGTATTTCCATTTACTACATCAGAAGTTGGACATCCTACAGGTATTCCTCTTGGATTTAACAAACAAACAGGAACACCAATATTATTTGATAACTTCCATCCATCTTTAACAAATTATAATATGGTTGTATTTGCTAAATCTGGTGCTGGTAAATCTGTTACAATGAAAACTTTAATTTCTAGATCAGCTATATTGATGGGAATTGAAAGTTTAGCACTAGATGCCGAGGGTGAGTATCAAATAGTTGCAGAAAGTTTGGGTGGAATTAATGTTGTATTAAGTCCTAATTCTAAAACTGTAATAAATTTATTTGATATAGAACCAGAAACAATAAAAGATGAAATTACAGGAAGAGATAGAATTGTTTTGAATGTAGAAAATAAGGTAGAAGATGTTACACAGGCATTGCTTACAATGGCTAGAGGAAGTACAAGAAGTACAGAAGTAAATGAGCTTACAAAACAGGTAATTGCAGAATCCGTAGCAGAAGAATATAAAGCAAGAGGAATTACAAATGATCCATCAAGTCTGTATAAATCAGGTGGAACATTACAAAGAGGAGATAGATTATATAGAGAGAAAAAAGAAATGCCAACAATAGGAAGTTGGTATAAGAGAATTGAACAAAAGGCAAAAGATAATAAAGATAGTAACTACCAATTCCATTTTAGTTATTTATTAAAAGTTATGAGACAATATATTAGAGAGTATAATGGTCAAATGGCATATTTTGATGGACAATCTACTTTTGAATTACTAGATGGAGCAACATTTATAAATCTAGATAT
>CALXZZ010000016.1 GCA_944393365.1 uncultured Clostridia bacterium
CCTACAATATGAACTTTATCAGTTTTATTTAATAATTCTTTTAATGAATCCATTGCTTTTGACATTTTTGAATAATCTAAATTACATACTTTATAATAAAAATCCTCAAATTCATCTATATTCATTTTGCTCATTTGTGCCATTGAATTGTTTGGATATCTTAATATACACCATTTTGTATGTTTTACTCTTTCTTCAAAATGAACAGGTAAAGTATAGTATTTGTTATATAACTCCATTACTTCCTTTGATATTCCACTTAATTCACTATTATTCGCTGTTGCTCTAATTCCAATATAAGCCTGCACATCTTTCATTCTTTCTGCATCATGTTTTCCGTACATTTTAATTTGATCTTCTGTTGCATTTTCTAACATAACTCTAAGTAACTCGTAATTAACAACGTTAAAATATGGTTTTGCTCCTAATTCTTCTGACCTTTTTATTAATTCTTTTGCAAGTGGTATTCCATCTTCTCCTAATACTTCTATTAAGATATTTTCTCCTTTTTGAATATTTACTGAATATGTTAATAAGTTGTTTGCTAATTTTTCTATCCTTAAATCTTTCATACTATTCCTCCTAGACAAACTATTTTTAAATTTTCTTATACACCTCTTTAATTATCTCGTATCTACAATTTATAATATTTTTATAAAATTCTTTTCTTGCTTTAGACATACATTCTATTCCATCAATAAAACTCTTTATTTCATCCATTTTAATATAAGTAAATATTCTCTTTATTGCATCATTACATTCTTTATTTTTCATTTGCTTAACAAATGACATGTAATTTATCTTTTTTCCATTTTCTCTTATACAAGAATAACAATTAATAGCCAAATCTTTTAATTCACTTTCACTTATCTTCTCTAATTCTTCGTCTTCAAGCAATGGATTTAAACATGAACCACAATCGTAAATTGGAGAAAAAACAACCTTGTGTGTTTTCTTATTTAATAAAAATCCCCAATTACCATTATGTCTGTATGTATTTCCAATTAAACTATCTATTACAAACATATCCCAAAACTTTTCTTTTGTTTCTACACTATTTATCATTTTGTTTTCTTCTATAACTTCCATTATATCTTTTAATTCTGTTTCTATTTTTTTATCAGGATTTGTACTTAATGCTAAATTTTCAAATTCATATAATATATTTTCATCATCAGTAAAATCTTCACATGCACATACTATTTTTTCTTTTCCATTATAGGAATACTTCCCTAGAATTGTATTTTGCACTTTAAAACCTATCATTTTGAATATATTACTTCCGACATATTCAGAAAAAGCATTATTTATATATGATATATTTTTATTTTTTTCTCTTACTGGATCTGGGAATTTTACTAAATATTTTTTATTATCATATATTAACGTTTTCTTTTTTTCTGAACCTTTATAATTATTAAATTCCTCTATTGCATTTGTAAAATCAATCATCTTTTTATCTCCACCTTTTTTATAACTAATAATTAATTATTAGTATATCATACATTATTTAAAATTACCATATTCCAACAAAAACTTAAGTAAACAGAAAAAATCCCCAGAGTCTTACTCAACTGGGGATTTTTTATTCTATCTTCTTCTCCTATAACAACCTGATATACAACCTGTTTCACCATTATTATTTCCGTTTGGAATTACATTTATTCTAGCAGATACTCCATTTGCAAAATTTATAGTATTGTTTGAATCATCGGAACAACAATTACAATCACATGAATTATTACAGTTATTATTACAATTGTTATTACAATTATTGCAACAATTATTATTTCTATTATTATTGCTACTTATAGTTAATAAATCATTTGTATTACCATTACATCCATTACTACTAATAGTTAATAAATCTCCATTTCTATTATTTTGGCAACTACTACTGATTGTTAATAAGTTATTTCTTGTATTATTACAATTGCAGTTACAATTATCTCTATCTCTACAACAACTGTTTTCTCTATACGTATTCAAAATTCTACATATTATATGTGTTAATACCGCTGTAATAAAACTAATTATTGCATAAATTATAGCTGCAACCAAAAAGTTCAAGTTTCCTACTATAAATGTAACTACTAAAAATATAGCAAATATAATAGATGCAACCAAAATTGGGCATTTCAATATTTTTTGAAGTGCTATTGAAATTATAATCGTTGCAATAGGGAGAGCAAAAAATATTAATAAAATATTCATAAGCAAAATCACCTCATATATTTTACTATATTTTATGCTACTTCCTATTTTTTTGTTAACCTTACAAATCTTTCCTTTAATAATTATTTTTCAACCAGATTTAATCATATTCTACTTTAACCAAATACAACCCTTGTGGCGGTAGAGTTTTTCCTGCATTTTCTCTTTTTTTAGATTCTATTATATCTTTTATTTGTTCTGGCTCTATATTTCCAAGACCTACTTCTACTAATGTTCCTGCGATAATTCTCACCATATTATATAAAAAGCCATTTCCTGTTAATTCAATCCATATTCTTTCATCTGGTTTTTGAAAAATTTCTGCTTTATATATTGTTCTAACACTACTTTTACTACTTGTACCGCTTGCCTTAAAAGCTTTAAAATCATGTTCTCCTTCAAAATATTTAACTGCTTCTTTCATTTTTTCTACGTTTAATTTGGTTGGTATATGTGTTTCTAAATTTCTATATATTGCACTTCCATATTTTGAATTATCTATAACATATCTATAAGTTTTCCTTTTACAATTCAAACGACTATGGAATCTTTCATCTACTTCTTCTGCAGATTTAATGCGTATTGACTTTTTCAGATTACTATTTAAAGCTATCGCAAACTTTTCAATTGGAATATTGGAATTTGTTTTAAAATTTGCAACTTGCCCAAAAGCGTGTACTCCGGCATCTGTTCTTCCTGATGCCATTAAATCTACTTGCTCTCCTGTTATTCTTTCTATTGCTTTTTCTATTTCGCCTTGAATATTTAACTTAGTTGGTTGCTTCTGCCATCCATTAAAATCTTTTCCATCATATTCTATAACTAATTTTATATTTCTCATTGTTATCATCCTTTTTATCATATTAATTTGTTATCTAAAACAATAAGCAAGGATTAAATAAAAAAATATCCTTGCCATTTATTTTATTCTCTATTTTCTTCTTGATTATTTTTCTCTTCTGATTTTTTATTATTTCTAATTTTTTCTCTGATTTTCTTTAATTGACTAGCTCTTTCTTTTTTCTCTGTTGCAAATCTCTTAGTAACAATATTGCTAATTAGAATTTTCTTTAAAACATCTTCTCTAAGATCTGCAATTAAAGTACCATCTTTTGCAACTGAAACCTTACCAGTTTCTTCTGATACAACTACAACAATACTATCAGATTCTTTTGATATACCAATTGCTGCTCTGTGTCTTGTTCCTAATTCTTTTGCTATATCATTATCATCAGCCAATGGTAAAACACAAGCAGCAGCCGCAATTTTATTGTTTGATATAACTACAGCACCGTCATGTAATGGTGTTTTTGGTTCAAAAATATTTACTAATAATTGTGGTGAAACTTCTGCATCCATTGGTATTCCTGTTGAAATTATATCTTGTATTTTAATATCTCTTTCAATTACAATTAATGCTCCCATTTTTGCTTTTGAAAGTTCCATTGCTGCAATCACTATTTTATATATATCTTCTTTCGTCCTAGTTGCTAAATCTTTATCAATACCAAAAAATTTAGTAAATTTATTAGTTCCTAATTGCTCTAATGCTCTTCTTAATTCTGGCTGGAATATCACAATAATCGCAATTACTCCTAAATTCATAATTCCTGTTAATATCCAATTTAATATTTTCAAATTTAATAATCCGCTTACCCAAGTTGCAACAACAAATAGAACTATTCCTTTTATTAATTGCCACGCCCTAGAGCCTCTTACCATTTTCAAAAAACAATATAACAAAAAAATCACAATTGCTATATCTACTATTAAAGTGACTAATTCAAATGGATTTTCTTGTAATGACTTTATATATGCTAAGATATTTTCTGTATAAAAATTTTCCCAATTCATTCCTAAATTAATTATCATTTATTTCTCCCATTTCTTATTCTAATTTTATCTTTTCTTTCTACGCATATAATTTAACAATGCCAAAATTGTAATTATTTTTCAACCGTTACATTATCCCATTAAAGCATAAATAAGACTAATACCAGTTCCTCCTACCATCAATACAGCTAAAAAAGCAGCCATCACTTTAACAAAAATTTGTCCTTTATCATAATGTCTTTGTTCTTTATTCTTTACCTTTTTATTTTTTATATTATTTTTCTTCATTTTAATTTCATTCCTTTCTTTTTTATTATAGCACACAAAACAACTTTTTCAAATGTTTTTTGTTGGAAATTTTGAAGTTTAAAATAAATTCGACAATTCATAGTAATTTTAGCTCTTTATATTAGCAAATGATATATTTATATATTTTGGAGTATATTGGTGGACCTTTCTAAAAAATATTTGAACGTTAGTGAATTACATTTATTTCATTACAATATCTCTATAATCGTTGGTAATGCATTTGGCTTTTTCCCTTCTATTTTTATAACCTCATTTATTTTATTTATAACCTCTTCTGCTTTCTCCTTATCATTTCCATGCACATATCCTAAAATTTCATTTTCAGTAACACTTTCAGAAACTTTTTTATTTAGAACAATTCCAACACTCGAATCTATTTTATCCTCTTTCTTTATTCTTCCTGCACCTAAATAACAAGCCAATTTTCCAATTTCTTTTGCATCCATTTCACATATATACCCACTTGTTTTAGCAATAATTGGCTCTATATATTTTGCCTTTGGAAATTTCTCTATATTTTCAATATATGAAATATCTCCACCTTGATTTTTTATAAGTTCTAAAAATTTGTTATATGCCTTTTGATTTAAGATATTTTCTAATAATCTCTCTTTATTTTCTTCTATATTATTTCCTTCGCCTGCTAATTTCATCATATATGCACCAAGCTCTAAAACAACTTGCTTTAAATCTTCTGGCATATCACCTTTTAAAAATTTAATTGCTTCTATTACTTCTAAACTATTTCCTACTGCATGACCTAAAGGCTCATCCATATTAGTTAAAACACAAACAGTTTCTCTATTTGCAAGTTTTCCAATTTCTATCATTTCTTTTGCAAGTTTTTCAGCACTCTCTATATCTTTCATAAAAGCACCTTTTCCGGCAAGTAACATCTAAAACTATTTTTTGTGCTCCACTTGCAATTTTTTTACTCATAATACTAGAAGCTATCAACGGTATACTCTCAACACAAGAAATACTGTCACGCAAAGCATAAATTTTCTTATCAGCTGGTGCTAAATTTAAAGTTTGTGATATCATACTTATTCCTATACTTTCCACATTTTGCACAAATGTGTCTATATCTATATTAGTTTTATATCCAGGAATTGACTCTAATTTGTCAACTGTTCCTCCAGTAAATCCTAATCCTCTTCCAGACATTTTTGCAACAGCAACTCCTAAAGATGCAACTAATGGCAACAAAATTAGTGAAACCTTGTCACCTACTCCACCTGTTGAATGTTTGTCTACTATTACTTTTCCTAGTTTTGATAAATCTAGTATTTCACCTGAATGTGCCATCGCTAATGTTAAATCAGTTGTTTCTTGCTTTGTCATTCCATTTAAATATATTGCCATTACTAATGCTGCCATTTGATAATCTGCAATATTTCCATTTGTATATTCAGATATAAAATAATTTATTTCTTCTTTTGATAATTCCTTCTTATCTCTCTTCTTTTCAATAATATCTAAAATATTCATTACTCATATAACCTTTCCTTAATTAATAATATACTTAGTTGGAAAAGAATTAAATAAACTTCTTTGTAAATGATCTCCTATGTATAGGACATAAACCATATTCCTTTATTGCAGCTATATGTTTTGCGGTTCCATATCCTTTGTGATTAATAAATCCATATTGTGGATATATTTCATCCCACTCTCTCATAATTCTATCCCTTGTAACTTTAGCAATTATTGATGCAGCAGCTATATTATAGCATTTTGCATCTCCTTTTATAATTGGTTCATATGGTATTCCTCTTGTATTTATATGTTCTAATGCATCTACTAAAATCAAATCAGGCTTCACATCTAATCCATCTACAACTTCAGTTACACCTTGTTTTGTAGCATTTAAAATATTTATTTCATCAATCACATCTTGTCCCACTATCGCAACTGAATAACTTATTGCTTCTTCTAAAATAATGTCATATAGCTTTTCTCTTTTCTTTTCTGATACTTTTTTGGAATCATTTACTCCTTCTATCATTGAATCTTGTGGCATTATAACCCCTGCAACAACAACAGGACCTGCTAGAGGTCCTCTTCCTGCTTCATCTATTCCACATATATTTTTAAATCCTTTTTGATATAATTCTTTTTCTATTTCTTTTAATTTTGTTAATCTTTCTAATTCTTTTTCTTTCATATTTTTCAACTCTCGTTCCTTTTAATCTAATTCATCTATTTCTGTTAATGAATAATGGCCTTGATATCCAATTGTGTTATATATTTCAACAGTTGCTTCTCCTTCATTAAATTCTATTATATAATATTCTCCCTCTTCAAGTTCTGAATAAATATTATCTAACGCCCACAAAGAAGCTGTTTCTTGTGTGAATACATATACATTATCGCCTGTTGGAATTCCTGAAGATACAGTTATTCCTGAATCAGATAATTTTTGTAATTTGTTTTCATTAACATATAAATTATTTCTAATATTCCCCAATTCTGATTCATTCTGAGAATCTGGTCCTAATTGAAAATTAGCTTCCTCAACAACTCCTTTGGCTTTTGCTTCAATTAATAACATATTAGTTCTTAAAGCTTCAAGATTTGCTTGTTTTATTGTATCTTTGCCATTATATATTGCAATTCCTGCTATAATTAATAAAACAATTATTGTAACCGTTAGAGCCACTAATGTTACACCTTTATTTTCTTTTATTTTCATAATCACCATTCCTTATTTCAATTTTTCACAATTTTTATTGTCATATTATATTTATTTTTGTATTTTAATTTTACTACAACTATTTCAAAATAGCAATAAATCTTATCTCAAAAAAATCTATTTTTTTTCACAAAAGTTTCACAAACATATTGTATTATAATACAAAAATAGGATAATATATACTATATATATTACTTTATAAATTATTAGGAGGTCTTTAAAATGGAAGAAAAAAAAGAAAACAAAAAAGTTGAAAAAACTCAAGAAACAACAAAAAATTTTACAACAGTTCAGAATCCAAATACATACAAAACTGTTTATCAAAATAACAAAAAGGAAAAAACACGAGTTGGATTTGGAAAAAGTGTATTATTACCATTCTTTAGTGGAGTAGTTGGATGTGCAGTTGTAGTTGGAACATGCTTTGGAGTTCCTTCAATACGTTCACAAATTTTAGGTACTGAGTCTAGTTTAAGTAGCAGTAACAGTAGTTCTTCAAGTTCAGAAAATAGTGGATATGTAAGTCAAACTTCATTATCAAATTATTCTGATACTTCTGTATACGCCGCTAACAAAATATTACCTTCAATAGTTGGTATTAAAGTAGAGTATAATGTTAATTCATTAATTTCTATGTTTGGAAGGCAAACTCAAGCAACAACTGCACAAGCAAGTGGATCAGGAATTATAATTAGTGATGATGGATATATTTTAACAAATAACCACATAGTTTCAACTTCTTCTGATAGCTCATTCTATGAAGTTTCCGAAGCAACAAAAGTCACTGTTACATTATTTAATGATGATACAGAATATGAAGCAAAAATTATAGGAACAGATGAACAAACAGATTTAGCTGTAATTAAAATTGATAAAACTGGTTTAACAAAAGCTGAATTTGCAGATTCTGATAATATAAAAGTTGGAGAATTTGCAATGGCTGTTGGAAATCCATTAGGGTTACAAAGCAGTATCACTTGTGGAGTAGTTAGTGCCGTAAACCGTGAAGTTACTGATTCAGATGGAAAAACTTATACTTTAATTCAAACAGATGCAGCTATAAATGCTGGAAATAGTGGTGGTGCTTTAGTAAATAGTCAAGGTCAAGTAATTGGAATAAATACTTTAAAACTTGAAGGTGAAGGAATTGAAGGTATGGGATTTGCTATTCCTATTAATTCAACAGAAGATATTACATCACAATTAATTCAATATAGTAAAGTAAAAAGACCATATATAGGAATTACGGGTATGGATTTAGATGAAGAAACAGCTAAAGCAAATAATTTGGTTGTTGGTGTTTATGTAAAAGCTATTGATGACTTCTCTGCTGCTGAAAAAGCTGGCTTAAAAATTGGTGATGTAATTATTCAAGCAGACGGTAAAGACATAAAAACAATGGATGAATTAAATGAAATTAAAAATTCTCATCAAATTGGTGATCAAATGACAGTCAAAGTAAATCGTGATGGTGAAGAAAGAGAACTAACTATTACTTTAGGTGAACAACCTTAAGTGTAATTAAGAAAAAATTAATTTTGTTTTTTCCTTCTTTTCACTTTAAGTTCACACAATGGACAAATTTCCTTGTTAAAATACAATCACAATCAGTAAAGTAATACTGATTTGAATTTAAAAACATCCCCTTTTATTTTCAAAAAAGAAAACAGTACCAAAAAGTACTGTTTTCTTTTTGTCTATTATATTATAACTAAATCCATTTCACTAGTATAATTTTCATTTCCATATGGATAAATAATATATAAAACATTATCTGTTAAATAAAAATATTTAGAATTTTCAACTTTATATTGTTCACTAGAAGTATCTCTATTATAAATATTATATCCCAATTCTTTTAAATCTTCTACTTGTCTTTGTTCTTCTGCAATTTTAGTATTTATCTTATTTTGTACTTCATTTTTATCTACATATTCAACAGCTAAAACCTCTTCAAGAGAAATTTCTTTATTATTTCTCAAATCATAATTATATGTTTCAATAATTACTCTTTGAGCATTTGAACCTTCTTTTAAATTTGACCTAATCATCAAAGATAATATATCTTCTTGTACATTTGCTGCATAATCTACAGTATAAATTATATTTTGATTTTCACTCTCTAAAACTTCATTTGTTTTATCTATAAATGATTGTATATCTTGATTATATTCATCAATTATAGGACTATCAATATTAATTTTTGGAATATGCACCTCTAAATCATAGCTATTCAGTTTAGTTTCTTTTCTCTCCATTTCAACATATACAAGATCTTTACTACTATCTGCTTTTTTGTTTTCTCCTTGTCCTTCTACATTAGTTAAGCTATTAGTAAATATTTGATCAAATTCAGTTTCTAATGCATCTGTTTGCTCTTCTGTTTTTTGTCCAAATTCCTGTTCTCTAGCCATACCAACTAATCTTCCCAAATCAATTCTTGCATAAAATTGAACATAAAAAGCAATTATGACACATATTATACATACTATCATAATTGATATATATATTATTAATTCTTTCTTTTTTATCTTATTTTTCTCTGGTAATTGTAGTTTCATATTTTTTCCTCTCTTTTTCCCCTTTTTATTATAACATTTATAGTTTTTTTTGTAAATGGTAATTACAATTTTTTCAAAAGATCAAATCAAGTAATATAAGCATCTATTTTCATTATATTTTAATAAATAAAATGCTAATTTTTATTGACTTTTTCTGGTTTTTGCGATATGATATTATAGATTAAATTTAAATAGAAATGAGGAATTAAAAGTATGTTATGTTCAGAATGTAATAAAAACCCAGCAATACTTTTTTATAAAAAAATAGAAAATGGCAAAGAATCAATGGAAGGATATTGCTATGACTGTGCAAAGAAAAAAGGTATTAATCCAAATGAAGTACTAGCAAAACAAAATGCCATATTATCAAATGATAAAATTAATTTAAGTGATATGACAGAACAATTTGAAAGTATTTTTAAAGATTTAGCTGAAAATATTAATTTAGAAGATATTGAAAATATCGAAGGTGCTATCACTTTCAATACACAAGATCCAAATAACAATCAAGATGAAGATTCACCTAAAATTTCAGGTGCAGCAATTCCACTAGGCTCAATTTTCTCTAATTTTATGGGACAAAATAATAAAAAAGATGAGCAAGAAGAACCAAGTAGTGGAAGAAAAAAGGTTAGAGTAGAAAAAAAGAAAAATACAAAACAAAATAAGAAAAAGAAATTTTTAGATACTTTTGGTACAAACCTAACTAATAAAGCTAAAAATAATGAATTAGATATAGTTGTAGGTCGTGACAAAGAAATTCAAAGAATTATTCAAATTTTAAATAGACGTTCAAAAAATAATCCTTGCTTAATTGGTGAACCAGGTGTTGGTAAAACTGCTATTGCACAAGGCTTAGCAATTAAAATTGCAAATAAAAATGTTCCAGCAAAACTTTTAAATAAGGAAGTTTATCTTTTAGACATGACTGCTGTAATTGCAGGAACTCAGTTTAGAGGTCAATTTGAATCTCGTATGAAAGGAATTATTGATGAATGTAAAGAATATGGAAATATCATCTTAGTTATTGATGAAATCCATAATATCATTGGTGCAGGTGATGGAGAACATTCTATGAATGCTGCAAATATTTTGAAACCTGCTTTATCTAATGGAGAAATTCAATTAATTGGTACTACAACTTTAAAAGAATACAGAAAATATATTGAAAAAGATTCTGCTTTAGAAAGAAGATTCCAACAAGTTTTAGTTGAAGAACCATCTATTGATGATTCTATTGGAATTCTTGAAGGAATTAAAAAATATTATGAAGAATATCACAAGGTAAAAATATCTTCTGATGTTATTCGTCAAGCTGTTATAATGTCTGAAAAATATATTCATGATAGATTTTTACCAGACAAAGCAATTGATATTTTAGATGAAGCATGTTCTAGAATTAACTTAGAAAACAAAGAATTATACAAATTAGAAATGCTAAAACAAGAATTATCTCAAGTACAAGCTGAAAAAGAAGAAGTTGTTGCAGCAGATTCAACAGAAGATTATCAAAGAGCTGCTGACCTTAAAACTCGTGAATGTCAATTAATTGAACAAATAGATAAATTAAATAGCAAAATGAAATTAAAACAACTAACTGTTCAAGATATTGCAAATGTTATTGAAAGCTGGACAAAAATCCCTGTTAAGAAAATAACAGAAGCTGAAACACAAAAATTATTAAACTTAGAAACTAACCTACATAAAAGAATTATTGGTCAAGATGAAGCTGTTAGTAGTGTTGCAAGAGCAATTAGAAGAAATCGTGCAGGACTTCAAACAACAAAAAGACCACCATCATTTATTTTTGTTGGTCCAACTGGTGTTGGTAAAACAGAACTTGCCAAAAGTTTAGCTTATGAAATGTTTGGAAGTGAAGATTCTATTATTAGAATAGATATGTCTGAATATATGGAAAGTCATTCTACATCTAAATTAATAGGTGCACCTCCAGGATATGTTGGTTATGATGACGCTGGTCAATTAACTGATAAAGTTAAAAGAAAACCTTATTCAATCATCCTTTTAGATGAAATTGAAAAAGCACATCCAGATGTATTTAATATTTTATTACAAGTTTTAGATGATGGAAAATTAACTGATAGTCAAGGAAATTCTGTTAGTTTTTCAAATACAATTATTATAATGACATCAAATGCTGGTTCTAACCTAAATAACAATTCAATTGGATTTGGTGGTCAAACAGCAAATAAAAATAAAATATTAGATAGCTTAAAAGATATCTTTAGACCTGAATTTTTAAATAGAGTTGACGAAATTGTGGCATTTGACCCATTAACTAAAGAACAATTATTACAAATTGTTGATTTAATGTTACAAAATACTATTAAAGCTCTAAAAGAAAAAGATATCAAAATTGAAGTTTCTGATAAAGCTAAAAACTATTTATTAGAAAAAGGAACTGATATTAAATTTGGTGCAAGACCTTTGAGACGTGCTATTCAAAGATATTTGGAAGATGAATTATCTGAAATGATTTTAAAAGGTGAATTATTGGATGGTCAAACTGTAAATGTTGATTTTGCAAATAATAAGCTAAAATTCGAAGTAAAATAAGGAGTAGAAAATGTTTAAGAATGTACCAAATATATTAACTATTATTAGATTTTTATTAATACCTTTTATTGTATTTTATATTTTTTCAGGCAATTATCTTTTAGCCTTTGTATTTTTTACAATATCAGGTTTAACAGATATTTCTGATGGATTTATCGCAAGAAAATATAATCTTATTTCTAATTTTGGAAAATTGATGGATCCATTAGCTGATAAATTAACACAAATTACAACACTTGCCTCACTTGCAATAACTGATATTATTCCTATTTGGATTTTAGTTATTGTCCTTTTAAAAGAGTTTATTATGATTTGTGGAGCTTCTTTCCTTTATGGAAAAGATGTTGTTGTTTATAGTAAATGGTATGGAAAATTAGCAACTGTATTGTTCTATATTGCTATTGTTTCTTCTTTGATTGCTAAGCAATTTAATTTAGGAGGATTTTGGCAAGATTTAGATTTTGCTTTATATACTTTTGCTTTAATCTCTACTCTTCTTTCTCTAATAATGTATATTAGAGATGTTTATCAAAAAGGGTTTATTGATAAACAGGATTTACAAAAGGAAGTTACTGTTGATAAGAAAGAAAAAAAGAAATAAATATTCAAAAAAAGATTTCACTTTAATAAAGCGAAATCTTTTTTGAATGGAACTCTTATTTGTCATAGTCATCAAGTACATATTGATAACTTATAACACCTCCTATATTCAACATTGCTAAAAACAGTAAAGTAACATTTTTAAAGAAAATAGAGATAATAGCAAATATTACTATAGAAGCTGTTAGACATACTTTCACATATGACTGTATTCTCCACTGAGTTTCTACATATTTAAATTCTCTAAAAGCCAAACAATAACAAATAACTCCTGCTCCATTGAGCCCTGCAAATAAGACAAAAACTGTGTCTTTATCTGATGAAACTATAACAAATACTGCTGCCGAAACTATTAAACATAGCCCTACAAAAATCTTAAGTAATAATATTAATTTCCGTTCCATTTTTTACCTCCTTGTACTACTCGGAGGCATACCCTCCGAGAACTTATTTATTCCCATTGGGTACAGCATAAAGCTACTTTTATTATATCACATTTTACTAATTAATTCAAATTTTACTCATAATCCTCAATCAATTGATTTAATTCTTGCTTACCGATTTACTTCAATTCCCTTTTCCATTTGAATTTTATCTGTTTCTGGTAAATAATCAGTTGTAATACTTGTCTCTTCCAATAATCTTTCAGTTCCATCACTTAATCTTTCATAAATAACAACTTTGCCATCTAGGTCTTTAACTAGATAATGTTCTCCACATTCCCCTTCTTTTTCAACATATACAACGACTTCATTACTTTTAAAAGTTTCAACCATATACTCTGGATACATCTCTTTCAATTCAGTTTCAGTTTTATTTACCAAATCTTCAGGTATATTATTATATTGACTTGTTATATGTCCACACCCTTTGTAATATGTTCTAACAGAAAAAGAACAATTTGGAGATATTTTTACTTCCTCTGCATTTGTTTCTACTAGCTCATTTTGTTGCATTTCCTCATATTCGTCTGTACATTCATCTAAGATATTTTCTTCAGCAACTTGTGTTTCAACATTTGACTGTTCTTGATTATCATTTGGTCTTGATATTACAACTGCAGTTATCATTGCTCCTAAAATCACAATTACACATATTAAAACTGTTATTATTTTATTCATAACAAACCCTCCATAAATACTTTTTATTAGTATTTACAGATTTGTTAGAATTATACAATTAACATGTTTTTAGATAATTTGTAACTGCTTGTTTTATAAATTCATTAATTGATATATTCTTTTCTTCTGATTTTAGTTTTACTTCATTATGAAGTTCTGCTCCTAATCTGACATTTAATGAACCTTTACATTGTTTTTCAGGTTTCATATTATACTCCTTACAAGTTTCTAAATAATGATCTATTGCATCTTTAAAATCTTTTTTCAATTCTTTTACTGTTTGACCTTCAAATGAAATAGAATCATGTTTTAGTCCTTCTATTTGTCCACAAAAACATTCATCTTCATCACTATATTCAATTTTTGCATAATATCCTTTATACTTCATTACATTTTTCATAATACTATATCACCTCTAACTTCTTTAAATTTTCAATTAAAATATCTAATTGATATCTTTTTAAAATATTACCAGGATGTGGTCTATGTAATTCAACTTTTAATCCACTTTTACTTTCTATAAATACCACTCTCGAACCTGATGTCTTGCCTTTATTACTTTCAATAAATCCCACTGATTCCAGCAAAGTCTTTGCTTCATTATATGTAAAATCTTTTGGTTTAGTTTTTAATCTATTTATTAGTTTTTCTTTTTTACTCATTTATTATACCTCCTTTTTTAATATTTTGCAACTATTTTTAGTCGCACTTTAGTGCATTTTGAGGCCGTCCCCATTGCACCCAATCTCCAAAATAATTTCTCCATTTTCATCTGTCCTATAAATTTTCGTGCCATTTATCCTTTCAAGAACTTCTGCTGTTGGATGACCAAACATATTATTTTTTCCAACTCCAATCAAACAAATTTTAGGATTAACCTTTTCAAAAAAACTTTGTGTTGTTGAAGTTTTAGAGCCATGATGTGCTACTTTTAAAACATCTGATTTTAAAATATCTTCTCCTTTTTCTTCATAAAAATCTAAAATTTTCTTTTCTGCCACGTCTTCTATATCTCCAGTAAATAGCATTGAAAATTTACCATATCGCAATTTCATAACCATCGCATTATTATTCAAAACATTTTCTTGTATTTGCTCCTCAATTGGCCACAAAATGTCAAAATACAAATTATTTTCTATCTTTAAACAATCTCCCTGCTTTAGAACTTTTACTTGAATCTTCTTATTTTTTACAATCTTCAAAAATTTCTGATAATTTTCCGAATCTTGTTCTTGTTTTGATATATATACTTGTCCAACTCTTAATTCTTCTAAAATTGTTAAAATTCCACCAACATGGTCTTGGTCAAAATGAGATATAAATACATAATCTAACTTTGTATAACCTCTGTCTAAAATATATGGTAATAATGTACTCTTCCCCACATCATATTCTTCAGACATACTTCCACCTCCATCTATTAAAATCGTTTTATTTTGAGGTGTAGTTATAAATGTACAATCACCTTGTCCAACATCAACAAAATGAATTTTCAATTTTTTAGGAATAATATTTAGAATAAAAACTAATAAAACAAAAACTATCAAAAATTTTAAAACCTTTTTTCTATTCTGCCTAAACTTAAATTTTAAAAGTGCTACTAAGTTTCTAATTCTTATACTTGTAAAATCAGGTTCTTTCAAATTAAAGGACATATAAATTTTATTAATAACAATTACACATATATAATAAATTACTATTTGCCAAACTTTTGGTGTTGGAATATATATTTTAGAAAATGGCAAATGACTAATCTCAGATATACTAATCAAAATTTGAATTCCTACTGACATAAAAATTGATAATATTTTTGCAATTTCTATTGATATAAATGATATAAGAATACAAACAAATCCCACAATAATAATTGGGCCGATAATAACACTTACTAAAATATTCGAGATAAAAAAATATATCCCCAATATATTAAAATTAAATAACAATATTGGTAAAATCACTATTTGTGCTGAAAGTGTAACTGACAGTATTTCCTTTATTTTATCAATAAATAATATAAATTTTCGATTTATTCTATATTTAATTTTTCTATTTCGTATTTTTAGTTTTCTTAAAAAATTATAGATATTTTTATTAAAACAAACAATTCCAATTGTCCCTAAATATGATAACTGTAAGCCCACATTCAATATTAGAAATGGATTGTATATTAATAAAATAAGAAGAGATAAACTAATTGATGTCCAAATGTCATTTTTTCGATGAATTAATTTAGAAATTAACATGATTATTCCCATTAAACTTGCTCTTACAACTGATGGCGAAAATCCTGTTATAAACATATATATTACTAAAACTATTATTGTTATAATTCTTGTTTTTCTTTTTCCAATTTCCCTTTTTAATAATAATTCTATACCAATAACTATATAAGTTATATGCATTCCTGATATTGCTAAAACATGAGATATATTTGCTATTTTAAAATTATCATTTACCTCTTCTTTAACTTTACTTGTATCTCCCAATATTAAGCCTGTAAATATAGCACCATACTTCTCTGGAATTAATTTACTTATATTTTCTTTTATTTTTAAATTAATATTATTTGCAAAAGTAAAAATGGGATTATTACTATTCTTAGCTAAAACCTCTATGCTATCAGCTTTAATTGTTCCATGAACTTTAATTGATTTTAGATATTCTTTATAATTAAAACCACCATAATTTCTGCTTTCCGATGGTTCTGCAAATTCTCCTTTTATCAAAATCTTATCACCATATTCTAACTCAATATTTTTGTTTTTATTTACACTTAAAATCAAATTAGTATCTTTATACTCAGTTTTAATTTGATACGTGTCTTTATATTCTTTTTCTTCTTTGTTACTATCTACTATGGCAATAAGCGTTAATTCTTCCCCATCTTTATATACATTTTCATATCTTCTATTTTGGAAATTAACTATAAGATTTGAAATTATTGAAATTATAACAATTAAATAAATTGACTTTCGATTAAAAAATATCTTAACATATCTAAAATATCTTCTCGGTGATAGAATATTCCATTTACTTTTTGACAAAAAAGTTTTTAATATAACATATATTGCAGCTATAAAAATATATAAAAGGGCTACACTAAAATTAAAGTATAGCCCCCATAATATACCTATCATATACCCTATAACTGCAATTAAAATCGGTCGTTCTTTCAAAATTTTCCTCCTTTAATTGCTTTTAAAAAATTCTTCTTGCCCCTACATAATTGTTGTTGTAATATCCTGAATTAATTGTATCTGTTGTAACACCTGTTGATGAATTCTCTGCATGCACTATCATTCCTCCACCAATGTAAATTCCAACATGATTAATTCCAGATTTTCCAAACATTACTAAATCTCCAGGTTGTAAATTTGCTCTTGATACTGCTGTACCATTACTATATTGTCCAGCCGCTGTTCTATTTAAACTTACTCCAAATTGTTTATATATATATGAAGTAAAACCTGAACAGTCAAATCCTGTACTTGGTGAAGATCCACCATAAACATATTTATAACCTATATATGATTTAGCTTTTGCAACTACTGCTGCTCCTGATCCAGAAGCTGATGATGTTGTTGTACTTGCTGTTGTATCTTGAGTTTGTGTACTTGACTGTGTACTTGTAGTTAACTTTCTAGTTGTTGATGACCTTGAAGTTGTTTGTCTTGTTGAAGATAATAGGTTTGTCGCAATATACCCCTCTTTTCCATTTACAGTTACCTTGCTCCATCCACCTTCTTCTGACTGTACTACAACTTCTGTATTCATCGTTGCATTTGTTACAATTTCAGATGATGTATTTGGTTCTTTTCTAACATTAACTGTTGATGCATTAACATACATAGTTTTTTGACTACTTTTTGCTTGTTCTTGAGCTGCTTGTTTCTCAGCTGCTTCTTGTGCAGCTTGCCTCTCTTGTGCTATTTTTTCTTGTTCAGCCTTTGTTAGAATTTTTTCTTTTCTTATCCAACCTTTTGTATTTTGAGTTTCTACACAAACCCAACCATTTATGATTTCAGTTACATTAACTTCTTCATCTTTCTTTACTTCAATTGTTTCTGTTGCATTAATTACAGGAACAATTTTCAATTTTGTATCTTCTTCAATGATATTCTTTCCTAATTCTATTTTATCTTCTGTTTGTTCACTTTCTTGTGAATTCTGCTCTGCATTTTCCACATTTTGTTCTTCTTCTGTTGATGTTATATTATTTTCATCTCCGAGTATTAGTCTCTTGATTGTTTACTTGTTCTGTAACAGCTATTAAATCTTTTCTTATATATCCTGTTATTTTTCTTGCTATTACTTTGTACCAATCTCCATCTTGCTCTACTATTTCAACTTCTTCATTTAATGTAAGTTGTTCTAATATTGTGCTATTTTCATCTGGTGTTTCTCTAAGATTAGCTAAATCCACTGTTACTTTTGCTGTATTTGCTGCTAAACTCATATTTATAAAAAACAAACTAGCTAATACCATTGCTGCCACAATTAGTATGTTTTTTATGTCTTTTTTTACTTTCATTTTCATATTACTCCTTATTAAATAATATATACATCCATTATTGTAACATGCCTAGTATATAACACAATTTGAAAATTTGTCAAGTTTTTTGAAAAATTTATTGGAATGCCTTGACATTTAAGGCATCTTATAATATAATATTCTAGCAATTATTAAATGATTAATTTTGAATTAAAACTTCTCCCCGGTGGTTTTATTTTAAAACTAAATTCATTAGATAATTTGTATATAATATTTAAGAAATTTAATTTTAATAAGAAATAGGAGGGTACGTATTACCATGAATAATACTACATATAGTGCAAAAAAAGGTGAAGTTGAAAGCAAATGGTATATAATTGATGCAGCTAATAAACCATTAGGTAGAGTTGCAACAGAAGCTGCAAAATTATTAAGAGGAAAACACAAACCAACATATACACCTAATATTGATACAGGTGATCATGTTATAATTTTAAATTGTAAAGATGTTATTTTAACAGGAAACAAATTAAATCAAAAAATTTATAGACATCATTCAGGATACATTGGAGGAATGAAAGAAGTTCCAGCCAAAGTAATGCTTGAAAAAAATCCAGAAAAAGCAATGACTTTAGCTATCAAAGGAATGTTACCTCATAATTCTTTAGGTAGACAAATGGCTAAAAAGTTAAGAGTTTATGCTGGAGCAGAACATGAAAATCAAGCTCAAAAACCAGAAGTATGGGAGGTAAAATAGAATGGCAAAAAAAGATAATATTGTTTTTTATGGTACAGGTAGAAGAAAAAGCTCTATCGCTAGAGTTAGATTAGTTGAAGGTTCTGGAAAAATTACTATAAACAAAAAAGATATTGATGAATTCTTTGGACCAGAAACTTTAAAAGTTATCGTTAGACAACCTTTAACAGTTACTAATACAACAGCTAAATATGATGTAATTGCAAGTGTTAAAGGTGGAGGATTTACAGGTCAAGCTGGAGCAATCCGTCATGGTATTGCTAGAGCTTTAAATGAAGCAAATAGCGAATATAGACCAGCTCTTAAATCAAATGGATTCTTAACAAGAGATCCTCGTATGAAAGAAAGAAAGAAATATGGTCTTAAAAAAGCTAGAAAAGCTCCTCAATTCAGCAAGAGATAGAAAAAATTGGAACGATTTGTTCCAATTTTTTGTTATTCATTTAAATTTTCTCAAACCTTTTATTCACCACATTCCAATTAAGAATATTCCAAAAAGCTGCAATATAATCTGGTCTTTTAGTTTGATACTGTAAATAATAAGAATGTTCCCACATATCCAATACAAGAAGTGGCTTACACCCCCACAAAGTCAAATTTTGATGTTTTTCACATTGTAAAATCTCTAACTTATTCCACTTTGGAATCCATGCTAAAATACACCAACCGAGATGCCTCAACCGCTTTACTTGCTTCTGTAAATTGATTTTTAAAAGCATCATAACTGCCAAAATCCTTTATTATTTGCTCCATTAATTTTGCATTTGGTTCTGTCGGAACAGCTGGCCCCATATTTTCAAAAAATAGCTCATGCAATATGGCACCAGAACCAAAGAAACTTAAATTCTTCTCTAGACATTTTATATTTGAAAAACTATTTTGTTCTCTTGCCTTTTTTAATTCTTCTTGTGTCTTATTTGTGTTATCTACATACCCTTTGTATAAAATTTTATAATGTAACTCCAAAGTTTGACTTGAATAATATGGCTCTAGAGCATTTAAAGGATATGGTAATTCAATCATCTTTAGCATTTTTCATCTCTCCTTACAAAAATCTATTTAAAACCTCCCAAAATAGTATATTCTATTTCAATAAATTCTATACTAAATAATTCCTTACTACCTTTTTAGTATATTAGGTTAGGAAAGAATTAAATTTTAGCAAGGAAAATTACATTTAAAAGGCAAAGGCGCATACTTTTGTATGTAACTGCGTTTTAAATGTAATTTGACACAGATAAAATTGTAATTATTTTCTAACCTACTCAACTAACTCAATTGCATCACTATGATTTAATCCTTCCAAATTATAATACGTACTAGGAATATTTCCAACAATAACATTCTCAATCAAAAGCACCTGATTAGTAATTTGTCTTTCAATATTATCAAAAGGAGTCAAAATTGAAACATTACATTTAACCTCTAAATACACTCTATGCAAAGTTTGATTAATCCCTTGTGCTGTAAATTCACTTCTCAAATCAGTTTCAACATTTCCTATTGTAGAAATCCTAATTTTAATACCCGGTCCTCTTCCTGCCAATAATTTAAAACCTGTAAAACTCCCAAGTGCTATCTCTATATCATCTCTTCCTTTGTTATCTAATTCAATTTGTATTTTATTTGCCACATCTGAAATTATTTCATTAATTGGTACAACATTTGATTTAATCATAGTTATATTTCCATTAGAATCTTTTTCAATTGTAAATAGTTCATCATAACTATGTTCTCTCATAACATTTGTTGCTTGTTCATTTGATACTATTGTTGCTATTGATTTTGCTTCGTTTTCGCATAGAGTATCAAATATCGGCAACACTGAATCTAAAATAATTTTTACAGTCAAAAAAGCTATCGTAAAAATTGTTAAAATCTTTATTACTTTTTTTGTCTTTCTATTTTTGAAACTACTTCTTGCTCGAAAAAAGATTTTAGGAACTCTTATCCTTGGTCTAGAATAAATTTTATACATAACTACTTACTGAACCTGTTTTTACATATTTAGGAATAAATAGTTTTTGCCCAGGTTGTATTAAATTTTCATCTTCTATTCCATTTGCTCTTACAATATCATCAACTGTACTTCCAAACTCTTTTGCTATATTCCATAATGTATCATCTTTTTTCACTATATACATTAAAATACTATAATCTTCTTCTTCTCTTTCACCATTAGTTTGTATTTCATTCATTACATTCATATTTGCAGTTTTATAAGTTTGTAAATCCATTTTTGCATCAATATTGCTTGTAACAAGATTTCCTTCTTGAATTATAAAGTCTTGATTTATTACTTCTATGTCTGTTTTAGTATTTACATTTTCTCCATCTTCTATCCCTTCCATTGTGTATTCAAAAGGAATTTTAGCCATTCTTGTATCTACTTGCATGTCATTTCCTGATATTAAAAATCTTAATTCCATTGAACCCTCGTACATTATTTTATTACTAAATTTACTTTCGTTTTCGATTATTGGCACTACTTCTACATCTAGTATATTTCCATTATTCAATCCTTCAACTTCAACTTTTTCTCTAATTTGAATCATTCCAGAAGTATTCCTTTTTGCTACCATAGTTGTTATTTGTTTTTTGTTATATTCCAAATTTTCAGATGGACTATACAAATCTTGTATGAATATAATTTGTCTTTCTTCATAGACAGATGCTGATATTTCTACTTCTATTTCTACATACATACTATGTTCTTCAATTGCATTTAACTTTAAAAGCATATTTTTAATTTCATAATTCATATCACAAATATTATTTTCATTTACATTTTGAATATCTATAAATCCAACGATTGGAATTTTTGTACTTACTGAATTAATACGATTATCTTCTGTTAGATACAAGATTTTGACTTGTGCTTCTGCTTTTGTTAATATCTTATTATAGCTAACTTTAACATCTTTATCACAGATATTTATATCTACTTTTAAAATTTCAGCTATGTTATCTACATTGTTTACTGAAATTGTATCTTTTGCATAAATTTTTGTTGAACCACTACCTACCAAAGAATTTACGTTTGCATCATCTCTTAACATTTGCATATCGCCTGAATTTTGAATATCACTAACTATTGAAATATCTTCTTTTAAATAAATGTTGTAACTTACTTCTAAAGTTGCTTTTATTCCTATTTTTCTTCCGTTTATCACTTTGCTTTCCATAGATTTTACTTTTGTTTCTAATTGACATTCCATTTCCTCATTTATACCTAGCACTTGTATTGATTCTGAAAAATCTAGGCTTGTAGAAAGTCCTCTTATTTTATCTTGTTCATTGTCTGCCATATACATTATATATGTATTTATATTTCCGTCAATTCTTATCTTTCCGTCTAGTATTTCTTTTTTATATACACATACAACCCCACTTGTACAAATTGTATTCAAAACATCAGGTTTAGAATCTGGTACAATCATATCCCCTTCTACCATTATTATTTCCTTTTTTGAAGTAATTAATTTGTTTATACATAAATTTTCATTCACTGTTTCAACAACCATTTTTTAACCTCCTTCTCTTTCTTTATAACCAATATATGGCTAAAAAATGTTGTTTATGACTAAATAGACAAAAAAATAAGATAGAAAATCTTTCAAGTTTTCCATCTCATTTCATCTAATCTTATTAATTAATAGCAATTTATGCCTGAACTGGAGTTGCATTAGAAGTACCTTCAACACGATTCTTCTTTTTATTATTAAATGTTGGTGGTATTAATGGGCTATATGAATTTCCATCAAATACATCAACTTCTACTGTTCTAGTTAATACATCTGTATAACTATAAGTAACATTTCTATTATTTTCTTCATATCTTACAACAAAAATATTAGGATATGCTTTTTCTATTGTAGCTTCTTTTTCAAAGGCTTTACTTCTTCCTAAAGAACCTTTTACTATTATCTTTTGACCCACTTTCTCTAAGATGTCTGTTTTTAGATTTGCTATATCTGAACGACAAATCATTGTATCACCTTCTCTCATAAGATGTCTTAATTTTAGCATTATTAACAGAAATTGTCAAAAAATGTAGAATTTAACTAAATCGCTGTAACTCTTTATTTTTAAGCATTACAGCGATTTAGTTTTGGTTTTTTACAGTTGTTTTACAATTATGTTACAATCATGTTAAGTTCGTTAATTTTTATTTTATAGGAAAGCATATCTTTTAATATTTTTCTCTTTTAAAACAATGTTAATCCCCCTGTTATAAACAATAATTGTAAAATCTTTATCTTTAAATCTTTATCATCTTACCATTTGCACCTACTCCACTAACACCATTTTTTCCATCTCTTAATTCTCCTGCTATATCATCTATTGTTACATATTTATATCTTTCTGTAAAAGCTACTGTTTCTGCAACTATTAATGGGTCTAAAAAATCAATTAATATTCTTGCTGGAGATGATGCAAAATTAGCACCAGCTGACATGATTGCTTCATAATAGCTTTGACATGCTCCGTGCAAATATTACCAAATTTTTTCCTTCTTCTTTATCATATCTTCTTGCTTCTTTTACAGTTTCAACAAAATATCTTGAATTTCTATAATTGTATAAGTCATAAAATCCTGTTCCTTTTTTTATCATCCCATCATGTCCTGTAACTACTAATATATCTGGTTTATATACTTTTAGTAAAGAATATATAACTCGTGGTTGTCTATATTCTGGTATGTTTTTAACAATAACATTTAATCCTAATTTTTGATAATATCTAAATGACTTTTCGCTATATTTTTTATCACCATCTGCTGACTGTAGTTTAGTAAACTAATTTTTTAATTTAACTTAAAATTAAATCTAATTTCTAATGTTCTATCTTCATTAAAAATTACTTCACTTACTAATTCATTTAAATAATTCATTAAATTGTCTTTATTTTTAAATTCATTAAATTTTTGTATTACTTCATTTTTATTTTTTTCACATATTATTTCTTTAGCTAATTCTTCCTTTTGTTTCTCATAAATTTCTATTTGTTTGTTTAAACTCTCTCTTTGTTTTATAAATTCATCTACTGCTATAATATTATTTGTTTTATTTAAATACAGTTTTTTAATTTGTATTTTCTGCCTCTTAATCTCTTTATTTAGATATTCCTTTTGGTTCTTATATTTTTTTTGTTCTACACTGTATTTAATGGCATTTTGGGTAATATAATCTTTTGTTCTTTTGTTATTTATAATGTTATTTAATTTGGCGTAAATTATATTTTCTATTTTTTTAGTTGATATAGTATGTGTATTGTTACAAGTCTTGTTTTTATTTTTCCCATTTGGGCAATATAAGCTAAATGTAACTTTGTCATTTTCTCTTTTTCTACCGCTTACCTTCATAAAGTTGCCACATTCTCCACACTTGATAATACCTTCAAGTTTTCCATGATATTCTTTTTTTCTATTAATTTTTTCATTATTTCTTTTTATTTTTTCATTTGCTTTTTTATATAATTCTTTACTAATGATTGCTGGATGTGTGTTTATTATAATATCTCTTTTAGATTGAATTATATAATCTCTTTTCTTTTGTCTGTAGTTTTCCTTGCTTGATTTTCTTTTATATGTATTACCAATATAAATTTGATTTCTGATAATTCTATAAATAATACCTGGAGACCA
>CALXZZ010000017.1 GCA_944393365.1 uncultured Clostridia bacterium
GCTGGTGGAGCTCCACATCCAGCACACATTCTATGACCACTTGTAAATCTTGAAGGTTTATTTGCTACAACTTCTTTTAAATTATATGCCATATTATTTTGCCTCCCTTCTTAATCCAAAGTAACGATATGGATTATCTATATTTCCTGTTTTTGCGATTTCTAATAAATCTTTATAAACTCCTTCTATTTCGTCTGCTCTAGTATCTCTACCACCAATACCATAAACATAGTTTACAGCAGGTACGTGGAAGTTATTTACATACATAGCAGATGTTACATCTTCATATAAAGCACCACCTGCGGCATTTAATGAAGAAGCTTTATCTAAAATTGCCATTGCTTTTAAATGAGATAATGCTTTAGCAATTTCATTTACAGGGAATGGTCTAAATACTCTTAATTTTAATAGACCAGCTTTAATTCCTTGTTCTCTTAAATTATCAACAACAAATTTTGTTGTTCCAGCAGTTGAGTTCATACAAACAATTGCAACTTCTGCGTCATCTAATTTGTATTCTTCGAAAAATCCATATTTTCTACCTGTCATTTTTTCGAAATCTTCAGCAACTTCTAATATAACTTTTTTAGCATTTTCCATTGCTTGTGCCTGTTGAGCCTTATGTTCAAATAAGTAACTTTGAACATCTAATGGACCAACTGCTATTGGTTCATCTTTATTTAATAAATAATGTTCAGGATGATATTCCCCAACAAATTCTTTTACTTTGTCATCTTCTACTAATTCAATATTTTCAATAGAATGTGATGTTATAAATCCATCTTGACAAACCATTAAAGGTAACATTACATCTTTATGCTCTGCAATTCTGTGAGCCATTAAAGTGTTGTCATATGCTTCTTGGTTATTTTCTGAAAATAGCATAATCCAACCTGCATCTCTAACTCCCATTGCATCTGAATGGTCATTGTGAATATTTAAAGGTCCTGATACAGCTCTATTTACTAATGATAAAACAATAGGAAGTCTTAAACTAGATGCTATATAAATCATTTCCCACATTAATGATAAACCATTTGCAGATGTAGCTGTCATTGCTCTTGCTCCAGCAGCTTCTGCACCGATACATGCACTCATTGCACTATGTTCACTTTCAACTGCAACGAAATCTGAATCTACACTACCATTTGCAACAAATGTTGAAAAGTATTGTGGTATTTCAGTTGAAGGAGTGATAGGGTATGCGGCAACAACATCAGGATTAATTTGTTTCATAGCTGTTGCAGCAGCTTCGTTTCCACTTAATCTTTCTCTTATTCCCATATTAGTCGTCCTCCTTTCTCATTTCAATTGCACCAAATGGACATGTTTTAGCACATACTCCACAACCTTTGCAATAATCATAATTAAAATCTTCTCTTTGTAAAGTTTCTTTATTAACTGGAATTGCATCATCTGGACAAACAGGGAAGCATAATCCACATTGTTTACATTTTTCACTTAAGAAAACAGGCTTAACACTTCTCCAATCTCCAGTTTTAAATTCTCTAGCATTTCCAGCAGTATAGATATCACCACCAGGAGTCATTTTCTCCAAAGGTGTATTTGCGTTTATTTCTGTCATATCTTTTTAACCTCCTTTAATGCCATTTCTAAAGCCTTCATATTACCATCAATAACTTCAGGCTTTTTAGCAAATTTATGTTTAAAAGAACCCTTCATATCTTCAAGAAGTTCTTCATCTGTCATAATTTTAGCAACTTTGATAATAGCTGCAAGCATTGGAGTATTAGGGAAATATTTTCCTAAAGCCTCTTCAGAGATTTTTCTTGCATCTATTGTATAGATATCTCCTTTATATCCTTTCAAAGCTTTTCTCAAATGATCTTCTGATTTTGTAGTATTAATAACAATTGCTCCTGTTTCTTTAAGACCAGCAGTTACATCAACTGATTCTAAAAGAGTATCATCAACAACTACAACATAATCTGGATAATAAATATTACTATGAATTCTGATTGGTGTATCACTGATTCTGTTGTATGCTGTTAATGGAGCACCCATTCTTTCAGGTCCATATTCAGGGAAACCTTGAATATATTTTCCTGTGTTAAATGCGGCATCTGCTAAAAGTAATGATGCTGTTTTTGCACCTTGTCCACCTCTACCATGCCATCTGATTTCTATCATGTTGTCCATTTTTTTCATTCCTTTCTAAGGCATAAATTTAGTTTTTTAACTCCGCCTTTTTTATTAATTTTTTAAATAGAAATTACTTCTATTTCATGCGTCTAGTATATGCCTAAATTCGTTTATTGTCAAGAGAAATTTGTTGTACGAACGAGTCGAAAAATCTTATTATTTACACAGAAGAAGTTTTCTAGATAGGTAAAAAAATTCAGAAAATACTTATCTAGATTTAAAAATGTGAAACAGACCCTAAGGCATTGCCATAGGGTCTGTTGTGTGAGATAAAAACTATTATTTTAACATTAAACTATTTCTCATCTACTTCCTTGGTAGAAGCAGGAACAGTTTCTTCAGCTTCAGGAGTTGCTTTTTCTTCTGCCTCTTCAGGAGAAGCTTCTTCGTTAGCTTCAACATCAACTACATCTTCTTTAGCTTTCAGCACATGTTTAGTAACCAAGAAGGTTGTAGCTCCAGCAAAAGCTGTAGGCATAAGTTTTTCCATGATAGAAAGTACCTGAGAGATGAAAGCTTCAAGCTTTTCATTTCTTTCGTTCTTTGCTTCACCATCTTCGGAAACAGCTTTATCTCCGAAAATTTTCTTCCCGTAGACAAGAGCACCGACGCCGACAATGGCTCCAAGAAGTGCAAACTTCTTGAATTTCTGAGCATCTTCTTCATTGTTCAAATCAATGTGAAGCTTGTCAGCGACAAAGAGTTTCGCCATCTCAAGATACACTGATGCTCTGGTAGATAAATTTCCACCAAGTTTGCTTGCTTTATCTTTTACAACTTCGAACCATTTGGGTTTCTGAGTCATCACATATACAATGATGACAGAAGTTGCGATAGGAAGCAACGCTTCAGTTTTAGGCTGAATCCAGCCAAATTTTTTAGAAACTCCGTCCAGCTTGTCCATGCCTGCTTCTATTTCCTCAACAGACACGTCTGTTTCATCATCCTTTTTGTAGATAGCTGAAATAGCTTTTATAGCTGCATATGCTCCAGCAGACAACCCACCAAGGACCATCAGCTCACTGAGAGCTTTTTTGTCCTTAAGCAGGTCAAGGCTGAATCCAAGCTTGTTTTCGCACTCACCGTCAATATTTTCGACGGTAAGATTGGAATCTCTCGAGTTCAGAATCCGATAAGCAGCATAAATGCTTATTACCGGCACAGCCCACTTCAATGTAGGTTTGTATTTGTTTGCCCATTCTTTTAAGATTTCAACGTTTTCCTCAGGAGCATGCTTGTAGAGCTGCTCCCAGATGCTTGTTCTTGTTACCTGTGTTGTTTTTTCCATAGTTGAATCCTCCATTGTTTGTTTTAAGATAGTTTCATTCTGCCTTATAATAGCTTCACGACTATCGAGTTCTGTTTCTTTGAGTTCAAGTGTCGCTTCGCGTTCTTCAAGCTCTTTCTCCTTACGTGCAAGGAGAGCCGGTTTGACAATTCTGTCGTAATCATCTTTGTCAAATTCGAATCCAAATGTGATAGTCATGTGACGCTTATCACCTGCATCGCCCAACTTAACACAATTACATGTGCTGCTATAAGAGCAATTACGACATTCGTAGCTTCCAACTTCTTCAGCTGTAATAAATTCTACCTCAAAAGTAACGATAGGTTTGTCTGCACTTTCAATTATAGAAGAAATTGGAATCTTTCCCTCCATTGATTGCTGTGCTCTTCCACATATTGAGTCAGTAGAAAAGTAACAGTGGTCATTAAGGAAATAAATCCTATAATTACCTTCGTTACATTCATATGGTATGTTAGGACATGAAAATCTAGCTGCATATTTTATCGAATCATAATATCCTAGCTCATACCCATTCCATTTGTGCCATTCTCCGCAATAGGGACACAGGAAACGCTTTGGAGTTAATTCTAAAAGTTTCCGTTCCACAATGATTTACCTCCTATCTGTACTAGTGTTGTTAATAGTTTTTACCTCCTTTCATAATAGTGTACTCGTGCATATACACTTAGCTATCAAAGTCAATATGCTTTTGATATATAATACACAAAATACCTAGTTCAAATTATACAACATATTTACATAAAAAGCAATAGTTTACAATAATAAACTGCTAAAAAGGTAGATAAAACTTGCTGCGTTTTATCTACCTTTCTAAGATTAGTACAATTATTTCTTTTTCTTCTTCTTCCTTGAAGTTCTGTAGATTAATCCGTTACCTAAGTTGACTGTTGTTCTTCCTCTCGAATTAATAGTAGCTTTACCTACTTTTTGACTGATGGAAAATCCACTTTTACTAATATTTAAAAAAGTGCCATTTCCGATTTTAATCCGTTTGTGAAAACTAAATCCCATATAGATGTCTCCTTTCAAAATAAATGTACTTAACAAAAATAATATTAATAGTTTAAGATTTCAGAAGCAATCAATTCAATAACATCAGAAAATGAACCAATTGCTGTGCAACCTGCAGAATAGCTATGACCGCCACCTTTCAAGAACTTTCCTTCTGACACTAATTTAGAGCAAATTTTATTTAAATTAAGATTAGAGTCAAAAGTACGTAAAGAGCCTTTAAATTCTCCTTTTTCATTCTCTATCAATAAAATAAGAGAAGTATACTTTACTGATTTCTGGAGCTCTGAAATAATAGCCTTATGATTTACCGTATTCAAATTCTTTTCTGAATCCAATAAATCAGATTGCAATAAATAAGTACAAAAGATAACATTACCTGAACTTATTTTAAACCATCCTCTATCTTTTGCAATCCGGACTAATTCAAGAGTTCTTCTACTTTGAGAATTTAACTTAGATAAAATGTAGTTTGTATCTACGCCGAAATTCTCGAGAGATTTAAGAGTAGACTTAGCAAAATCTGTTACATTTAAAGACAAATTAGCCGTATCTGAAATTAATCCAGTAGCAATGCAAGTAAGAAAATTTTTCTCCTTACAATGAAAAGTGTCGTAAAGAATACAAGTACATGAAGGAGCGGACCTCTCAATAATGCAGTAATTAGCATTTATGGAAGTCTCTTCATGATGATCAAAACAAATAATTTGTTTTGCGGATTTTAAAAGATTGATTCCTTCCAATAGATGCATATTAGCACAATCAACAACTATTAAGACATCATATTCTTCTTTCGTAGGTTCTTTTTTCAGATGCTCAATTCCCGGAATAAAAGAAAAATCATTAAGAAATTCAGGAATGATGACATCAATATCTTTTGATGACTTTCCAATATCAATTAGATACCAGAACATTGCTAATGAACTAGAGATTGCATCTCCGTCTGGCCGTCTATGCGTTATAATTGCATAGCTTTTACCATCTGCAATAATTTTGGATAAGTTTTCAATTGAAATAGTATCCATTTTAATACCTCCTATTTATTTTTATATGTAGTAGTATAACATAAAAAGGCTCAAAATTCAACTTAATACAATATTAAGTTTGACATAATTCTACAAAACATATATAATATTTGATGTAACAAGTTTACAATCGTACTGCTTTAGTAGTACACATACAATGAAAGGAGGCAATATTATGCCTGGTTATTATCTTCATTTTGCAGCATGTGGAGGAGATTCATTAAAGAATCGGAGTTTTGTTCTTGGGGTAGAAGCACCTGACATCTTAAAAAAACATGTCAAGGTCTGTGGCGGAATCGATGCAGCACATGCAAAGTATGACTCACTCCGAACAAATGAAATTCCTGAGTATACTGAATTGCAGTCTCGTATTTTGCAGAAAGAAAGAGCAGACAGCAATGAAGGGTTACATTATGGACTGAGTAGTAAGCCTGATATTAGGGCATGTTGGTCTGGATTATCAGAAACACAGAAGGCGAACCCGTTTTACAGGGGATATGTCTGGCATCTTATCACTGATGCAATCATGTATGGGCGCCTGAACATTGATGCTAAGTTTATGAAAGTACTTCAGGAAAATAAGGGAAATCCAAACTTGGAAGAAGTCAAAATGAATGAACGAGAAAAGTTGCATGCCGACTGGGATAAGACTAATGCTCTTGTTCGCAACACCTATCCAGAGGTTACCCTACCTGATGAAGTCAAAGAGCTCGGTGTAGTTCAGTTCATTGAAGAAGGGGAATTAGTATATGTTGATTGGCATATACTTAAAGATACAATTGATTATCTAAGAACTTTTAATCCTCTGGGAGGAGACATGGATTCTATCATTGAGGACGTTCTGGGAAGCATTTAACCACGACAGAATAACTGTCAAACTTTCAATCCCGTAACTATAATGTAGCTACGGGATTTTTAATATTAAAAATATCAAAAAATAAATTAATAATATTGAAAAATAGAACTTATTATGATATAAGAAAATTAATAAAAAATAAAAGGAAAAATAAAATTGTGATAATTATAAGTATAATAGTATTAAAATTATTAATTTTAATAATGGCAATAAACTTTTATATAATAAAAGCAACTAAAAGCAAAATAAAAAATGCAAAAGAAATTAAAGAAAAAGATATTGATTGTATATTAATATTAGGTGCTGGAATATGGGGAAATAGACCAAGCTATATGTTAGAAGATAGATTGCTAGAAGGAGCAAATCTATACAATAAAAAAATAGCACCCAAAATTATTGTTAGCGGAGACCATGGAAAAGAAGAATATAATGAAGTAAAAGTAATGAAAGACTTTTTAATAGCAAAAGGAATTCCAAGCAACGATATTTTTATGGATCATGCCGGATTTTCTTCGTATGACAGTATGTACAGAGCAAAAGATATATTCAAAGTAAATAAATTGGTTATAGTAACACAGAAATATCATCTTTATCGTTCTTTATATATAGCCAAAAAACTGCAATTAAAAGCATATGGCATTAAAGCTGACAGAAGAAAATATAGAAAACAAACTTATAGAGAATTAAGAGAAATATTTGCAAGAAATAAAGACTTTTTTAAATGTATTTTGAAACCAAAATCTAAATGTTTAGGAGAAGATATACCTATTACAGGTAATGGTGATGTAACCAATGATTAGGAGGATAAAATGAAAGTAAGCATAATTTATGATAGTATTACAGGGAATACTAAAAAACTAGCAGATTTATTAAAAGAAAAATTTTCAAACATAGTAGAAATTGATGAAGCAGATATAGTTTTTGTAGGTTCATGGACAGATAAAGGAAATCCAAGTCAAAAAATTCAAGACGAATTAAAAAGAATAAAAAATAAGAAAATATTCTATTTTGGTACATGTGGTTTTGGAGGAAATAAAGAATATTTTGATATGTTATTTGAAAGAGCTAAGAAATTTATAGATGAAAGTAATGAAATCATTGGACATTTTTATTGTCAAGGGAAAATGCCAATTAGCGTTAGAAAAAGATATGAACAAATGCTAAAAGATAATCCAAATGATGAAAGAATGAAGAAAAGTATAGAAAACTTTGACATGGCTTTAAATCATCCAAGTAAAGAAGATTTAGAAAATTTTAATATAGCAATAGAAAAAACTATAAAAATATAAGATAGAGGGGGATACAAATGAAAGAAGAAGATGTAAAAAAAGTAAAAAATCAAGAGGAAAACAAAAAAGCAGAGGAAACACCAATTGGCTCAACATACAGAAAAGTAGAAAACAAAAAACACAGAACAGGAATAACACTTAAAAGATTTATATTTTTAGTATTTGCAATTGTATTAGTAATAATATTAATTATAGGAATTAGATGGAGAATATTGTATAATATGCAAGAAAGATATAATCAATCAACTCTTAAAAATAATTGGCATTATTATTCAGACTCAGAAGATACAATAATGAATGTATATCGAAAAGGAACAATATGGAAAATGAACACTAGACAAAAAAATGGTGAAGGAAACTTAACATTTTGGAGAGATACAAGTACAGGAGAGGCATATGTATTTTTTGAAAATCCTATAAAAAAATATAAGAAAGATGAAGGAGCAATTATACCAGATTTACAACCATCAAGTTTAAGTACAAATGACAATAGTACGAGAATATTAATGGCTGCTACACCTATTATGTGGATAGGAACAGGAGAATATGATGGAAAAGATTGCTATACAATTAAGGCAGAAGGTCACGAGGAATATATTGATAAAGAAACAGGTCTTTTACTAGCGGTTTTCCAAGACAGCAAACAAATAAGAAGTGTAGAATATGAATTTGGAGAAGTAACAGATGAAGATATTGCAAAACCAGATTTATCACAATATGAATATATGGAATAAAAATATAATATATAAAAAAGATATTTAAAAAGTCAGTAGTACCAAAGAACTATTGACTTTTCTTAATATAAAAGCATATACCCCTATATTGACAATATACCCTGATAGGGTATATTATAATAATGCAAAAAAATCTAATATTCTTAAAGAGCAAAATTTTTAATATTTTATGTTTAGAAAGAATGAAAGGAAGTGAACAAAATGGAAAAAAAGACAACTAAAAGAAATGAAGAAACTAAAAAACAATTGACAAATCGACTGAATAGAATCGAGGGACAAATTAGAGGAATCAAAAAAATGATAGAAGAAGATAGATATTGTAATGATGTATTAATACAATTGGCAGCAGTAGAAAGCTCTGTGAAAAGTCTATCAAATCAAGTGCTAGAAACTCATCTTTTAACTTGCATTTCAAATGAAATAGAAAAAGGAAATTTAGAAGTGATAGATGAATTAATAAGTCTTTTTAAAAGATTTAACAAGTAAATATTTTAAACACTATAAAAAGTTTTATGCGTAAATTTATATATAAATTAAATTATATATTATTTAAATTATCTAGTTAAATTGTATATCAACTAGAAATTAAAATAAAAAAGAAAGGTTGTGAATTTTATGAAAGAAATGATTTTTAATGTAGAAGGTATGATGTGTGAAGGGTGTGAAAACAGGATAAAAAATGCAGTAAGTTCAATTGATGGAGTAATAGATGTTTCAGCAAAACATGATACAGGTATAGTTAAGGTTATTGCAAAGGAAAATGTTACAGAAGAGATGGTTAAGGAGAAAATTGAGGATTTAGATTTCACAGTCGTAAAATAGCAATTCTTTTCCAAGAGAATTTGAAGTTTGAAGCAAACATAATAATGTAAAACAAAAACACTAGAAATGAAAAGTTAAAAGTGGCGTCCCTAAAGTGACCAAAAATGGTCAGTCCGAACCTGTCCCCAAACTGACCAAAGAAAGGAGGAAACAAAATATGAAAAAGACAGTATTAAATATTGAAGGAATGACATGTAGTGCCTGCTCAAATGGACTTGAAAAATATTTAAATAAACAAAAAGGAATACATAGAGCAGAAGTAAATTTAGTAATGGCAACAGCATTAATTGAATATGATGACAACCTAAAAATAGAAGATTTAAATAAAATGGTTCAAGGAGCAGGATTTAAAAGTCTAGGTGAAAGAAATGATAAAAAAGAAAAAAGAAATGAACTAAAAAAAGTCATAATTTTTTCAATCCTAGGAGTCATATTAATGTACATATCAATGGGAGCAATGATTAATCTTCCAGTATTAGAAATTATAGATATGAACAAAAATCCAATTATATACTCAATAGTAATTGCAGTCTTAAGTTTTACATTTTTAATTTATGGATTTGATATTATAAAAAATGGAGTAAAAAACATAATACACAAAATGCCTAATATGGATTCATTAGTAGGAATAGGTGTAATAGTAAACTTTTTATATAGCATATGGAATACAATATTGGTATTTCAGGGGCAAACACATATGGTACATCATCTATACTTTGAATCTTCAGCAATTATTATACTATTTGTAAAAATAGGAAGATATATAGATGGAAAGAACAAAAATAAAGCAGTAGATAGTATTAAAAATTTAGTAACAATAACACCAAAAAACGGAACAATATTAAAAGATGGAAAAGAGAAAACAGTAACAATAAATGAAATAGAAAAAGGAGATATTGTTATTTGCAAACCAGGAGAAAAGATTGCAGTAGATGGGAAAGTAACAAAAGGGGAAACACATACTGATGAATCATTTATAACAGGAGAAAGCAAACCTGTAACTAAAAAAGTAGGTAGCAAAGTGCTAGCAGGTAGTATAAATTATGATGGGTATATTGAATATGAGGCAGAAAGAATAGGAAAAGACTCCAGTATTTCACAAATTGTAAATTTAGTTGTTGAAGCAACAAACACAAAAGCACCAATTGCAAGATTAGCAGACAAAATTAGTGGATATTTTGTACCAGCAATTTTCCTAATTGCTATTCTTTCATTTATATTAAATCTAGCAATATATAGTGAAATAGATAAAGCAGTTTTAAGTTTAGTTAGTGTTTTAGTTGTTGCATGTCCATGTGCTTTAGGATTAGCAACACCGCTTGCTATGGTAGTAGCAATTGAAAATTGTAGTAAAAGAGGTGTTTTAATCAAGTCAAGTGAAAGTATTGAAGCATTAAAACATATAGACACAATAGTTTTTGACAAAACAGGAACATTAACAGAAGGAAAACTTTCAATAGTTGATGGAGAGTATACAGTAGAGAATATGAAAATATTGCAAAGTTTAGAAGCAATGTCAAATCATCCAATAGCAAAAAGCATAGTAAATTATAATATAAAACTTTCAAATGAAAATAAAACTATCGAAGAAGATAAAGAAGAAATAATTAACAAAAATGATAAGAATGATAAAAATGATAAACAACAACTTTATGAAGTAAAAGAATTCAAAGATATACCAGGAAAAGGAATTCAAGGAAAAATAAATGGAAAAACATATTATGCTGGAAATCAAAAATTACTAAACGAAAAAAATATTAAAAATATATATGCAGAAAAGGAATTAGAATATAGTAAAAAAGGAGAAAGTATAGTATATCTATTTGATGAAAAAGAAGTATTAGCAATTGTAGGACTTAGTGATAAAATAAAAGACAATATGGAAGAAATAATCCAAAAAATAAAGGAAAACGGATATAAAGTAATAATGCTAACAGGAGACAATGAAACCACAGCAAAAGCAATTGCTAAAAAATTAAATATAGAAGAAGTTATTAGTAATGTATCACCAAAAGAAAAACAAGATAAAATAAAAGAAATAAACAAAAATAATTCATGTTTAATGGTTGGAGATGGAATTAATGATAGCCCAGCACTAAAAACTGCAACAGTTGGAATAAGTGTAGCAAATGGAACAGATATGAGTGCAGATTCAGCAGATATCATATTATTAAAAGATAACATGAATTTAATTATAGAATTACTTGATATAGGAAAGAAAACAATAAGAATTGTAAAACAAAATTTATTTTGGGCTTTATTTTATAACATTTGTATGATACCATTAGCTATGGGTATATTACCAATATCATTAAACCCAATGATAGCAAGTTTAGCAATGACATTTAGCAGTTTGACAGTAGTGTTGAATAGTTTAAGATTGTCTTTTAGGGACATGCCAAAATGAACAAAAAATGCTAAAAAGGGACAGACCGCAATTAATGAAGAAAATAAATTTAAAGGAGAAAAAACATGGAAATATTAGCAGGAATAGCAATACCATTTTTAGGAACTACATTTGGTGCAGCAATGGTATTTTTTATGAAAAACAAAATGAATAATAAAATAGAAAAATTATTATTAGGTTTCGCAGCTGGTGTTATGATGGCTGCATCTATATGGTCTTTATTAGATCCATCAATTGATATGGCAGGAGAGCAAGGAAAAATCTCTTGGATTCCAGCAGCCGTTGGATTTTCGCTTGGAATTATATTTCTATTGATATTAGATAGTGTTGTACCACATTTGCATTTGAAAAGTGAGAAGCCAGAAGGAGTTAAAACAAAAATAAAAAGGGAGGTAATGCTAGTTTTAGCAGTAACTCTTCATAACATTCCAGAAGGTATGGCTGCAGGAGTTGTATTTGCAGGGGGAATGATGGGAAATACAGCAATTAGCATGGCAGGAGCTTTTGCACTTGCAATTGGACTTGCAATTCAAAACTTTCCAGAAGGAGCAATTATATCAATGCCACTAAGAGCAGAGGGAATGTCTAAAGGGAAAGCATTTTTATATGGTACATTATCAGGAATTGTAGAACCAATAGCAGCAATTATTACAATTTTATTAGCTAACTTTATTGAACCGATTTTACCATATTTGCTAGCATTTGCAGCAGGTGCCATGATTTATGTTGTCGTAGAAGAATTGATACCAGAGTCACAAGCAGATGAACACTCAAATATTGGAACTATTGGTGTAGCTTTAGGTTTTGTAATAATGATGGTTTTAGATGTAGCTTTAGGATAAAATTTAATATTTTATAGGATAAAAATGTATTAATTGTATATAATAAGAAATAGTAAAAATTTAAAAATAATTTCTAAGAAGATGAGTTCTATTTAAGGATATTCATAAATTATTTATTTAGAAAAATGGGTCTGTCCCTTTTGAACAAATTTTGTTCATTTTGGCATGTCCCAAAAGGAGAATTGTTATGACTGAAAAAGAAAAAAGAGATAATGGAGAATTATATAATCCAAATTATGATGAAGAGTTAATTCAAGAAATGCGAAAAACAAAAGAATTATGCTATAGATATAACAATATAAATCCATTAAATTTAGAAGAAAGAAAAGAATTCATAAAGAGTATATTAGGAAATACAAAAGAAAATGTGCAAATAGAATCAAATTTCTTTTGTGATTATGGATATAATATTTCTGTTGGAGAAAACTTTTATGCAAATCACAATTTGGTAATTTTAGATGGTGCAAAAGTTGAATTTGGAGATAATGTTTTCATTGGACCAAACTGTGGATTTTATACAGCAGGACATCCAATAGATATTAAATCACGAAATGAAGGAATTGAATATGCAAAGCCTATAAAAGTAGGAAATAACGTATGGTTTGGTGGAAATGTATCTGTTATGCCAGGAGTTACAATTGGAGATAATGTGACAATAGGTGCAGGAAGTGTAGTTACAAAGGATATTCCTTCTAATTGCGTTGCATATGGTAATCCATGTAAAGTAAAAAAAGAAAATTAAAAAAATCCCTGTTTTTGGGGATTTTTTTAATTAGTCATCAATTGGAATATATTTTTTCTCAGGCAATTCTTTTGGTTCGCCTTTTTTAGGAATTTCAATTTTTAAAGTACCATTTCTAAATGAAGCTTTAATATCTTCTTGTTTAACATCTTCACCTACATAGAAACTTCTTGAACATTCACCAACGAATCTTTCTTTTCTAACATATTTGCCTTCTTCTTTTTCATCTTTATGATGATTTGTTTTTGCATTAACAATTAAGTAACCATTGTCAACTTCAATTTTAATGTCTTCTTTTTCATATCCTGGTAAGTCTATATCTACTATATACTTATCTTTTTTCTCCTTAATATCCGTTCTCATCAATTTGCTTTCTCTTTCTCCTGTAAAGAATGGATCTCTAAACATTTCATCCCATAAATCAAAATCATTTCTTTTTCTTGGTAACATCATCATAATAATCAACTCCTTCTAAAAATTTATGTGTTGACTTGATATTGTTAGCACATAGTAAAAAGTATGTTTTTCTTTTTACATTTACATTATACAACTGATTTTAGCAATGTCAATAGGAGAGTGCTAAAATTCACAAAAAATTCACATTCATTATAGAACATGCTTGAATTCAATAAAATATGTATAGATTCAAAAATTATAAATAAAATATCGGTCAAGAAAATGTGAATGAAAGTATTAATATTGGTCAAGAAAATGTGAATAGGACATTAATAGCATTTAGAAAAACATAAAAAAATTAATAACCAAAATAAGTTGATAAAAAATGTAAAACAGGATATAATACAAAAAGCAAATGTTGAAAAAAGAGTAAAATAAAAATGAAAAAGGAGGAAAAAATATGGCAGACATGACAATATCAAAAGATATAATATATGTAGGAGCAAGTGACAAAAATATAAACCTATTTGAAGGGCAATATGTATTAGAAAATGGAATGGCATATAACTCATACTTAATAAAAGATAAAGACTATGTAATATTTGATACTGTAGATGAAAGAGTAACAGCGCAATGGTTACAAAAACTATCAGAAGAGTTAGATGGAGAATCACCAGACTATTTAATAGTATCACATATGGAGCCAGACCATGCATATAATATAGGAATATTAGCAGAAAAATATCCAGACATGAAAATAGTAGGAAATCAAATTACATTTAATATATTATCAAACTTTTTCGATATAGATTTATCAAAAAGAAAAGTAATAGTAAGTGAAGGAGATATATTAGACATTGGAAAGCATAAACTTCAATTTATAATGGCACCAATGGTACATTGGCCAGAGGTAATGATGACATATGACCAAACAGACAAAATCCTATTTTCAGCAGATGCTTTTGGAAAATTTGGAGCATTAGATGTAGATGAAGAGTGGGATTGTGAGGCAAGAAGATATTATTTTGGAATAGTAGGAAAATACGGAGACCAAGTACAAGCATTATTAAAAAAAGTCGCAAATTTAGATATACAAACAATTTGTCCATTACATGGACCAGTATTAAAAGAAAATTTAGAACATTATATTGGAAAATATCAAACATGGAGTAGCTACGAACCTGAGGAAGATGGAATCTTCATAGCATGTAGTTCAATATATGGAAACACATTAAAAGCAGCAAATAAACTAGCAGAAATACTAAGAGAAAAAGGAAATAAAAAAGTAGTAGTTTCAGACTTAACAAGAGAAGATTGGGCAGAAGCAGTTGAAGATGCTTTTAGATACTCAACATTAGTAGTTGCATCATCTAGCTATAATATGGGATTATTCCCACCAATGGAACATTTTTTAGATTATCTAAAAGAAAGAAACTATCAAAAAAGAAAAGTAGCAATTATTGAAAATGGCTCATGGGCACCATCAGCAGGAAGATGTATGAAAAAGATGTTGCAAGAAATGAAAAATCTTGATATAATCGAGCCAACAATAACGATAAAATCCACAATGAATGAACAAAACGTGGAAGAAATGAACAAATTAGCAGAGGGATTAGGGGGACGGTCCTAAAAATCCCTAAAAACAGGGATTTAGGGACGGACCTTTAAATAAAAAGAATAAATAATGGAGGTGAAATTCATGGAAAAATATAGATGTACAGTATGTGGATATATTTATGATGAAGAAAAAGAAGGTGTTAAATTTTCTGATTTACCAGATGATTGGACATGCCCACTATGTGGAGTAGGTAAAGATTTATTTGAAAAAGTAGAAGAGTAAAGAATATAAAAAGTAAACGAAGAAGAGTATTTTTATATGAAGAAATACTCTTCTTTGTTTACTAAATAAGGAATATTATTAAAACAAAAATAACTATGGAATAATAAAAAAATTTATGATATAGTAATAGAAACAAAGTTAAGATGAAAAGATATAAAAAAAGAAATAACAAATAAAAATAAAGAAGGAAAGTGATTAAAATGAAAGAAAAATCAAAAGTATATTTTACAGACTTTAGAGCAAGACCTGGATATAACCTATTACAAAAATTAGAAAAATTAGTAAAAAAAGCAGGAATCGAAAATATCGATTTTGAAAATAAATACACAGCAATAAAAATACATTTTGGAGAACCTGGAAATCTAGCATATTTAAGACCAAACTACTCAAAAGTAATAGTAGACTTAGTAAAAAAATTAGGAGGAAAGCCATTCCTAACAGATTGCAACACATTATATGTTGGAGGAAGAAAAAATGCTTTAGACCATTTAGATTCAGCATATGTAAATGGATATAACCCATTCACAACAGGATGCCATATCATAATTGCAGATGGATTAAAAGGAACAGATGAGCAATATGTAGAGATAAATCAAGAATATGTAAAAACAGCAAAAATCGGAAGAGCAATTATGGATGCAGATGTAATAATCTCACTAAACCATTTTAAAGGACATGAAGGAACAGGATTTGGTGGAGCAATAAAAAATATAGGAATGGGATGTGGCTCAAGAGCAGGAAAAATGGAAATGCATAGTAGCGGAAAACCAAATGTCATCCCAGAAAATTGTAGAAAGTGTAAGCAATGTATAAAAATATGTGCACATGGAGCAATTTCATATAATGAAGAAGGAAAAGCAGTAATTGACCACAATAAGTGTGTAGGATGTGGAAGATGCATAGGAATCTGTAATTTTGATGCAATAAAATCTCCAAATGATGAAGCAGCAGACATTTTAAATAAGAAAATGGCAGAATACGCATTAGCAGTAGTGAAAGACAAACCACAATTCCATATTAGCTTAATATGTGATGTTTCTCCTAACTGTGATTGCCATGGAGAAAATGATGCTCCAATTGTACCTAATATTGGAATTTTAGCATCTTTTGATATGGTAGCATTAGATAAAGCATGTGCTGATTTAGTAAACAAACAAGAAGTATTTGAAAACAGCTATTTAGCAGAACAAATGAAAAAAGGTGTACACGAAAAAGACCTATTCCATTGTAATCATCCAGAAACTAACTGGGAAAGCCAAATTGAACATGGAGAAGAAATTGGTTTAGGAACACAAGAATATGAATTAATTGAAGTTAAATAGGAGAAATTCGATGAGAAGAGGAACTAGAGAAAGAAATAACTTAAATAAAAGAAAAAAGAAAGTACAAAATAAAAAAATCTTAGTTATTGCCATAATTATAGCAATAATAGCATTAATAGGATTAGCATATGGACTAAATAAAACACGTCAAGCAGAAAATGAAAGTACACAAGAAGTAGATGAAAAAATTGAAGAAAGCAATGAAGAAAATATAGAAGAAAACCAAGAAACACTAGAAAGCCAAAAACCACAAGAAAAAGAAAAAATAAAATATAGTATGACAAAAGGAAATAAATTTGTAAAAATAGATAACACAATTGCATATATTGACTCTATCAATGGAAATAATTTATATATTTTCAATATAGAAAATAATTCGGCAATTCAAGTAAATACACCAAAAGAACTATGGAAAATATATTTTGATGGGGAAAATATATATGGAGTGCCAAACCATTATTCAGGAAAAGGAATATATAAAATTGATTTGCAAGGGAAAGTAGCACAAATATATGAAGGAGAATCAGCTCAATTGTGGCTAACAGAGGATAAAATATATTTTGTAAAACAAAATGGTTTTGACGAAATAAATCAAACACCACAAGGGGACTTATGCTCAATGGATAAGGACGGAAACAATATTACAACAATAATTCCTAATGTGAAAAATTATTTCAATATACTGGGCAACAAAATTTATTATACAGATGGAGAAACAAGAGATTTATATGTAGCAGATATCAATGGAGAAAATAAGGAAGAATTGGCACAAGGAAGAACACTAATTGCAGGAATAAATGAAAAATATATTATATACGTGGATTATGAAGATGGAGAAAAATATCATGTAGTATATTTAGATGACAAAACAAATCATGAAGTAGGAAGGTTTGGAAGTTGCTATGTAACTGAAAATGAAGGATATATCCTTACAAGAAAATTAGTTGATGAAAACAATAATATTGAAAATGAATTTTCAGTATTTAAAATTGATAGCAACAATAAAGAAGAAGAGCAAGTGTTTAAAAATGATATGGTATTACCATATTTAGCATATGTGTATCAAAATAAAGCATATATAGAAGAACAAGATGTGATAAGAGCAGACTTAGAAAATGGTAATGTAGAAGAAAATATGCCTAATGGATATTATTTAGATGGTTATTGTTATGAACTAAGAATGACTGATAATAAAGTTAACGAGATAGGCATATATAATTTGGAAACTATGGAAGAAGAAAAAATAGTTTTAACATATTTTTTGAGTGATAATTAAAAAAGAAGAAAATAAACAAGGGAAACCTTATTTATTTTCTTCTTTTTTCTTCTCATCTTTCTTTTTATCCTTTGAAGGCTTATGAGTTTCTTTTGGTATAACCACATTAGAAGGTTTTTGACTTGTAGATTTTGGTCTAATCTCATTAATATTATCATAAACAGGTGAAATATCTAAATTTGAGCCATCACCAGAAACTACTTCTAAACTTTTCTTTTCCTCCATGAAAATCCCCCATTTCATATAAAGTATATATAATATTCATTACTAAAAATAATCTAAATTAATCTTAGCATATAAATTAAAAAAGTGCAAGAATTATCAAAAAATATTGACATATCAAGTATTTTCTGCAATAATATAAATATTAAAAAAGTAAAAATAAATTAATGGAATACACAAAAAATGGAAATTAAAGAGGTGAAAATAAAGGTGGATATAAGTCATCTAAAAGCAGTAATAGAAGCAATTCTTTTTGCAGCAGGAAGACCAGTAGAAAAAAAAGAACTAATATTAGCATTAGAGGTAAATGAAAACGACTTAGATACAATCATATCAAATATGCAAGAAGAATATAAAAAAGAAGATAGAGGAATAGAATTAATAAAAGTAAATGAATCATATCAATTAGTAACAAAGACAAACTTGTACGAATACATTTATCCAGTATTAGATAAAAGAACAAAACCTAATTTATCAAATGCAGCATTAGAAACATTAGCAATAATTGCATATAATCCACAAATTACAAGAGCAGAGATAGAGTCAATTCGTGGAGTTTCGGCAGATGCATGTGTATACAAATTATTAGAATATGGATTAATTAAAGAATCAGGAAAGCTAGATTTACCAGGAAAGCCAATGTCATATAAAACAACTGATGAATTCTTAAAAATGTTTGGATATTCTTCTTTAGAAGATTTACCAGATTTACCAAGATATAAATTAGATGAAAATCATCAAATAGTAGTTGATGAAATTTTAGAAGAAAATGAAAAATCTGAACAAGATGAATTAAGTGAAAATAAACAAGAAGTAGAAGAAAAGAAAGGATTGAATTAATATGAAATTATCACAAACAGGTATGGGAGCTACAAAATTAAATAACATAGACAATATGTATCCAGCACAAAGCATTTTATTACAAACAGGACAATTAGTACAATATGGAGCAGGATTATTTGGATATAATACAATACCATTATTGGTAAGAAGAAAGGTAGAAAAAATTATAGTAGAAACTTTAAATAAATATGGATGTATAGAAACATTATTACCACTATTACAACCAGACACAATATGGAAAAACTCTGGAAGATATGACCAATATGTAAATGATGGAACAATGTTGGTTACAGAATCAAACAAAGGGACATTTTGTTTAGCACCAACGGGAGAAGAAGCAGTAGTAGAATTTGCAAGGGAAAAATTAAAATCATATAAAAATTTACCAGTAACATATTATCAAATTGGTGAAAAATTCAGAAATGAAATTAGAACAAGAGGATATTTGTTAAGAGGAAAGTCTTTCCCAATGCTTGATGCATATAGTTTTGATGAAGATGAAAAAGGAATGGAAAAGTCATATAAAAATATAAGAAAAGCATTTTTAGAAATATTTGAAAGACTAGGTTTAAAAGTAATTCCAATTGTAGCAGACAATGGAGCTATGGGTGGAAAAAAATCAGAAGAATTTATGCTAATATCTAAACAAGGTGAGGATAAAATTTTATATGATGAAGAAGCAGGAATTGGACTAAATACAGAAATATTAGAAAAAGAAAATTATCAAGAATATCTAAAAGAAGAATATGGAATAGAAGATATTTCAGGATTTAAAGAAATTAGAACTATGGAATTAGGACATATTTTCCAATTAGGAACTAGATATTCAGAAATGATGAACGGAAAATACATCAACAGAGAAGGAAAAGAAGCATTATACTACATGGGATGCTATGGAATAGGAGTTAGCAGAACAGTTGCAGCTTTATATGAAGAATCAATACTAAAAAAGGAAAATGGAGAAATAGAGGGAATTGTTTTACCTGAAAATATAGCACCATTTAAAGTTCAAATAGTTCCCAAAATGGAAGATGAAGAAAAACTTGAATTTGCAACAAAATTATATAACAAACTAAAAGAAAATGGTATTGAAGCAATTTTAGATGATAGAGAAAATATCACAATGGGAATGAAAATAAAGGATTGCAAAATTTTAGGTACACCATATTTAGTTGTTATAGGAAATAAGCAATCAGGAGATGAATTTGAACTAGAAAATGTAAGGACGGGAGAAAAGAAAACAGTAATATTAGATAATATAGAAACAGATTTAAAATTTTTAATTTAAGAACAAGGAAACAAATAGCATAATTTATAATTGAAAACAAAGTAAAGTACTAGAAATAGTGCTTTATTTTTGTATATGTACAAAAATAAATTGGTATGTTATAATAGTTAACAATAAAGAAAGGGAGAACTTATGAATATATTGTTAATTAACCCACCAAACATACCATTTTCAGAGCAAAAATTATTAATAGAACCAATAGATATTATAAGTTTGGGAACTTATTTACAACAATTTCATTATAATGTAAAATTTTTAGATATGGACTGTAAAAAGTTAGATTGCGATGATTTAACTAAATATATACAAAATGATTTTATGCCAGATGTTGTTATTGTTTCATACGATTATCATATTCCTTTACATACACAAAAAGCATTAGAAAAAATTTCTGAAATATGCAACAAGCTAAAAGAATATGACATAAAAACAATTATGATTGGAAAAACGGTAACATATAATCCAAAAATAATAGATATTATAAAATTTGATATTGGAATTATTGGAGAAGTAGAACAAACAATTATAGATATTTTAAACATAGATATTAATAATAGACAAGAATTATCAAAAATAAATGGAATTGTTTTCAAAAATAATAATGAAACTATTATTAATGAACCTAATAAAGAAAAATATAATTTAGACAAATTACCAATTCCTAATAGAGAATTGGCTGATATAAGAGATTATATAGATATTAGAAGCATATTAACTAGTAGAGGGTGTATAAACCAATGTGATTTTTGTCCTACATATAATTACTGGGGAAGTTGGAGGGGCAGAAGTGCTGAAAATGTTGTGAAAGAAATTGAATATTTAATTAATAAGTATAATACAAAAAAGATAATATTTTTAGATGATAACGCAACAGCAAATAGAAAAAGAATTCAAGATATAAGCAATATTATTATAAATAAAAAAATAAATATAAGATTAGGGTGTCTGGCAAGTATCAATACTTATGATAAAAACACATTTGAATTAATGTATAAAGCAGGATTTAGATGGCTTCACTTTGGAATAGAATCTGGAAGTCAAAAAGTTCTTGAGAGAAATAATAAAAATTTCAATATAGAATATGCAAAGCAAGTAATAAAAGAAGTTAAGAAAATGGGATATAGAGTAAGGACAAGTTTTATATATGATCTTCCAACTACGACAAAAGAAGATATGTATAAGACAATTGAATTTATATTAGAAACAGAGCCAGATGAGATAAGAGGGCATTTTTTAGCTTTAAGGTTGGGAACAACTATATACAATAAGTTGTCAAAAGAAAAAGAAATTCCAACACAATATATACATAGTGATAAACCACTATTAGAAAATGAAAATTATACAAACAAAGAAATGATAGAGGATATAAATGTATTAATAGAAAAACTTAATGAAAAGGATTATAAAATAGTTAAAAGTGTGGAAGAATGGGAAGATTTAGAGAAACTAAGAAATAAAGAAGGAAAAATCAAATTTTTATCATTTTGTCCTTCAAGATATGGAATAGATTGGGAGAAATAAATGAAAAAAGTAATTGGAATCACAGGCTCAATTGGCAGTGGGAAAAGTTATGCGATAGATATTTTTAAGAAAATATGTAAAGATAAGAGAATAAATGCTATATTTTTAGATGTAGATGACATTAGAAGAAATATATTGGACATAGAGAAGATAAATAGAGAACAACTAAACAAAAAGATATACAATAACAAAGAAGCAATGCAGGAATATAAAAAATTTATAAATCCAAAAATTAAGAAACATCTAATTGAACAAATAAACAAAAGTAATGGAGTTATATTTATTGAGTGGGCATTACTTTTAGAAGATGAATTATATGATATAGTAGATAGTATTATAATGGTTTATTGTAAAAAAGAAATCCAAATAAAAAGATTAGAAAGTGGAGATTTGGGAAAAGAATCAGTAATAAAAAGAATGAAAATGCAATTAACAAATGAACAAAAAATAGATAAAATAAAACAACTAAAAAAGGAATTTTTTGTAATAGATACAAGCGATAATCCAAGAGAAAATGAATATGAGGAACTTTTAAAGAAAGAGGGATTATATGAATAGATACCCATTTTGTTTATTTAGAATACCAGAAAATGGTGGTAGAGTTTTGTGGGAAATAACCAATACATGTAATTATCATTGTAGTTATTGTATATTTAGTAGTGAAGCAAAAAAATATGAAAATGAATTAACAACCGATGAAGTGAAACGAGCAATAAAAGAGTTAAAGAAAAATAATTTTACATATATAAAATTCACAGGCGGAGAGCCATTTACAAGAGAAGATATGACGGAAATATTAAAATATTCAAGTGAATTAGGATTTGATATGGACATATCAACAAATGCTTCTTTAATTACGGATAAAATTGCTAGAGAATTAAAAAGTATAGATTTTCCAATGGTACATGTAAGTTTGGATGGAAACGATAAATATTCACATGAGTACGTTAGAGGAGAAAACACATTTGAAAGAACATTAAGAGGAATTAGATATTTAACAAGTAATCATGTTTATACAAGAATTGGAACTGTAATTTATAAAAGGAATGAATATAAATTAGAGGAAATAGTAAAATTGGCAATAGAGCTAAAAGTAAATGAAATTATATTTTCATTTATGGAAGCGGTTGGAAGATTAGATGGAGATGAAACTATTATTTCAAAGAGAACTATAGATAGTGTAAAAGAAGAATTGGAAAAATTAGCAATGAAGTATAAAGAACAAATAAAAGTTAAATATAGTTTCACAGAAAATAGGGTTACAGAAACAGAAGAATATTGTCCAGCAGTAAAAAAATTTTTGTATATTAATAACTTAGGACAAGTATCACCATGCACATGGGTAGTATCAAATGACCCAGAATACAAATCAGAATTAACATTAAAAAATAGTTCAATTACTGAAATTATCAAATCAGAGCCTATACAAAGATATTTGAAATATATAGAAGAAAATAAAATAAAAGGTTGTCCAGCAAGTAGGAGAAAATAATGATTATAAAATATATGGATGAAAAAAATAAAAAGATAAACTTAAAAGAAATAGATATAAATAATTTTAATAATTTGTCTCAAATATATTCATTTACAACTGAAAATATAGCAGGATATTTTGAATATTTAGATTTTACAAACAAAAATGTATTAACAGTAGCAGCCTCTGGAGATCATATTATAAATGCTTTTTACAAAGGAGCAGAAGAAGTTTATGGGTTTGATATAAATTATTTAGCATTAATATTTACAGAACTAAAATTAGTAGCTTTACAAAATCTGAACTATAAAGAATTTTTACATTTTTTTATGATAAATGAGGAAAATGATATAGAAGAGAATAAGAATGCTTTAGATTATGAAGTATATATAAATAAATTAAGAAAAGATTTAACAAAAAATGTGGCTGAAAATTGGGATATATTGTATCATAATTTTAATAATGATGGTTATGAATTAAGAAATTCATATATATTTAACAATAAATATGACAACAATAATATAAAATTAAAATCAAACTTATACTTAAAAAGTGAGTTGGATTATAATATAGCAAAACAAAATATAAACAAAAAAGAAATAATATTAATAAATTCTAACTATAAAGACCTAAATCACTACGACTTGCCAATTTTAGCAAATTGTGATATAATATTGATGTCAAATATTAGTGATTATATTAAAAAAGTATATAATAAAAAAGAAAACTATTTAGAAGATTATATAAAAGATATTATGCAAAATTTAAAAAATAAAACTAATGTAATAGTTTGTGCATATTTGTATGATATTCAAAACATTAACTACAGAACTGAAATAGATAATCCTATATTTAAAAAAGAGATATTCAATAAGTTAAATATTACATATATAGAAAAGAATTTTAAAAGTGTAATAAATAATTGCATAGATAGTGTGATTATTATTTAAAGGAGGTATTTTTATGTCAGAGTCAAGAGGAGAAAGTAGGTACAAAGAATTTTTAGAAGAAAAAAAGGATTTTTTTAAAAGAGTAAAATTCAAAACAGGATCAGTGAAAAACGATATTGGGGAAAACAGAAGAAGAGTTATAGAAGAATTAAAAAAAGATTTAGAAAAATCAGAAGGTGAAGAAAGATAATGTTAGATAATTCTGAATTATCAAATTTGCATACAAATCAAAGATTATTAGTAATGGAAATGCAATCAAGAGGAATTAATGTTGATATTATCTATAAGGAAATAGAACTTATAAAAGCAGAGTATGGAAAACACATAGAATGGATTTTAGATAGAGATTCTTCTATTACTCCGTACTCTGTTTCTATTATATGTGGAGATAAATATATAACAAAGAAAATTCTTGAACAAAAT
>CALXZZ010000018.1 GCA_944393365.1 uncultured Clostridia bacterium
ATTCTTCTATTACTCCGTACTCTGTTTCTATTATATGTGGAGATAAATATATAACAAAGAAAATTCTTGAACAAAATAAAATAAGTGTACCTATTGGAGAAAAGTTTTTACCAAATGAATGGGAACTATCTATCCTGTATGCCAGAAAAATAGGTTTTCCAGTAGTTGTTAAACCTGTTTTTGGTTCTCATGGGGATAATATTTACATGGATATAGAAGATGAAATGGAACTAAAAAACATTATTCAAAATGTATTTGTAAATAAATTAAAAAGACCGTTTATAGTGGAAAAACAATTTGATGGTAAAGAATATAGAGTGTTTTTAACTAAAGAGGGAAAATATGCAGTTTTACACAGAGAGCCTGCACATGTAATAGGAGATGGAGAACATTCTATATTAGAACTAATAGAAATAGAAAACGAAAAAAGAAAAGAAAGAGTAAATTGCTTATGTCCAATAGCAGTAGATGAAATTACTGAATGCTATATGAAAAAGAATAATATTTCAATGAAAGATATACCAAAAAAGAATCAAAAAGTATATTTAAGACATAATTCAAATGTTGCAAAAGGAGGATTATGTATTGATTTTACTGATAAAATACATAGTTCTGTTATAGATAATTGTAAAAAGATTTTAGAGATTTTTTCTGGATTGTCATATGTAGGAATTGATTATATGAGTAAAGACATCACAAGAAACCAAACAGCAGATATGTATAATATTGTAGAAGTAAACACTGTACCAGGAATACATATGCATATGAGACCAAGCGAAGGAAAGCCTAGGAATGTTACTAAATATATGGTAGATATGATATTTCCAGAGACTAAGGAGCAAGAAAATGAATAATCTTAATTTATCAGAAAAGTCAAAGAACTATTATGAAGAAAATGATATATATGAAATCTTTAGTATAGCAGAAGATTATCCTAATAAAATATATAAATGTTTGTTACCAAAAGTAAAAAACAAAATTGTACTAGATTTAGGGTGTGGAACAGGAAAGTTTATGCAAAAGTTCTATAAAGAAACGGATAAATATTATGGACTAGACTTATCAAATGAACAACTAAAAATTGCTAAAAATAAAGTGAAAAGTGATAATGTACAATTTATATGTTGTAGTGCAGAAAATATACCTTTATCAGATAATTCAATAGATGTTATTATTTCTACATGGGTATTAGGGACAATTCAAGAAATAGATAGAAGAAATAAGGTTTTAGATGAAATGAAAAGAGTTTTGAAACATGATGGTAATATTTACTTAGTTGAAAATGATATTGGTGGTGAATTTGAAGAAATTAGGAATAGATATCCTAATATAAAGCGAACAAAAGATTATAATGATTGGATAGAAAGTAAAGGCTTTATTTGTTATGATAAATTTGAAACATATTTTAAATTTAAAGATAAGAAGCAAGCTAAAAAGATATTTAACAATATATGGGGAGAAGAAGTAGTAGGAAATAAAGTAAAAAGTAATATTATAAAACAAAAAATAATTATATATAAAGTTTAAAATTTATATATAATTTTTTATTTATTAAAAAGGACTTAATAAAATATTAAAACATTTTTCACCTAAAAAACACATTTAAACTATTTTTTGATAACAAAATTTGGATAACATATGCATAAATCAAAAAACAGAAAAATATAATAACTAGGAAATGTAAAATATAGCAAATGAAAAAAACAAAAAACCTAGAAAGGGTGAAGTAAATGAAAAGAAAGAAAAATAAAGAAGAACCAACAGACCTGATGGAAATAAAAAACTTTTTAGACTATAACAAAGAATTAAAAGAGGATGATAAAACATTTGAAAAATTAATGTTTATCTATTCAATAGCAATTAAAGAATTAAAAACAAAAATAGAAATAATACAAGATGAATTTAAATTATTCTATAATTATGACTTAATAGACCATATAAACACAAGAATAAAAAAGCCTGAAAGTATAATACAAAAAATGAAAAAGAGAAATTTAGAACTTAATTATCGTGAAATGATAGAAAATATTAATGACATCGCAGGAGTAAGAATAATATGTCCATTAAAAAAGGATATATTTTCAATTAGAAATTTAGTTAAAAAATTGCCAGGAATAAATATAATTACAGAAAAAGATTATGTGACACATCCTAAAGAAAGTGGATATTCAAGCTATCATTTAATAGTTGAAGTGCCAGTAACTTTATCACAAAACATAGTATATGTTAAAGTAGAAATTCAAATAAGAACAATTGCAATGGATTTCTGGGCTAGTCTTGAGCATAAAATGAAATATAAACCAGAAGAAGAAATAGATAAAAAATCATCAAAGGAATGGGTGAATTGTGCAAAGGCAATTCAAAAATTAGATAATAGAATGATGTTGTTAAATAACTAACTATAAAAATTATTTTATTTCTCGGCTTCATTTCACACTTTAGCCATTCTAAATATAAAATAAACGAGCCTCTCGCTACTTTCATCGCGCTTCCTCATTTATTTTATATTAAGAATGGCTACAAGCATTTCAATCGCATTCGAAATTTAATAAATTTTTATAGTTAATAGACTATGGTAGTGATTAAGAAAAAATACAATAAAAGTTGTCAATTTTTAAAAACTTGACAATTTTTTTAAGTAATAAGAAGGAATTTATGTCAAATGCGTCGAATAATATAAATATGTATATTGAAAAAAGGAAAGGAAGGTAAAAATGCCACGATATAGTGATGAAATTATAGAAGAAGTTAGACAATCAAATGACATAGTAGATATAATATCACAATATGTGCATTTAAAAAGAAGTGGAAGAAACTACTTTGGATTATGCCCATTCCACAATGAAAAATCACCTTCATTTTCAGTTTCACCAGATAAACAAATATTTCATTGCTTTGGATGCGGAGTTGGAGGAAATGTATTTACTTTTTTAATGAAAATAGAAGGAATCAGCTTTGTAGAAGCGGTTCAAACTTTAGCCGAAAGAGCAAATATACAGTTACCAACTTTAGAAAATAATGTTGACACAGCAAAAGAAATATTAAAAAGTAAAGTACTAAAAGTAAATGAAGTAGCAGCAAATTTTTATCACGAAAATTTATATCTTCCAGAATCAAAAATTGCTCAAGAGTACATTAAAAAGAGAAAATTAACAAATGAAACATTAATATCATTTAAAATCGGATATTCAGGAAAGTTTGATGAACTATATCATAAATTAAAAAAAGAAGGATTTGAAGAGCCTGAAATACTAGAATCTGGTTTAGTTAATAAAAATGATAGAGGACAATATATTGATAGATATAGGAACCGTTTAATGTTTCCAATTTGTGATGCAAGAGGAAAAGTCATTGCTTTTGGAGGAAGAGTTTTAGATGACTCTAAGCCAAAATACATAAATTCACCAGAAAATGTAGCATATAGTAAAGGAAGAACTTTATTTGGGTTAAATGTTGCAAAAAAGCAAGGACATTTAAAGCAATTGTTAATTGTGGAAGGATATATGGATGTTATTTCATTACATCAAAGAGGAATAACAAATGTAGTAGCACCACTTGGAACAGCATTAACACAGCAACAAGGATGGTTACTAAGAAAAAATGCAGACCAAATAATTTTAAGTTTTGATTCAGATGAAGCAGGACTTAATGCCAAAATAAGAGCATTAGACATATTACAAGATATGGGATGTGATATAAGAGTATTACAAATGGATGGCGCAAAAGATCCGGATGAGTATATTGTAAAATATGGAAATGCGAGATTTAAAAATTTAATAGATAAGGCATTATCAGTGGTGGAATTTAAAGTTAAAGTATTAAAGAAAAATTTAAATCTAGAAAATGTAAATGACAAAATTAAGTTTTTAAATGAAATTGCAAAACTTATAGCAAAAATTGACAATAGTATTGAAAGAGAAGTGTACATTGAAAAAATTGCAAAAGAATATGAAATATCAAAAGAGGCAATATATGCAGAAGTGAATAAACTTACATATAATAGTTCTAAAAGTGAAAAAATACTAGAAAAAGCAAAGCCAGTTATTAAGCATACTGAAAATAAAAAACAAGTATCTGAAACAATTAAAAGAAGAGAAAATACTGTATTATCAATACTTCTAACTGGAGAATTAAGTTTTTTTGAAATAATAGAAAAAAATATAAAAGTAGAAGATTTCAAAGATAATATAAATAAAAATATTGCTCAAAAATTGTATGAAGAACTCAGAAAAGGAAATAGTAATATTAATGGCATTATAGATAACTTAAATGAGGAAGAACAAGGAAGAATAACAGAAATAATGGCAGATGATTATGAAATAGATGATATGGAAAAAGCAATTGATGATATAATTAAAAGTTATGAAAAAGACAGATTAAATAACAGAAAATTTGAGCTTGTAGAACTTATAGAAAATGAAACAGATGCAATAAAGAGAAATACTTTAGGACAAGAATTAAATAATGTAATTATTCAGATATCAAAGTTAAAATAGGAATAAAGGATAGAACTTGAGAAAGGAATGATAATAAGGATGGCAAAGAAAAAAGAAGAATTAAGTGAAATTGAAGAAAAAAAGACAACTAATGGTAAAAAAGATGCAACAAAAAAAGAAAAGAAAAGTGAAGTAAAGAAAGAAACTACTAAAAAAGACAAAAAAAGTATAGAAAAAGTAGAGGCAAAAAATAAAACAGAGAAAAAACAAGATAGTAAAAAAACAAGTGACAGTGAAAAAATAGAAAAAATGGAAAAAGCAAGAAAAATAGCAAAGAAAAAAGCTGTAGAACATGAAAAAGAAAAGGAAAATCAAAAACATAAAAACGAAAAAGAAAATAAAAAACAAGATAAAGAACAAGATTTAGCAGAAGAAAAAAATAATGATACAAAAAATGAAGAAAAAGATGATGATGCATTAAAAAATGAAAAAGTAAATAATATTTTAAAAAAGGCTAAAGAAAAAGGAACAATCACCTATGGTGATTTAGCTTCTGAATTAGATGATGTGAATCCAGACCAAATTGATAAAGTATTTGATGCTTTTGAAGAATTAGGAGTGGATTTATTAAATGACGATTTAGATGAAGAACCAGATATTGAAGATTTAAAAGAAGTAGAAGATTTAAAATTAGATGAAATTACAGATACAAGTTATGAAGGAATAAATGTAGACGATCCTGTTAGAATGTATCTAAGAGAAATTGGAAGAATCCCACTTTTAACATATGATGAAGAACTAGATCTAGCAAAAAGAATACTAAAAGGTGATGAAGAAGCAAAACAAAAATTAGCAGAATCAAACTTAAGATTAGTAGTAAGTATAGCTAAAAAATATGTTGGTAGAGGGATGTTATTCTTAGATTTAATACAAGAAGGAAATATGGGATTAATTAAGGCAGTAGAAAAATTTGACTATACAAAAGGATTTAAATTTAGTACTTATGCAACATGGTGGATTAGACAAGCAATAACAAGAGCAATAGCAGACCAAGCAAGAACTATACGTATACCAGTTCATATGGTAGAAACAATTAATAAATTAATTAGAACATCAAGACATCTTTTACAACAAATGGGAAGAGAACCAACCCCAGAAGAAATTGCAGCTGAAATGGAAATACCAGTAGAAAAAGTAATGGAAATTCAAAAAATAGCACAAGATCCAGTATCTTTGGAAACACCAATTGGTGAAGAGGATGATAGCCATTTAGGTGACTTTATTCAAGATGAAGATAGTCCAGAACCACATGATTCAGCAGCATATACATTGTTAAAAGAGCAATTAGAAGAAGTAATGAATACTTTGACACCAAGAGAAGCTAAAGTTTTAAAATTAAGATTTGGACTAGAAGATGGTAAGGCTAGAACTTTGGAAGAGGTTGGACGTGAATTTGAGGTTACTCGTGAGAGAATTAGACAGATTGAGGCTAAGGCTTTGAGAAAGTTGAGACATCCTAGTAGGAGTAAGAAGCTTCGTGACTACATGGGCTAAAGCTAATTCAAACAATAATCAGCATCTTGCGTCGTTGAAGATAGTTATTAATTTAATCAACGTACAAATAGTACGCCTCATAAATTAATAACTATCTTCGCCTAGCAATATACTAATTCTTGTTTGAATTATTTTGAAATATGAAAATAAAGTATTAGAAAAAAGATAAGGAGTTGGACTATTAATGGAGCAATTTAGTGAGTTTGTAAGTAGTATTACTTCATTAGAAATAATAGATATAATAATAGCAATAGGAATAATAATAGTATTTAGAATATTTAGTTCAACAATTGCATATGCAATTATTAGAATGTTTAAATTAAAATCAAAAAAAGCCAAAGATATAAGAGAAAGTGCATTTTATAGCCCATTAAAAGTATTTTTTATAATTTTGGGAATTTATTTAGCAGTTCTATTTTTAAAGAAACCACTAAACTTAAGCCAAGAAGTAATGGGATTTGTAACAATTGCATTTCAAATAATAAGTGTAATTGCATTTGCTATAGGACTTGCAAAAAGTTTTACTATAAAGTCATCATTAGTATCTAAAATGAGAAAACAGTCTAAAAGACAAATAGATGATACAACACTTGAATTTATTTTAAAAATAGTAAGAGCCATAATATATATCATTACAGCCTTTATAGTTTTAGCATTACTTAGAATTGATTTAACTGGATTAATTGCTGGATTAGGTATAGGTGGAGTAATAATAACTTTAGCAGCCCAAGATACTGCAAAAAACCTATTTGGAGGTTTTGTAATATTTTTAGACAAACCTTTTAATGTAGGTGACTGGATTCAAATGGATTCATATGAAGGAACGATAGAAGATATTACCTTTAGAACTACAAGAATTAGAACATTCGAAAATTCAATTTTAAATGTACCAAATTCAAAAATTGCAGATTCATCAGTAATCAATTGGAGTAAAATGGAACGAAGAAGATATAAGGTAAACCTAAGAATAGAATTAGACACACCAGTAGAAAAGTTACAAATATTGAAACAGAGAGTTGAAAAAATGCTACATGAAAGAGAAAGTATATTAGATGAAGAAACAATTGTAAGGTTTGACAATATTAATGAAGAAGGAATTAATATGCTAATATACACATATACAGATTCGGTTGGATATGATAGTTATTTAGCAGAATGTGAAGATATAAATTACAAATTAATGAAGATATTAGAAGAAGAAAATATAAAGGTAGCGTATGATACGCAAAATGTATATGTTAGAAGTTAAATTTTGAAGGTGCCAATAAATACAAAAGAGTATCATGATGATACTCTTTTAATGTTAGAATAGAAATCAAATGTTATAAAAAATTCACAATTTAGACATAAATTTAAAGTATAATATACGTAAATCAAATGTGTAAAAATATATAAAAGGAATGAGGTTAAAATGATTAATGATTGTATTTTAATTGTAGATGATGAAGCAAGAATGAGAAAGTTAATAAAAGACTTTTTAACAGCAAAGGGATATTCTACTTTAGAAGCAGAAGATGGAGAAAAAGCATTAGAAGTTTTCGAAGCAAATCAAAACAAAATATCATTAATATTGCTTGACGTAATGATGCCTAAATTAGATGGATGGTCAGTTTTAAGACAAATTCGTCAAACTTCAAAGGTTCCAATAATCATGTTAACAGCAAGGGGAGAAGAACAAGATGAATTATTTGGATTTGAATTGGGTGTTGATGAATATATATCAAAACCATTTAGTCCTAAAATATTAGTTGCAAGAGTTGAAGCAATTTTGAAAAGAACTGCTCCAGATATAAGAGATGTAAAAGATTATGGCGGAATAGAAATTGATAAAGAAGGAAGAACAGTAAAAGTAGATGGAAAGCCAATTGAACTTAGTCTTAGAGAATATGAGCTATTAACATATCTTGTAGAAAACAAAGATATTGCTTTATCACGCGATAAAATATTGAATAATGTATGGAATTATGATTATTATGGAGATTCAAGAACAATAGATAGTCATATAAAGAAAATACGCCATAAATTAGGTAAAAAAGGTAAATATATAAAAACAATGAGAGGAGTAGGTTATAAATTTGAAGTAAAATAGCTTAATAGTTAAATCTATTTCGCTATGAAAGGAACGAAGTTAAAATGAAAGCAAAAATAGAAAAACTAAAACAAGCACTAAAATCGGTAAGAGTTAGGCTATTTATAACTTTATCTGTGGTAATTTTGTTAATTATTTTATTTTTAATATTAGTAAATAACTTTGTTTTTGGACAATTCTATTTATTTAGCAAAACACGAGCTTTAAAAGATGTGTATAATACTGTAAATAATTATTATAATAATGAAGAAAATGAAGATTACTCAATTGGTTCAATATTAGAAACTGTTGCGATAAAAAATAATTTTGATATATTAATAAAGAATGACCAAAATATAAATGTATATACTTCTGATAAAGACTTTTTATCAACATTAGGTGAAATGAGTGAGATGACCAATAGATTTCACACAGATTCAGGAGAAGTAATAGAAAATGGTGATAAGTTTACAATTAAAAGAATGAAGGACAATAATAATGGAGTTACATATATATTATTATCAGCAGTATTAGATAATGGATATTTACTATATATAAGAATTCCAATAACATCAATACAAGAAAGTGTAAAAATATCTAATAACTTCCTATACTTAATGGCTGGTTTTGCAATACTAATTGCAGCAGTAATAGTTACATATGTATCTAGAAAATTTACAGATCCTATTTTAGAGTTAAATAAAATAGCAAAAAATATGTCTAATTTAGATTTTAGCCATAAATATCAAATTACAGATGCAGGAGAAGAAATAAACAATTTAGGAAAAAGTATCAATATTATGTCAGAAAAATTGGAAAAGACTATCAAACAACTAAGAAGAACAAACAATGAACTAGAAAGAGATATTGAAGAAAAATCAAAAATAGATGAAATGAGAAAAAGCTTTATTTCAGACGTATCACATGAATTAAAAACTCCTATTGCTTTAATACAAGGGTATAGTGAAGGATTACTTGAAAATGTAAATACAGATGAAGAAAGCAGAAAATTCTATGCTGAAGTAATTTTAGATGAAACAAATAAAATGGATAAACTTGTTAAAGAATTGCTTGACTTAATGAAACTAGAGTATGGTAAAAGAGAATTTAATAACAAAGAATTTAATATTGTTGAATTAGAAAAAGAAGTAGTAAGAAAATCACAAGTTATGCTAGATGAAAAACAAACAACTGTAGAATTTAAAACTCCTGAAGAAATAACTGTTGTAGCTGATGATTTTTATATAGAACAAGTAATTACAAATTATTTAACAAATGCAATTAAGCATGTTGAAGAAAAATATGGAAATAAGTACATTAGAATAGAAAATGAAGTAAATAGAGAAAAAAATAAAGTAAGAATAAAAGTATTTAATACAGGAGAACAAATAGAAGAAGATCAAATGACAAAAATCTGGAATAGATTTTACAAAATTGACCAGTCAAGAAATAGAAATGATGGTGGAACAGGTATAGGTTTGTCATTTGTAAGGGCAATTATGAGTAACTATGGAAATAATTATGGTGTTGTAAATCATGAAGATGGTGTGGAATTTTATATAGAACTAGATTTAGGAAATTTGCAAAAGTAACATAAAGGTGATATAATGTGAACAGTTAGCTATATGCTATAAGTAACCGTAATACTTCCTGCAACAGCGGGAAAACAAAAAGGAAAAATGGAGGTATTAAAAATGTCAAAAGATTTCAAAGTATTATCACCAGTGGTGGAACGGTATACTATTGTAGTTTCTGTTCCAATGAGCCTAAAACTAATTACTATCAAAGGACAAAATATCTATGAGGTAGAAGAAGCTTTTGCCAAAAAGAGAGAGCGTACAGATGACAAGAGGAGAAAAATTGAATTTGATAGGGTAAGGGCTTTATTAAAATATGCATCAACTTTTAGTGCGCAACTTGAAGAAATATATAATTCACATAAAAAACTTGTTATTACTTTGAGCTTCGATTCATTGGAAAGTTTGAATCAATTCAGCAATACAATGTCCTCAGAAGTAAATAATGCTACAATGAAATAATTTGACAAAAAAAGATGTATCTTTCTTCCCAAGCTTGGTAAGAGTGAGGGAAGTTTTAATTTTTTAAAAATTTCCAAATATTCTTGACATAATTGGAAAATTATGGTATAAGTAAATTGCTTTAAATTATGAAATTCATATTAATCTAAAGTAAAAAAATATTGTACAATATAAATTTATTTCAAAATTTTTAATCGAAAAAATTTCAAAAAGGAAATGAAAAATTAAAAAGAGAAAGAAAAAACGAGAAAAATGGCGAAAAATATAATTAAACCGTTTGATTTACTATAAAATAAATATTGATTTTATAGTGCTATAAATATATAATGAAAGGAGCAAAAGAATGATAATATATACATTGTATGATTATTTCAAATTATATCCATATGTTATAAAAAAGAGAAATTATGGATTGAACGATAATAGTCAAAGTTATTGCTTAGAAGTAAGTAATAGTATAAAAGAAAAACAATATCATAAGCATGATAAATTATTTAGAGAAATTTTAAATAGAAATAAAGAAATTGTTAAATTAATAAACAGATACGTGAAACCAAAAGAAGAATTAACTGAAGAAATGATAGAAAAGTATGATACAAAATTTATAACAAGTACCTATGAAAAAAGAGAAGCAGATATAGTATATAAATTAAAAGGGAAAGAAGTTTTCTTTTTAGTGGAACATCAAACAAAAGTAGATAAATTAATGTCATATAGAATATTAGAATATAGCTTAGAAATAATAAGGACAAGAATGAAAAGTATTAAAGGAAAAATAGAAAAAGTAGGAATTCCAAAAGTAATACCATTAGTAATTTACACAGGGCAAGCAAAATGGACTGCTAAAAATAAATTAGAAGAAGTACAAGTAGAATTTGAACATTTTAATGGTATAGATGTTATAACAGGGTATAACTTGATAGATATAAGGAATGAAGAAGAAGCAATTAAAGAAGGGACAGCAGTTGCAAGAATGTCTGTAATAGAAAGAAAAAATGATACAGAAGATATAATAGAAATGGTGAAACGAATGTCGAAATATATAAAAGAGCAAGAAGAAAGAAAAGAATTTGCAAAAGAAATTAAATATTTGTTAAGTGATAAATTAACTAAAGAAGAAATAGAAAAAATCGAAGAAATATTAATAGAAAAGGAAGGTGAAGATGCTATGTTACATGCACAGATGGTAATAAGAAGGGATTTTGAAAATGCTAAGAAAAAAGGCATAGAAGAAGGTTTAGAAGAAGGAAGAAAAGAAGGAAGAAAAGAAGGTAGAAAAGAGGGAAGAAAGGAAGGAATTATGAGTGTAGCTAAAAAAATGCTAGAAGAAAAAGTGGATTTAGATTTTATTATTAGAATTACTGGGTTAACAAAGGAACAGTTATTGAAGTAAGAAAAGTAGGTGTTTTAAATGATATCATATACATTAAGTGATGTTTTAGAAATATACTCATATATAGAAAAAAGTGAATATCAAAATTTTGCATTTTTACATAAAAAGTGGTATAATATAGTTGTAACTATTAGTTGAGATTCAAGACTAGGGAGTATAGTCTTAATAAGGAGGAAGACAAAATGACGAAAGCAACAAAAAAAGGGAACATGAAAAAACGGGTGTTAAAAGCTAGAGCTATAGGTGTACTGATATTTGCACTTGCTTTTGTTACCGAGCTATATCTGTATATAGGGATGCCATTTACTGGTATTCTGGGTAAAGTATTACAGATGGTGACAATACTTATTGGTGGATTAGGATTTGCTATGACCGTTGCATTGTATCCCTGCGAAAAGATAAGAAAAAGGCACTAGATAGTATAGTGCCTTTTAATATTAAAACAAATTTAAATTTTTCGAATTAAAAACAAAAAAGTATAAAATTTCCACTCTTTGCAAACAATATGTTTAAAACATAAAAAGCAAGGAGTGGAAATTTTTGAAAACAACAAAAATATTAAAAATAGATGGAACGTTATTAGACAAAGAGCAACTAAATAGGCATTTGCAAAAAATAGCATCAAGTCATAACCTAAAAAATAAAAGTGACAAGCAAACATATCCTGTACCAAACATGATAGAAAACTATAAAACAATAGAACAAGTATATGAACTATTAAATGAACATTTAAAATTAGGAATAAGCATACATCCAGCAGGAGAATGGTTACTAGATAACTTCTATATCATAGAACAAACAGTAAAACAAATAGAAAAAGAATTACCACTAAAAAAATACAAAAACTTTTTAGGAATTGCAAATGGAAAATATAAAGGATTTGCAAGAATCTATGTATTAGCAGCAGAAATAGTAGCATACACAGATAACAAAATAGAAAAAAAAGAATTAGAAGAAGCATTGCAAAGTTATCAAAGTAAAAAAACACTAAGCATGGAAGAAATTTGGAATATAGGGATATTTTTGCAAATATCAATAATAGAAAATATAAGAGAATTGTGTGAAAGAATATACAGTTCACAAATGCAAAAATTTAAAGCAGAAAATATAGTAGAAAGATTAATTGAAAACAAAAACAAAACTAATATAGTATGTAAAACAAGTGCGTGCAAAAAGATGGAAAAAGATAGTTTTCAAGATATGAAATACCCATTTATAGAATACATGTCATATATATTAAAAAGATATGGAAAAAAGGGATATAGTTATTTAAAAGTTTTAGAAGAAGCAGTAGAAATGGCTGGAACAACAGTACAAGATGTGATTAAAAAAGAACATTTTGACATAGCTGTTAGAAAAGTTAGTATGGGAAATAGTATTACAAGCATCAAAAAAATTCAAAGAATAAATTTCCTAGAAATATTTGAAAAAATAAATGGTGTTGAAGAAATTTTAAGACAAGATCCAAGTAACACATATATAAATATGGATAATAAAACAAAGGAATATTATAGAAATGCTATAAAAGAAATATCTAAAAAAACCAAGATTTCAGAAATATATATAGCTAGAAAAACATTAGAACTAGCACAAAAACATTTAAAAAAAATAGAAGGTGATAATAAAGAAAACAAAAAATCACACATAGGATATTATTTAATAGATAAAGGAATTGATGAATTATATGCAGTATTAAAATATAAAGATAAAAATTCAATAAGTCAAAAAGGAAAAACAAAAATATATATTTCAGCAATTTATATCACAACATTAATCATAGATATAATTATTTCAAGTATTATAAATTTCAAAACTAGCAATTTATGGATGTCAATATTAACATTAATCATATTTTTTATTCCAATATCAGAAGTTGCAACACAAATAATACAATATATATTAAGTAAAATAGTAAAACCAAAACTAATACCAAAACTTGATTTGACACAAGGTTTGCCAGAAGAAATGGCAACAATGGTAGTAATACCAACAATAGTAAAATCAAAAGAAAAAGTGCAGGAATTAATGAGAAAACTAGAAGTATATTATCTAGCGAATAAAAGTAAAAACTTGTATTTTACTTTGCTGGGAGACTGTTCGGAGAGTGAAAAAAGGGAAGAGGATTTTGATGAAGAAGTAATACAAGAAGGTAAAAAATTAGTAGATGAATTAAATAAAAAATACAATGAAAAAATTTTTAACTTTATATATAGAAAACGTATTTGGAATGAAGGAGAAAATTCATATCTTGGTTGGGAAAGAAAAAGAGGTATGCTTTCACAATTAAATGAATATTTGTTAGGAAATATAAAGAATCCTTTTAGAGAAAATACATTAGAAAATTTAGATAATATGCCAAAAATAAAATATATTATTACTTTAGATGCAGATACTGATTTAATTCTAAATTCAGCATTTGAGTTAATAGGTGCGATGTCACATATTCTAAATAAACCAGTAATAAATCCAACTACAAATACAGTTACAGAAGGATATGGGATACTTCAACCAAGAGTGGGTATTGATTTAGATATAAGTTTTAAAACATTATTTACGAAAATATTTGCAGGTGCAGGAGGAATTGACTCATATAGTAATGCAATCTCAGACACATATCAGGATAATTTTAATGAAGGTATTTTTACTGGAAAAGGAATTTATGATTTAAAGGTATATTCAAAAGTATTAAAGGGTGAAATTCCAGAAAATACAGTTTTGAGCCATGATTTGCTTGAAGGCTGTTATTTAAGATGTGGCTTAGCTTCTGATATTTTGCTTATGGATGGATATCCTACAAAATACAATAGTTTTATGACAAGGCTTGCTAGATGGATTCGTGGGGATTGGCAGATTACAAAATGGATTGGAAATAAGAAATTAAATTTGTTATCAAAATACAAAATATTTGATAATTTGAGAAGAAGTTTACTAGAAATTAGTATTATTGTAGCAATAATATATACAAGTATTTTGGGTATTGTATATAACCAAAAGATTTATGGAATTGTTACATTTCTTTTACTGATTTCTATATTGCCATATATTTTAGAATTTTTAAATAGATTGATATTTAAGAAGGAAGGAGAACAAAAGCAAAAGACTTTTGCTCCAAAAATCACAGGTTTTAAAGGAACTTTTTTAAGGGCAGTTATAACTTTAGCAGTTTTGCCATATAAAGCATATGTGTCAATAAAATCAATTACAAAAACAATATATAGAATGTGTATAAGTAAAAAGCATCTATTAGAATGGACAACTTCAGAAGAAGCGGAGAAACAATCAAAATCAAGTCTTGTTTCATATTTTAATCAAATGGCATTTAATGTACTTGCAGGTGTAACATCAATTGGGTTAGGATTTTTGAAGCAAAATGGTTTTGCGTGTGTTTTAGGACTTCTATGGATGGTTGCTCCATGTATAATGTGGTATGTAAGTAGAACAATCGAAAAACATTCAGCAATTGAAAAATTAAATCAAAAAGATAGAGATTATGTTTTAGAAATTGGTAAAAAGACTTGGGACTTTTTTGAAACTTATTTGACAAAGGAAAATAATTATTTAATACCAGATAATTATCAAGAAGATAGAAAAGAAGAAACAGTAGCAAGGACATCATCTACAAATATTGGTTTATCTCTTTTAGCAGTTATATCTGCTTATGATTTAAAATATATAACATTTGAAAAAGCAATTGAGTTACTAAAAAACATACTAAATAGTGTAGAGTCACTTCAAAAATGGAATGGCCATTTGTATAACTGGTATCAAATACAAACAAAAGAGCTTTTAGCTCCTAGATATATTTCAACAGTTGACAGTGGTAATTTTATTGGATATTTGTATGTGGTTAAATCCTTTTTAGATGAGAGAATTAGCATAGATAGAAAATATAATAATGAAAGTGAAAATGAAATAGAGACATTAAATGGGTTATTAGAAAAAGTAACAAAATTAATCAATGATACAGACTTTTCATATTTATACAGCCAAGAGGAGCAAATCTTTTCAATTGGATTTAATATAGAAGATAATAAATTAACAAACTCATATTATGATTTACTTGCATCTGAGGCAAGACAAGCAAGTCTAGTTGCAATAGCTAAAAAAGATGTACCTGCTAAACATTGGAGTTATTTAAGTAGGACACTTACTAAATTAGGAAAATATAAAGGGTTGATTTCATGGGCTGGTACTGCATTTGAATATTTAATGCCTAATATAAATATTCCAAGTTATGAAGGAAGTTTATTAGACGAGTCTTGTAAATTTATGATTAAAAGTCAGATGGAATATAGTAAGAAATTAAATATTGCTTGGGGAATATCAGAAGCAGCTTTTAACCTAAAAGATTTAAAATCAAATTATCAATATAAGGCATTTGGAATACCATGGCTTGGATTAAAAAGAGGGCTTGCAGATGAAATGGTTGTATCTAGTTATGGTGGTATTTTAGCAATAAATGAAGTGCCAAAAGAGGAAGTCCAGAATTTGAAAAGATTAGAACAAGAAGAAATGTATGGAAAATTTGGATTTTATGAATCAATAGATTATACACCAGAAAGAGTAGAAAGAGGAAAAATATCAAGTGTAGTAAAAACATATATGGCGCATCATCAAGGACTAATTTTGCTATCAATTAATAATTTATTTAATAATAATATTTTGCAAAAAAGATTTATGAAAAATCCTGAAATTGATGCAGTTAGTATTTTGTTACAAGAAACAATGCCAGAGACTTTTGTAACAACAAAAGAGAAAAAGGAAAAGGTAGAAAAACTAAAATACAAAGATTATGAAGATTATATCCAAACAACATATCAAAAAATAGAAGAAAGATTAGATATTGGAAATGTAATTTCAAATGAAGATTATATCGTTGCAATGAATCAAAAAGGTCAAGGTGTAAGTAGATATAGGGGGATTGATATAAATAGATTTAAACCTACAAAAGATTATGCACAAGGAATATTTTTTGCAGTTAAGAGTGTAAAAAGTAAGACTTTAATAAGTTCAAATTATGGATTTAATGATGGACAATATCAAATAAGTTTTATGCCAGATAAAGATGAGCAGGAAATAAAAAATAATAATCTGAAAGTGAAAATAAATACAACTGTAAGTTCTAATGAACCAGTAGAAATTAGAAGATTAATAATAGAAAATCAGGGAAATGAAGATGATATAGTGGAAGTTACTTCATATTTCGAACCAGTGTTATCAAAGAAAGAACAAGATTATGCACATCCGGTGTTTAATAATTTGTTTTTAACTACAAAATATGATGAAAAAACAAATAGTTTGGTAACAACAAGAAAAGTAAGGGAAAAGAATCAACCTAAAATTACTGTTGCAACAACTTTATCCACAAATAGTGAAACGATTGGGGATTTTGAGTATGAATTAGAAGCTGAGAAGTTTACAGGTAGAGGAAATTTAGAAGTTCCAAATATGATTAAAAATTCAATACCTTTCTCTAAAAAAATAGGATTAGTTACAGAACCAATTATTGCAGAAAAGAGGACAATTAAGGTAAAGGCACAGGAAAAAGTGATTGTAGATTTTATTTTATCAGTAGGAGAAGATGAAAAACAAGTATTAAATCATTTAGAAAAATATAAATCAGCAGAAAATGTAAAAAAAGAATTTGAATTATCAAAGGCAAGAGTGGAGGCTGAAAGTAGATATTTAAGAATAAAAGGAAGCGAAATTGAGATATATCAAAGAATGCTTTCGTATATAATTTTCACAAATCCGTTAAGCAGTCAAAGAAAAGAGAAAACAAACCCTCAAATAGTATTTAAACAAAGTGATTTATGGAAGTATGGAATATCAGGTGATTTGCCAGTTATTCTTGTGAAAATGAAAAATGTAAACGACAAATATATCATAAAAGAAGCGTTAAAAGCATATGAATTCTTTAGAACGAAAAATATAGAGGTTGAGATTGTAATATTAGATGAAGAAAAACATAGTTACGAGAACTATGTAAGAGAAGAAATTGAAGGTGCAATTTTAAATTCACATATGGTATATTTGAAAAATCAAAGAGGTGGAATTTTTACATTAACAAAAGTTGAAATTGATAAAAAAGACATTCAATTATTAGATTTTATAGCAGATATAGTTATAAATAGTGATAAAGGTGGATTAAAAAATAATATAAAAGATATTGAAGAAAGATATTTAGATAGTAGAAAAGAAATTGAAGAAGAAAGTCAACTTCCACAAGCTATAGATGAAACAGAAGATATAGATTTATTGGAAAATAGGGAAGATTTGAAATATTATAACGAATATGGTGCTTTTTCTCCAGATGGAAAAGAATATATAATAAAAGTAAATAAGGATAATAGATTGCCAACAGTTTGGAGTCATATTTTAGCAAATGAAAAATTTGGAACAGTAATAACAGAAAATATGGGAGGATATAGCTGGTATAAAAATAGTAGACTAAACAGGGTATCAACTTGGGAAAATAATGCAAATTTAGATATCCCATCAGAAGTTATCTATTTAAAAGATTTAGAGAATTCTAGAAAGTGGTCTCTAGGTTTAAATCCAATGCCAGATAATAAAAATTATAATGTAGTTTATGGTTTGGGATATGCAAAATATATTCATAAAAGTGATGGATTAGAGCAAGAGTTAGAAGTATTTGTTCCAAATGAAGATTCTTGTAAAATTCAAGTGTTGACTTTAAAAAATGCAACACCAAATAGAAAAAAATTAAAATTGTATTATTATATAAAACCAACTATTGGTGAAGATGACTTGAAAACAGAAGGATATATAGATTTACAATTTGATAAAAATAACAATGTACTATATGCAAGAAACAGATACGCGGAAGAATCATCATATATGATAAATTATGTATCAAGTAGCGAAAAAATAAATTCATATACAGGTGATAAAAAATTTTTCTTAGGAAAGGGCGGATTAGATAATCCGCAAGGTTTGAATAAAACAAGTCTAAATAGAGAAAATTCTATTGGAAAGCAGGCATGTATTGCATATGAAGTAGAAGTTGAATTAGAAAGTTATAGTACAAAAGAAATTTCATTTATACTAGGCTCAGACGAAAAATTAATTGATTGTAAAAATACAGCATATAAATATCAAAAAATTGCAAATTGTAAGCAGGAATTAACTGATGTAAAAAATCAATGGAAAGAAAGACTAAATAGGTTGCAAGTTTATACACCACTAGAATCAACAAATATATTATTAAATGGATGGCTTATTTATCAAACAATTTCAAGTAGATTATTAGGTAGAAGTGGATATTATCAATCTGGAGGAGCTTATGGCTTTAGAGACCAACTTCAAGATACTTTAGCTTTAAAATATATAAATCCAGAATACTTGAAAAATCAAATAATAAAACACAGTAAACATCAATTTATAGAAGGAGATGTAGAACATTGGTGGCATGATGAAACAGGTAGAGGTATTAGAACAAGATTTTCAGATGATTTGTTATGGTTGCCATATTTAGTGCTAGAATATATCAAATTTACAGGCGATGAGAGTATTTTAGAAATAGAAACGCCATATATTGAAGGAAAAGTCCTAGAAGAAGGACAGGATGAAAGGTATGATAAATATCCAGAAAGCAAAGAAAAAGGAACGATTTATGAACATTGTATAAAAGCTATTGAAAGAAGTTTCAATTTTGGAGAAAACGGATTGCCTAAGATTGGCTCTGGTGATTGGAATGATGGATTTAGTACAGTTGGAAATAAAGGTAAAGGTGAAAGTGTATGGCTTGGATTTTTCTTATATACTATTTTAGATGGATTTATTGAGATAGTGAAAGAGAAAGAAGGCAAAGAAGAAATTAAAAATGCTGAAAAGAACATTGAAGAAGGTACTGAAAAATTTGTTGAAACTAAATCAGAAAAATACGAGAGAATAAAGAATGAATTAAAAAGAGCATTAAATACAAATGGTTGGGACGGAAGATGGTATAAAAGAGCATTTATGGATGATGGAAATGTACTAGGAAGTATGGAAAATGAAGAATGTAGAATAGATAGTATTGCACAAAGTTGGAGTATCATTTCAAATGCAGGAGATAATGACAAAAAATATATATCAATGGAAAGTCTGGAAAATCATTTAGTAGATAAAGAAAATGGAATAATCAAACTATTAGACCCACCATTTGAAAAAAGCAAATTAGAGCCTGGATATATAAAATCATACTTGCCAGGAGTTAGAGAAAATGGAGGACAATACACTCACAGTTCATGTTGGGTAATAATAGCTGAAAGTATGTTAGGCTTTGGAGATAAGGCTCTAGAATGGTATAGAATGATAAATCCAATAGAACATTCGAGAACAAAAGATGCATGTAACAAATATAAAGTAGAGCCATATGTAATTCCAGCAGATATATATGGAGCAAACAATCTGGCAGGAAGAGGTGGTTGGACTTGGTATACAGGTTCATCAAGTTGGTATTATAAAGCTGGAATAGAATATATATTGGGATTAAAAGTTGAAAATGGATATTTATCAATATTGCCATGTATACCAAAAAATTGGAAAGAATACCAGATGCAATACAAATGGCAAAATAGTATTTATAAAATAACTGTTAAAAATCCTGATGGTAGAAATACTTTTGAAAAAGGTACAAGTAAAGTTACTTTAAATGGAAATGAGGTTGAAAATCATATCAAACTAGATGGAAGTAGAAATGAATATGAGATAGAAGTGAGGATTTAGGGATTTAGGGGACGGTCCTAAAAATCCCCGCTTTTAGGGATTTAGGGACGGACCTTGTATCCTTTTATAGCTTAATGATAATATTTTAATAATTTATTTCATTTCTCGGCTAACATTACATCTTGAATTCATTCTAAAATTATCATGTAGGCACCTCTAAAAACAAGTTTGAGATTCTCCTACCTGATAATTTAAGAATGTATAACAAGATTTCATTTGCATTCGAAATTTTAAAAATTATTAAGATATTATCATTCTATAATTAAATTATGATTAGAGGTCCGTCCCTTATTCCCTGTTTTTAGGGATTTTTAGGACCGTCCCCTAATCCCTATTCGTAAAAATTTTTAAAGGTGTATCCTTGTTCCTTTAGGTAATCTATAGAATCTTTTAAGACTAAATCTGTTTGATTAACATCAGAAGTATCATGCATCAAAATAACTAAAGTACCTTTATTTTTAGCAGATTGTTTTAAGTTATTTAATAACTCTTGATTACTGTATTTTTTTTCAGAGTCTTTATTTAAGCAATTCCAATCAATATATGTATAATCAATATCAGAAAGAAGAGTAACGTATTCTTCTTTTTTTGATTTATAAACAGATGACATATATCCATTTGGAAAGCGAAATATGTGAGAGCAATAATCATTAACTCCAATAGCTTTTCCAATTTCTATATCAGTAGATGTAATTTCATTTATAAAAGCATCTGCACTTGAATATAATTTACTATTATTATGACTGTAACCATGATTTGCAATATAATGTCCTTCTTCATATGCTCGTTTTACTAATTCAGGATGTTCTTTTACATGTTTTCCAATAACAAAAAAACTAGCTTTTACATTTTCTTCATTTAATATATCAAGGATTTTATTTGTAGATTTTAAAGTAGGACCATCATCAAAAGTCATATATGCGATTTTTTCTTTTTGATTAGTTAGATTTTGTATTTTGCTATAAAAATTTTCTAGTTCATTGCTACTGGTTTGTATAGATTTATTGCTATTATCTATATTAGAATTTTTATCTGCTGAAATGTTTTTAAAATTTAGTAAAAGAAATATTATATAAAATACTATAATAAATAAAAATAAAGTGATAATAATATTTTTTGTTTTTATAATAATAAATTTCATAATACCTCCAGTATAGTACAATATATGAAGATAAAAAGAAGAAATGCACTTTTTAAAGTGCACTGGCTTCTGATTGTGAAATATATCCGTTTTCTACCATTTTTTCTAAGACATGTTGCTGTCTTTTTTTTGCTAAGTCAGGATTTACAGTTGGAGCATAAACTGATGGAGCATTAGGAACTCCTGCAAGCATTGAAGCTTCATCTAAATTTAAATCTTTTGGTTCTTTATTATAGTATCCCATACTTGCATCATAGATTCCATAGTATCCTTCTCCAAAATAACAAGTATTAACATATAATGCTAAAATTTCATTTTTACTATAATTTTTTTCAATATCATATGCAGCTAAGATTTCTCCTAGTTTTCTTGAAAATGTTTCTTCTTGCGAAAATACAACGTTTTTCGCAACTTGTTGAGTTATGGTACTACCACCTTCTTGTAATTCCCAGTTCGTAACATTAACCCACAATGCTCTTGCAATTCCAATTGGGTCAACTGCTCCATGATCGTAAAATCTATGGTCTTCAACTGCAACAACTGCATTTCTATAATCTTCTGATAAGTTATCAAAGCTTGTGTAATGCTCATCACTTGTTATCTCTTCTATTCTAGTAAGCAATGGCTTTTCTTTTAAAGCTGAAGAGTATGCGCTATATCCTAGTATAAACATTAGACCACAAGCAACTATTATTAAGATTAGTAGTATTAGTAATATTTTTCTAAATATCTTCATAACAATCACCGTTTCTATTTGTTCGTTTGTATCAATTGTTCTTTAGATATTATATAATAAAATAATGTGTTTTTAAAGTGAATTAATGGAAAATTAATAAAATAATTAGAAACAGCATATGTAAATATTTATATAGTTTTAGATTTATAATTTTTCTATTTCTTCTTTAGTTAAATTAGTTATTTCGATTATAAAATCATTGCTTAATCCTTTTTCTTTTAGTTTTTTAGCAATTTCTTTATTTTTTTGTTCAAGTCCTTGTTTTAATCCATCTAGTTTTCCATCATTGTAATAACCTTCTTTTAGAGATTTTTCATCTCGTATTGCTTTTTCTCTTAATTCTGCTAAAATTCTTAATTCATCATTTGTACTTAGAGTATTTAATTTCTCTTTTGCTTTTTTCATATTTTCATTTTTCTCCATATAACTTATCACCTCGTTACTTTCAGGATTTTCTAAAAAACTTAACCATTCTAGCAATTTTTCATCTTTTCCGTTAGCCTTTCTTTTTCTCATTTTGGGTAATTCAATTATATGTAATTCAAAATCATCTGTCAATACTTTTTTTCTTTCATTCACTTCAATTATTTTCTATTTGCTATGAAAGCCTAATCCTTCTAAATCTTTTATTTCAAAATCTGCTATTAATACACATATTGTCCTCTTTAAATCTTTATAGTCATTTCCTTTTTGTATTTCTTCTGTATATTTTTTTGACCAATAGTATAATGTTCTTTTTTCTGAATTTTTATAATCTATGATTTGCATTTCTATATTACAATATTCATTATTATTTATTTTTGCCAGAACATCTACTATTCCCATTTTATCTTTTAATGACCTTCTTCTTAATACTATATTTTGATTTAAATCAATTTCATTGATTTCTTCATCAAGTATTGTACTTAACAAATCTTTTGTAATTTCTTCACTTCCAACTTCTCCAAAAAGAATTTGAAAAACTACATCAAGTTTTGGAGATAAAATAGAATTTTTAGACTTTTTATCATTTGTAGATTTAATAATTTGATTTTCTTGCATAGGCAAGCCTCCTTTAAAAATATTTACAGTTAAATTTAGATATATTGAAATTTAAAATCGAAAAAAATAATAAGAAAATAAAAGATTTAAAATTAAACAATATATGATATAGATTAAACTGTTACCATATTTTACCATAAATATTTATATAGTTCAATATAGATAAACAAAAATTTACATAAAATTTACACAATGAATAAAATATAATGTTGCTATCTTTTACAATTAAAAAAATTATGATAGAATGTAAATGTTAAAAGGGAAGATTATATAATGTGGGAGTTGATAAAATGAGTAGAGGTAGAAGGCAAAGTTCTAAAAGTCAAGGTAAAATGATAAAACAATTTATAGGAATAATAATTGCAATTTGTCTAGGAATTGGTATATATTTTGGAGAAGATATAATTGGTACAACAAATATAACTAATAACGCAGTAGAGAATAATACTGTTTCGACAAGTTCTACAAGCGAATTGACTCAAAGTAATATAAATCTTAGTATTGAGAATATCCCAGAATATACTGGAGATATATATGTTGAGATAAATAATAATGTTCCATATTTTAAAGAAAGTGAGTACACAACTGAAAGTTTTGAGAAATATAGTGAATTAGATGAATTAGGCAGATGTGGAGTGGCATATGCAAATATTTGCAAAGAGACGATGCCAGTTGATGGAGAAGAAAGAGAAAGTATTAGTAATGTAAAACCAACAGGTTGGGTTCAAGCAAAATATGATGGAGAGTATTTATATAATAGGTGTCATTTGATTGGATATCAATTATCAGCAGAAAATGCAAATGAAAAGAATTTGATTACTGGTACTAGATATTTTAATGTAGAAGGAATGTTATCTTTTGAAAATAAGGTAGCTGAATATATTGAACAAAATCCAAATAATCATGTTTTATACAGAGTAACTCCAATATTTGAAGG
>CALXZZ010000019.1 GCA_944393365.1 uncultured Clostridia bacterium
AATTACAAAATCATTGCAGTTGATGATGAACAAGGTATCATTGATTCTTTATCAATATTTCTAAAAAGAAGTGGATATGATTTTACTGGTATAACTGACCCACAAGAAGCAATAGAAAGAGTCAGAAATGAGCATTTTGATTTAATGGTATTAGACTTTATTATGACTCCTTTTCATGGTGACCAGGTTGTAGAAGAAATTAGAAAATTTAACAAAGAATTATATATCTTATTATTAACTGGTCATAAAGATTTAGCGCCTCCATTAGAAACAATTCGTAGATTAGATATTCAAGGTTATTGTGAAAAAAGTGATAAGTTTGACCAATTATTACTTTTGATTGAATCTGGAATTAAATCTATTAAACAGATGAATGAGATTAAACATATAAATGAAGAATTAGCTGATACATATGAAAAGTTAGAACAGGCTTATTTAGAAAGTATTCAGACTTTAAGATATACTGTTGAAGCTAAAGATACCTATACAAGAGGTCATTCTGATAGAGTTTCAGAATTCTCAGTATTATTAGGTAAAAAAATTGGATTATCTGACCAAGATTTACGTACTTTACAAATTGGTGGTTTATTCCATGATATAGGAAAAATTGGTGTTCCTGATACTATTTTACAAAAAGAATCTAAACTTACTGATGATGAGTATTCAGAAATAAAGAATCATCCTTCAATAGGAGCTCACATTTTATCTACTGCAACTTTATTTAAAGATATTATTCCTATTGTAAAACATCATCATGAAAGATATGATGGTCATGGATATCCTAGTCAATTAAAAGGCGAAGAAATTCCATATTTGGCAAGGATTACTGCTATTGCTGATAGTTTTGATGCTATGACTTCAAAAAGAACTTATAGAGATTCTTTACCTCTTGAAACTGTTATTTCAGAGTTTAAGAGATGTAGAGGTACACAATTCGACCCAGAATTGGATGATGCTTTTTTGGATATTTTGGAAAATCACTTTGATGAGATTAAGGAAATTCAAGATAAATATAAAGGTGAAATAGAAAGCAGGGATTAGGAGACGTTCCTAAAATCCCTGTTTCTTTTTACACCTTCATTGAAAGTCCTACTTTTTGTCTTTCTTTATCAATTTTAATAACTTTAACTTTTACTATATCTCCAACAGAAACGACATCTGATGGATTTTTAATAAATTTATCACTCATTTCAGAAATATGAACTAAACCATCATGTTTAACACCAATATCTACAAATGCTCCAAAATCTATAACATTTCTAACTGTTCCAGTTAATACCATACCTTCTTTTAAATCATCTAATTTTAATACATCTGAACGTAAAATTGGTTTTGGCATATCTTCTCTTGGGTCTCTTCCTGGTTTTGAAAGTTCCTCAATAATATCTGTTAATGTCATTTCTCCAATTTCTAATTCTTTTGCAGTTTTTGCTACATCAATTGTTTTTAATTTATTTCTTAATTCTTCTAATTTTTCTTTATTTCTTAAATCATTTTTATCAAATCCCAATTGATTAAGTAATTTTTCAGTAGCTTCATAACTTTCTGGGTGAACTGCTGTAATTTCTAATGGATTATCACCATCAAATATTCTTAAGAAACCTGCACATTGCTCAAATGCTACTTTTCCTAGTTTTGGTACTTTTAATAATTGTTTTCTATTTTTTAATTTTCCATTTTCATCTCTATATTTTACAATATTTTTTGCAATTGTGTTGTTGATTCCTGAAACATAGCTAAGTAGTGAAGGTGTTGCAGTGTTTACATCAACTCCTACTTTATTAACACTATCTTCTACAACTCCTGTTAAGCTTTCTTGTAATTTCTTTTGATTTACATCATGTTGATATTGCCCAACACCTATTGCTTTTGGGTCTATTTTTACAAGTTCTGCTAATGGATCTTGCAAACGTCTTGCAATTGATATTGCACCTCTAATTGATACATTTATATCCGGATATTCTTCTGTTGCAAGTTTTGATGCTGAATATACAGATGCTCCTGCTTCACTTACTATAACATAGTGTACATCTCTTGATGCTTCTTTTATCATGTCTGCTACAAACATTTCTGATTCTCTTGATGCTGTACCATTTCCTATTGCTATCATGTCTACTTTATCTTTTTCTATTAATTTTAATAGCTCTTTTTTAGCTCCTTCAACATCATTTTGTGGCTCTGTTGGATATACTGTTGTATAATCTAATAATTTACCTGTTTCGTCTATAATTGCTATTTTACATCCTGTTCTATATGCTGGGTCAAATCCCATAACAGTTTTTCCTTTGATTGGTGCTCCTAATAGTAATTGTTTTGAATTTTTACCAAATACTTTAATTGCTTTATCTTCAGCTTTTTCTGTTAAATCTGAACGGATTTCTCTATCAATAGATGGTTCTATTAGTCTTTTAAAACTGTCTAAAATTGTTTCTTTTAGCATTTCAGTAAATTGAGTTTCACCTTTTACAATGTCTCTTTCAATATATGCTAAAATTTTATCTTCTGGCTTTTCTATTTTTACTTTTAAGAAATCTTCTTTTTCTCCACGATTTATTGCTAAAATTCTATGGCTTGGTATGTATTTTATTGCTTCTTGATAGTCATAATACATTTCATAATTAGATTTTTCCTCTGGTTTTGTTGCTTTTGTTTCAATAAGTCCTTCTCTATAACAAATTCTTTTTATTTGTTTTCTGTATTTTGGTTCATCAGAAATGTTTTCTGCAATAATGTCTAATGCACCTTGTATTGCATCTTCTACAGTTGCAACTACTTTATCTTTATTTTTCTTATCTTCTTCAGATAATTTGTCTATATTCACATATTGTTTTGCAATTTCTATTATTGGAGTTGTTTCTTTTTGTTCTATAATAATATTTGCAAGTGGCTCTAATCCTTTTGCTTTTGCAACTGTTGCTCTGGTTTTCTTTTTTTGTTTATATGGTCTATATATATCTTCAACTTCTGCAAGTGTTTTTGCTATTGCAACTGCTTGTAATATTTCATCTGTTAATTTTCCTTGCTCATCTATTGATTTTACAACTTCTTCTTTTCTTTGTTCTAAATTTCTTAAGTAATTTAATCTTTCTCCTAAATCTCTAAGTGTTTCGTCACTTAGTCCTCCTGTTACTTCTTTTCTATAACGTGCAATAAATGGAATTGTGTTTCCTTCATCTATTAATTTTACTGCCGCTTCTACTTGTTTTGTTTGTATGTTTAGCTCTTCTGCTATTGTTTTTATTATTTTTTCCATTGTATCAATCCTTTCAAATGATTTAGGGACGGAGAAAAAATCATCTCGTCTCTTAGTTTTTTAACGTGATTTATTTTATCACAAAATTATTTCAATTGCTAGACTTTTTTTCTTCCCTACAAAAATTTTATATAATTTTTATATTTTTACGGATTTGTTCTTTGTATTGCAAATTCAACCATGCTATAATCATTTCAAATAATTCAAATCTCATTAAATATGATATTTAATAAAATCGTATAATTATTAAAGAAATTGATAAAATAATATATATAAATTTAAATGAAATGGAGTGATAAAAAATGTTAAAAAATGTAACTGATGATTTAGAAAAAATTTTAGATGGTTTTATTGAAAAGGATGTAATGATAAATCAAAGTGGATTTGTTGAAAGTACATATTCAATTAATAAATTGAAATATATTATTGAATACGATATTTTGAATATTATAGATGAAAACAGTAAAAACTCTATAAAGATTAATTTAAATCAGGTGTATAAATTTGAAAATGAAATAGATAAAATAATATTTTATTTAGACAATGACACAACAATTACATTGAGTTTAAAAAGATAGACCTACATCTATCTTTAAATAAATTATTTTTGCAATTTTTCTAATTCCTTTTTATCTTCTTCATCTAAATTATTCAAACTAAATTCTAATAAAGATATTACAACTTTGTTAAATGACAAATTTTTAAGGTTAGCAAGATTTTGAATATCATCTACTATATTTTCTGGTAACCTTAGAGTCTTGCTAACTCCACTATGATTTTCTGGTATTTTTAATTTATTCATATGCTTACCTCCTTTGCAAGTATTTTATACTATAAAATATTTTAATTATGCACCTATTTTTACTTGCAAAATGATTTCGTTTATGATAATATAATTTTGGAAAATCAAAAGAAGAAAGAGAGGAAAATGTTTTATGAAACAACTAAAATTTAAAACAAAGAAATTTCAAAATGGTATTACTCTGATAGCACTTGTTATTACTATCATAGTCCTTTTAATATTAGCAGGAGTAAGTATTGCAACTTTGACTGGTGAGAACGGAATACTAACAAGAGCAAATGAGGCGAAAGAAAATACAGAACAAGCAGAAGAAAATGAATTAAGAAAACTAACACAAGCTGAGGCGGCAACATATCTTGAAGAGCATGAATATACAGATGTTAGTGGCGAAACAGTAACTATTCCAGCAAAATGTGCAGTATCATTAGTAGAAGGCGAAAACACATTAGAAGATGGATTAGTAATAATAGATGCCAATGGAAATGAATGGGTATGGATAGAAGTGCCAGAAAGTGTAACAGTGGGTAGTGTAACAGATGATGAAATTGAAAGTGCATTGATAAGTTATGCAACATTATATAGAGATAGTAGTTATTTGGACACATGGTATGAAGGATGTGGATTAGAAGAACAAGAATATGCTGATAGATATAGCGAGATGCTACAAAGTATAAAAGCAAATAATGGATTTTTTGTAGGAAGATATGAAGTTGGCTCATTTGATAATCCAGTATCAGCAGAAGATACAACAAGAAAAGCAGTAATACAAAAAGGAGCATATCCATATAATTATGTAACATGTAGCCAAGCAGAAGATTTAGCAGAAGGATTGGCAACAGAAGGACATACATCTACATTAATGTTTGGAATACAATGGGATTTAGTATTAAAATATTTAGAAACAAAAGGGGTACCAATTTCAGAATTAAAAAATGATTCGGGTTTGTGGGGAAATTATATGGATGTAGAATTTCCAGTGGAACAAGGAAATCAATATTCAATTTATAATGATTCTACTTTAGGAAAATGGGCTATCGTTCCAGAAAATTACACAAAACCATCTTTTGATACAGATGGAAATGGAGTATTATTATCAACAGGAGCAACAGAAAGAAATAGTAAAATGAATATTTATGATTTAGCAGGAAATGTAAATGAGTGGACGTTAGAAAAAAGTTCTAATAATAGTCGTCCGTGTACTCGTAGAGGAGCTAATTTTAGCCATAGAAGTTCCAATAATCTTGGTAATCCAGTTTATTTTCGTTGGAGTAACATTACATCGGATAGCTTTAGCAGTAGTGGATTCCGCCCAGCTTTATATTAGTTTCTACTGAATCCTAAGAAAATTATACTAAATAACTCGTACCTCGCTATGGACCGAACGAATAAAATTCAAGAAACATAAAACCTTCTATTTAATATAATTATACAACTTAAAAGTTGCAGACATATTAGACAGAAGGTTTTTTGATATAATAAGTGAACAGTTAATAAAAAAGTGACAATTAATTTTCTTTATTGACATTTTTCGTTTTTTATTTTATTCTAATAGTGTAGAAAAGTTAATTTTTTATATAAGAATTTTTATATGTCATATAATTATTAATTTTCTATAAAATTAAAATAGGAGGGGATTTTATGAGTTCAGAACTAAGAGCTAAAGCTCGTGAAAAATTAACTGGAAAGTGGGGAAAGGCTGCGTGTATTTCTTTGGCTTATCTTGTTATTGCATTTTTAATTGGTTTCATTCAAGGTCATGTTGAAGAAAACTCTTTCTTAAATTTAATTGTTTCTATAATTGTATTTGTCATTGAAGTTCCTTTATCTTTTGGTTTAGTTTATTCTTTCTACAAATTATTCAAAGATGAAGAAACATCTGCTTTTGATTTTTGCAGTTTAGGATTTTCTAATTTTGGAAGAGCTTGGGGTATTACATGGCAAACCATTTTAAAAATGATAGTACCTGTAATTTTAATGATTATTTCGTACGTTTTACTTGCATTTTCTATATCTCTTTATGTCGCATCATCTTTTTCTTATATTTATTCTGGTTCAACTTCTGGATTAGGTATGGCTGGTTTATTATCTATTGTAGGTATAATACTTTTAATTTTTTCTGTAATTTGGGCATTAACTAAATATTATTACTATGCTCTATCTTATCTAATTGCAATGGATAATCCAGAAATGACATCAAAAGAAGCTGTTGAAGAAAGTAAGAAATTGATGAATGATAATCGTGGAAAATTATTTGGATTACAAATGTCATTTATTGGTTGGGCTATTTTAGCATTATTTACTTTTGGTATTGGTTATATTTGGCTTATTCCATATATGCAATTTGCAACTATTTGCTTCTATGACAAAGTAAAAGAAACAAATGCCTAAAAATTAATTGGACCAAGAAAATTTATTTTTTAGAATACAATTAAAAGCATTAATATTCTAGTTTTCTAGTTTATTAATGCTTTTTTTGTTTTCTAGCTTGTTTTTATATTGATATATTTTAATCTTTTTTTATCTGTAATTGTATAATAAAATTGTTTCATTACTTTTTCAACTTCACTAATTTCTGTTGGAGTGCTTTTTATGTTACGTATCATTATATTAAAATTCACCATATATAGTTCTACTTTTAAATTTTCTACAACTTGAAAATTAGCTCTTTTATAAAATTTAATTCTTCTTTCTTGTATGCTTTTTTCGTTTTCATTTTTAGCAAAATCAGGGTCTTCTACTTCTAGTAATATTCCTTTTTTGTTTGAATATTTTTCTTCTAGTTCTTTTAATATTTTAGTTCCTATTCCTTTTCCTCTATTTCCTTCATATACTGCAAAAAATGCTACTAAAACATATTCTTGTATTTGGTCTATTATACAATATCCTCTTTCTATTCCTTCTTCTTCATAAATAAATATTTCTTCATTATATTTTAACATTCTTTTTCTGAATCCTTCTAAGTTTGGTCTTTCACTGCTTGGAAAATCTTTTACTATATGTTTTCTATATAAATCTTTGAATTCTTTAAATTTTATTTTTCTTAACATTTTATTATTTCTCCTGTATTGTTTTTCTATTCAACTCCTAAATACTCATTGTATGTACATTCTCTATCAATTACTTGTCCATTTTCTTTAATGTCTATGATTCTATTTGCTACTGTTTGAGTTAATTCATGATCATGTGAAGTAAATAAAATATTTCCTATAAATTTTTTCATTCCTTCATTTACAGAAGTGATGCTTTCCATGTCTAGGTGGTTTGTAGGTTCGTCAAAAATTAAGAAATTTGCACCTGATAACATCATCTTTGAAAGTACACATCTAACTTTCTCCCCACCTGATAGGACACTTACTTTTTTCAATGCTTCTTCACCAGAGAATAACATTCTTCCTAAGAAACTTCTAACATATGTTTCATCTGGGTCTTTAGAGTATTTTCTTAGCCAATCTGTTATTGTTTCATCTGTTTCGAATAAGTAGTTATTATCCTTAGGAAAATATGAACTTGTAATAGTTGTTCCCCATACTAATTCTCCTTCATCTGGTTCTAATTCTCCTGCAATTATTTGGAACAATACTGTTTTTGCATTTTCATTATCTGCTAAAAATGCTATTTTATCATCTTGTTTTACTGTAAAAGATATATTGTCAAGTAGTTTTACTCCTTCAACTGTTTTAGATATATTTTTTACTTGTAATATTTCTTTTCCTGGTTCTCTATCTGGTTTAAAGTCTACATATGGATATTTTCTATTTGATGGTTTTATTTCTTCTAACTGTATTTTTTCTAATGTTTTCTTCCTTGATGTTGCTTGTTTTGATTTTGAAGCATTTGCACTAAATCTTGCAATAAAGTCTTGTAATTCTTTTATTTTTTCTTCTTTCTTTTTGTTTTGTTCTCTTGCTTGTTTTAATGCAAGTTGGCTAGATTCATACCAGAAGTCATAATTTCCTGGATATACTGTTATTTTTCCAAAGTCAACATCAGCTATATGTGTACATACTTTGTTTAAGAAATATCTATCATGTGATACAACAATTACTGTGTTTTCAAAGTTTATTAAGAACTCTTGTAACCAGTTTATACTTTTCATATCTAAGTCGTTTGTAGGTTCGTCTAATAGTAGTACATCTGGATTTCCAAATAGACTTTGTGCAAGTAACACTTTTACTTTTTCTCTTGGGTCTATTTCTTTCATTAATTTATAGTGGTTTTCAGGTATTATTCCTAAGTCATTTAAAAGAATTGCTGCGTCTGATTCTGCATTCCAACCATCAAGTTCTGCAAATCTTTCTTCTAGTTTTGCTGCTTTCATTCCATCTTCTTCCGAAAAGTCTGGTTTTGCATATATTTCTTCTTTTTTCTTCATGATGTCATATAGCTCTTTATTTCCCATAATAACTGTATCCATTACTGAATAATCTTCAAAAGCAAAGTGGTCTTGTTTTAATACAGATATTCTTTCTCCCTTATCTATTGAAACATCACCTTTACTAGGTTCTATTTCTCCAGATAAAACTTTTAGAAATGTTGATTTTCCTGCTCCATTTGCTCCTATTATTCCATAACAGTTTCCTTTTCCGAATCTTATATTTACGTCTTCAAATAATACTCTTTTTCCAAATCTAATTGTAACTCCATTTGCACTAAGCATTTTTTTCATTCCTTTCTTTTGTCCATTCTGGGACGTTTCCGTTTGGACATTTTTGTCCTTTTGGGGACACATCTTCTTGTGTCTTTTTTCTCATTTAGTTTTAAATCTTTAGTATTATACAATATAATGCCTGTTTTTTCAAGTATTAGATACGGAAAAAGAGGCTTAATAAAAACCTCTTCATCCTAGGATATTATTGTTCTACTTCCCTTAAGCGCGGTTTTTCCGTGCTGTAGATTATTCCTTTGTCTGACAGGACAGCATATACTGTTAAGTTGTTTGATAGTGTCATTTCATCCTCAATAGGTGAAATGATTTGGACTCCAGATATTGTCTGTGAGCAAAAACAGTCTGAATAGAATTGAATATCATCTCTTGGTGTATAGACCTTTCCATCTTGCCAGAATTTGATTTGCTCATATCCTGAGCTTGATGAATTACTGTCAATCTGTTGTTGTAACTCTTCAATAGTTTTATTCGCTTCTTGTAATTTCTTCTGTGTTTCCGTTTCTGTTTTTGCTTCCTGATTTGATGAATCAATTTTGCTTTCGATACTATCGAGTTTTTCTTGAAGCTCTGTTGTGTTCAGTTCTTTCTCAATATTGTCAAGCCGATTTTCAATTTTCTTCGTATCTGAACCGCATCCTGTCATCAGGAATATAACTGTTGCTAATACAATTAATAATGTGACGTTTCTCCGTTTCTTCATTATAATATCCTCCTTATGTTATTTAATATACTTTAATTATACTACAAAATCTACATAATATCAAATTAGTCATCAAATAATAGCTTTATTCCCCATAAACCAGAAACACCAACTAATCCATATACAATTCTAGAAATAATACTCATATCTCCAAAAATTGCAGCTACTAGGTCAAAATTAAATATTGCTATTAATCCCCAGTTTATAGCGCCAATTATAATTAAAACTAAAGCTATTTTATCAATTACTTTCATTGTATCCTCCTTCTAAATCTTTTCATCACTATTAGCTTTTACTTAGATTTTAAAATAATAATTGTTAAATTAAAAAAGAAAAGTTTTTTCATTTTTTAATATTATGTGCATTATTATGAAATATATTCATTTTTACTATAATTATTGCTATTTTTACTTTTTTATGATAATTTTAAGTGGGGTGTTTTATGAAAAATTATAATTTAAGAAAAAATAGTGAATATAATAAATATAGGCAAACCAAAAATAATTTAGGAAGCAAAAATTCAAATAATAAAAAATCAAAAATTTTATATGTTAGAATATTTTTGTTAATTATAATTTTAGCTTTTATATTTTGTTTGATAAAATTTGTTTTTGTACCTGATAAAACTGTTGATGTTGCAAATACTAATTTATTAACTAATTCTGAAGTAGCTCAAAATTCTGTTAATAATGTCAATTCTGATACTACTAGCCAGCAGGAACCTATAACTTTTTCTTTATCTGCCATTGGTGATGTTATGTGCCATAATACTCAATATATGGACGCATATGTTAGTAGTACAGACTCTTATGATTTTTCATATGTTTTTGATGATATACAAAATTATATTGAGTCTGCTGATATTTCAATTGGAAGTTTGGAAACGACTTTTGCTGGTAAAGATAGAGGTTATAGTAATTATCCTACTTTTAACTCTCCTGAACAATTGGCCTATGACTTATCTGAAATGGGACTTGATGTTTTATCTACTGCTGGAAATCATGCTTTAGATAAAGGTTTTTCAGGTTTATGTAATACTCTTGACGTTTTAGATGATGCAAATATTTCTCATTGCGGTACTTATAGAACTCAAGAGGATAGAGATTCTGTTTTAATCAAGGATGTTAAAGGCGTTAAGGTTGCTATTCTTAGCTATACTTATGGAACTAATGGAATCCCTGTACCTTATGATAAAGATTTTTGTGTTAATTTGATTGATAGAGATTTGATTAAGCAAGATATTGAAAATGCAAAATCTCAAAATGCAGATGTGATAATCAGCTGTATGCATTGGGGAATTGAATATCAAACTACTCAAAATCAGGATCAAGAGGATTTAGCTAATTTCTTGTTTCAAAATGGTGTTGATATTATTTTAGGAAATCATCCTCATGTTTTACAACCTATGGAAAAAAGGTCTATTGCTTTAGAAGATGGGACTGTTAAAGATTGTTTTGTCATCTATGCTTTAGGGAATTTTATCTGTGACCAAAATTCTGAAAATACAAGGAATTCAATTATTCTAAATTTAGATATTACAAAAAATAAAAATGGAAAAATTTCTATTGATAAGGTTGATTATGTTCCTATTTATATGTATAAAAATTTAAATTTGAGTATTAGGAAGATGAAACTTTTGGATATTGAAAAATCTATTTCTGATTATGAAAGTGGAGTCAATACTTCAATTGGTAACAGTACATATAATGTTTTAAAGAATGAGTTGGAAAATATTAAGGAAATTATAGAATAATATAAAAAGTCGAAATTTGTGGTTTAGCACATTTTATTTCGACTTTTTTATTCTATGTATTTATTTTAGATATGTCCCAAAATGGACAAAAATGTCCAAACAGAAACGTCCCCAAATGGACATTATCTTAACATGTCTTTTTTGTTTAGCCACCAAGTTACTAATAGTGTAGTTATTACTGCAATAAATATCATTATTGCAAATCCCATTGCGTTGTGTTGAAATGGCAATTCTACATTCATTCCCCAGAAACTCGAAATCATTGTTGGTACTGCTAATATAATTGTTATTGATGTTAAAAATTTCATTACTCCATTTAGGTTATTTGATATTATTGATGCATATGCATCCATTGTTCCATTTAGAATGTCTCTATATATTTGTGCCATCTCTATTGCCTGTCTATTTTCTATTATGGCATCTTCTAGTATTTCTTCATCTTCTTCATATAATTTTACAATTTTTCCTCTCATGGTTTTTTCCATGACAAGTTCATTTGATTTTAATGATGTTGTAAAATATACTAGACCTTTTTCTAAGCTTAATAATTTTAAAAGCTCTTTATTTTTCATAGAGTTTTTTAATATGTATTCTGCTATTTCTGTTTCTTTGTTTATTTTCTTTAGGTAATCTAAGTAATATGATGAATTTAGGTATAGTATTTGAAATATGAATCTTGTCTTTTTGTATGTTTGAAAATTTTTTATTTTCTTTTTTTCAAAATCATCTATTACTTTATTTTTCTTCAAACTAATTGTAACAAAAAAATCATCTCTTACTACTATCATTCCTAAAGGCATTGTTGTGTATATGTCATTGTCATCGCTTTTTTCAATTATTGGCACGTCTACTACAAATAATATTGTATTGTCATCTTCTTCTTGGTCAATTCTGGCTTTTTCTTCATAGTCTAATGCATCTCTTATGAAGTCTTCTTGTATGTTTATGTTTTCACATACTTTTTTTATTTCGTTCTCGGACGGATTTACTAAGTTAATCCAGCTCCCTTTTTTAAATTCTTTTATTTCTTCTGTTTTATCTGTTTCGATATCAGTGTTATATATTTTTAGCAAATCCATCACCCCTTTTTTATTCTCCAATACTATTATTTTATTATTTTGTAGCGTTTTTGTCAATATTTTTCATGAATTTACATAATCTTTTTTGGTTTTATTTTAAATTCCACTATTTAATTTTAATTAGATGATTTTCAATTTTTGCATACATTCCTATTTTGACCAAAATTTGCCAATTATTTTATTTAGTGATTGAAAATTTATCTTTTTTGTGTTAATATATTGCGTATGAATGGAGTGTGTCGAAATGGATTTAAGAACAGTAGATAGTTATTTAAATCATAAACTTGATGAAAATAGTGATTTTATATTATTAACTTTTTATGAATTGAGAATTAAACTTGACCTTTCTAAAGCAGATACAAATGAATTCTTGAATTTATCTGCTATACGTTTAAAAAATATTGGTTATAATGTTTATTTTACAGGTCAAGAGTATGAATATAATGATAAACATCAAATAGTAAAAGACAATGAATTATTGGTAGCTATAAAAATATAAGCTACCTTTCTATTTTATTTGCAAATATTTTATCCATATATTCATCTGGATAATTTTTATCTAAAAATGCATCTATATGACTTGTTGGTTGTATATTATATTTTCTTTCTTTTTGTCTTAATGCTGCCATTGATGATATTGTTATATTAAATATCATTAGTATCGCAACTCCAGCTGATACTAATTTTACTCCATTTTTTTGTATCATTTCTTCTATTTTTGGTATTATTGGTTCTATTAATGATATATATAATAATCCTGCAAAGCCCCAATATGTGCAATGTATTAATGTTGTTCTTCCATTTATGTTTAATATCCAGCTAGAATAATCCCACGATACTGTTCCAAATATTTTTTCTTGTAGAAATGAAAATAGATATTCTACTGTTCCTCCTAACAACATTGATATTATAAATATTTTCTTTTTATCTCTTGTTTTTATTTTTTGAAAAGCTAGGTAATATATTACGATTCCCACTCCATATATTGGTGTGAATGGTCCATATATTACTCCTTGCCTTGATTCTAGATGTCCTTCTTGTACTAGTGCTACTATCATTTCTACTATGTATCCTATTATGCTTCCTATCATAAAAATTAGAAATATTTTATTGATTTCATTTAGTTTGTTCTTTTTCATTTTCAACACCCTCTTTATTATAATTTTATACATTGTTGAATTTTATTCAAAGTTTCTTTTCTTACTTTTTTCTTACATTTTTGTAAGTTTTTGTTATCGTTTTTTAGATGTAAATTTGTTATTTTTAGAACAAAAAATACAGTATAGAGTTTTTCTATACTGTAAATATATCAATAATTTATTAATCTAATTTTTATTTTATCTTAAAATATTCTTAAATTTTTTGCACCATTTAGATAAAAAATGGTGCGCCATAGAGGGATCGAACCTCCGACCATCAGATTAAGAGTCATACGGACTAATAAAATCAATGTCTTCGGTCTTTCCTCTTACTCTTGCAACGGTTTGCACTGGTTCACTTTTTACTGACAAATAAATCTAATGAAAGGCAACGTATGATTTCCCCTTTTTTATTTTTTCGCTTTTTAGTAATTGTATAATTCAATCTAGACCTTATTATAAGCGAATCATACCGCTTTTGTCAAGTTCAAAAAAATAAACACTTTCAAAAAGTCTTGAAAGTGCCTATTGGTGGGCTATCCCAGACTCGAACTGGGGGTCTTTCGATTAAGAGTCGATTGCTTTACCAACTAAGCTAATAGCCCGTTTCGACGATTTTTATTATACTACTAACATATTAACTTTGTCAATAGTTTTACAATTTTTATTCAATGTTTGCTATGGTTAACTTTTACTAACCGCTTCTTTCCCAAAAAAGTAAAACCGCATAAAAATAGAAATTTTTAAAATTTTTTTAAAAAAATTTTTTAGGTCTTGAATCCCTTGTGTAACAAGTCTTTCAAAACGCATTTTTTGAAAAATCAAGACCGCAAAAAGCACGCACATCACATTTAAAAAATCGTCTGTAAGTCTTGTGGTTGTAGCGATACAAGACACACCAAATTTGAAATTTAGGCTTAAAGATAGTATAATAAGTTCAACAAAGAGATAAGAAAAAAATAAATTTTGAAAGGTGGTTTTTATTATGAAAATTAGAGAAAATGAAAATATTTTAAGAGAGGATTATACAGATGAGGAATACAGAAAATTTTACGAATTAGATAAAATCTTTGATTTAGAAGAGGAAGAATATGACGAAAATGAAGAATATGAAGAAACAGAAGAAGAAAAAGAATATTCAAGAAAATATGCTTTGAATAGGGTAGTAGAAATAGTTAGAAATATCAACAAACAAGTTACACCAAATAAAATAATATGTCCAAAAGAAAGAGAAGATGAAATCAATTCATTATTTCTAGCATTATTTGATTGGAAATTTTTTGCCCTAGAACTTGATTATGATGAATTTATGCCAAAAATGGAGGACGTTTTTGACGAAAGTAATACACCACAGGACAAAACAGAATTTATATATAAATATTATTGTTATTCAGAAAATGAATGTCTTTCTAATAAAGAAATTAAATTTAAAACTATTGAAAATTTAATAAGTCAAGCAAAAAAAGATATTAAAAAACAAAAAGAATATATTTTAAAAAATTATCCAGAAGAATATGAAATACACATTGTAAAATAAGAAAGGATTGATTATATATGGTTTTGACAAATTATGAAATAGAAATAATAGATATGCTATTTAATAGCATTTTCAAAATAGAGGACAAAAAAAATCTATTGCTTGAATGTGATTCTAGTTTGTATATTGATTTTGCACTTAATGGCGAAAGTGCCGAAAAAATAAATGCTTTATTTAATAGTGCCTTTGAAATAGAACATAAAATTCAAGCATTAGAGTTATTATATAAGGCTTGTGGATTCGTTTTTAATGATATTCACGAATTGATAGAAAATAGAAATGTATTGATTTTTAATTATTATGATTCTAGTTGGCGAAATAAGAAAAGAAATCGTTTTAATAGGTATGTTTATAACTAAATGATAAAAATAGGAATTTGACCCATTTATGAGCGAAATAAGTACAAAGAAATTTGAAAGGTGGTTTTATTATGAATAATTTAACTAATATACAAATAGAAAGAATAAACAATATTTTTAAAAATATTTATAAAGGATATGAAAAAGAATTTGAAACACTAGACGATAAAATAGAGGCAATCACTCAATATTATGAGTCTGCTGGATTTGATTTTAAAACAGAGAATGACGTACTTTCCTTTTTAGGGGTATAAAATAAAACAAGCAATATTTTTTATTGCTTGTTAGAATCCTATTTTATATCTTTAAAATATGTATATCTTTTATAAAAGATTATACTTATAACTAATACTAAAATTGATATTGCAATTATTCCATGCTTTAAACCTGCTTTTGGTAGAATAGTTTTTGATACAGTATTATCTTTTATATTATTTGAAATAGAATTGTTGCTTTTATTATTAGAACTTGTATTTGTTGTTATGTTTTGAAAATCTTCTGATGAAGTGTTTGAATTATTATCTATTATTGATGAATTTTCTCCATCTGACGGATTTTCATCTGGTGTCGTTGGATTCTCTTCATCTGATGGATTCTCTGGGTTTTCATCTGGTGTTGTTGGTTTTTCATCTGGAGGATTTTCATTATCATCAATAGGTTTAGCGGTAATAGAATATGTTGCACTATTGAAACCTGTATAATTTCCCATACCTCTTATTGTTACTGTCGCCGTTCCTACATTTATATTATCACTATATGAAATAGTATAAGTTTGAGAACCACTATCAATTATTTGTCCTCCGTCCATTACTGTAATATCTGGTTCAATTGGACTACCAGTATAAGTGGAATCATAAGGATTTATAGTGATTGAACAAGATGATATATCTTTTGGATTTATTCTAAAACTTTCAGATAAAGTTCCTCTGTAATCATTTCCTATACCCTGTATTTCTACCATTCCAACCCCAGTATTTATGTTTTGGAAGTAACCTCTAATAGCATAATCTCTATTTTCTGTTAAGTAACTTCCACCGTGCTTAACCCTAATTTTAGGTTTTATTGGTCTGCCTGTATATGTTTGGTCTGGTATTTCCTCAATCGTTACTTCACCAGATGATAAATCTGTATAAGCATATGAATTGTTATTAAATGCCCCTATTAAAAATATTGTAAAGATAATAATAAAAACTATAAATATTTTCTTTTTCATTTGCTTTTCCACCTTTCTATTTTTCGACTAGATTCTATCATAACGTTTTATTTTTCGCAACACTTTTTAATGCAAAATATGAAACAAAAATAAAATATACTATTTTCTCAATAAATTATAAAATAATTTAAAAATAGAAACATTTTATTTGTGATAGGTGGTGCATATAATGGGTTTTAAAATGCCAAAAGGTACGTCAAAAGTACCAATGACAATAAGAGTAGAGGAAACAGATTTTCATATTATAGAAAAAATAGCAAAAGAGAGTAAAAAATCATTAAATGAGGTTGTATGTGCAATGATTAAATACTCTACTGATAATATGGAAGAATAAAGGGAATTAGTCCCTTTTTTTCTTCTCCTTTTCCTCTTTTATCTTTTTAACAATATAATCAATCAATATTGCAAAAGGTATAAATAAAATCATTATTGCAACTACTTTTAAATTTTCTTCTGGATTTAATGAATAAAGCATTATATACACCCCTTAATTTTTTTATTTAAAACATTATGCAAGAAATAACTTAATATTTAGCCAAAGTATAGTGCATAATAGTTATGACTATAAGTAAGATAATACTACAAAGTTTTATAGTTGTCAATTATAATAGCCTAAAAAGAGGTAGAAAAATAATGATAATATTTAAAATAAAGAATTTATTAGAAAAAAATAAAATTTCAAGATATAAAATGCGAATTTATCTTGATTGGAATTATAAAAGAGTAAATGATTATTATTTTGGTAGAGTAAAAGATATAAAAACAAGTGAAATTGAACAACTTTGCGAATTGTTTAAATGCAACATAAATGATTTATTTGAATATAAGAAAAAATAAACCTTGTAATAAAATACAAGGTCTTTTTTATAAACTAAAATTATCATAGGCTTGGTCGATTTTATCTTGGTTGATTCCAATATAACGTAATGTGATACTTGGTGCTGAATGATTAAAAAGTTCTTGCAAAAGTGCAACGTCTTTTGTTTGTTGATAAAAGTGATACCCAAAAGTTTTTCTTAATGTGTGTGTTCCTATTTCTTCAAGTCCAATTTTTGCTCCAGCATTATTTAAAATTCTATATGCTTGTATTCTTGTTATTGGCTTATTTTCGCCTTTTCTACTTTTAAAAATGTATTCGTCAAAATTCATGTCTTTTGTGAATTGCCTTAATTCTTCGACCAATCCATTATTTATTTTGAATCTTTTTTTCTTTTTTGTTTTTTCTTCTATTATGTCAATGTGGGTTTTCATAGTTCTATCAGGATTCAAAACGTCTTTTACTTTTAATTTTATAATATCTGAAATTCTTAATCCTGTATTGATTCCAGTATAAAATAATAGATAATCTCTTGTGCCATTCTTTTTTAATTCTCTTTTCATTTCTTCTATTTTTGATTGCTCTCTTATTGGTTGAACATAATTCATTTTTTACCACCTCAATTTTCATTTTCTGATAACATTATAATACATTCAATGTAACTTGTCAATACAATATGTTACATTCTTATAATTATTTTTGGGCGGTTTTTCCTATAAATCGCTTATATCAATAGAAAGGTGGTTTTTATTAAATGTAACAAAATAATCATTGTGTTACATTCATCAAATTAAATTTTGAATATCATGTAAACTTTTTTCTTTTTCCTCTTCTTCAAAAGGATTTGTAAATTCTAGCGGTTTAATTAGTGGTTTACGTTCTACTTTTTTAACTCTGACATAATTAAAATCTTGTTCTTTATCTTTAATATTCTTGATTGTTTCCTCAAAATTCTTTTCCCACATTTCTTGCTGAATGTTTTTTTGCTTTATTTTCGCTTTTATTTCCTCTTGATAGTCATTAGTAAACAATAACCCTATTCCCATTTTAAAATCTTCTATACGTTTATTGTCAAGTGCATAAAATATAAATTCATTTGATATACCTTTACTTTTTAAATTCTTCAATTGTTGATTCACTTTTGTTTCAATATTGAATCTTCTTCCAATTTGCTGAATAATATCTAAAACCTTTTTTTCAAATTCTTTTTCTTTGGTTGGCGGATTTTCTCTATTCTCTTTGTTTATATTTATTTCTCTGTTATAACCCTTATTTTGGGAATCGCCATTCCCAAAACTGCTTTGTTGCTTTCCCAATTTTTCCTCAATATTTCCCATTTTTGTAATCTCCTTATTTTCTTGTTTTTTCCCACTTTGGGAATCAATAATTGAATTATCAATGATTCTTTTTGGATTCCCTTTTTGGGGTTCTGCTGATTCATTTATGTTATTTTCTTCTGTTGGAAATAAAACTTCTATTGATTCATATTTTATATGCTTTATGAATCCTTTTTTCTCTAATGAATCTATTATTTGTGAATAATGATTTGACCCAATATTTGCTTTATCACTATAAAATTTGATTGCTCCGTTAAATCCGTTGGCTTGACCGCAAATTTGCAAATACAATTTCAATTCTCTACCTGTTAAAACTTTACAAGCATAATCAATTGTAGGTTGTGGGTAAACATAAGCTAAATAACCACTTTGTACCATTTCAGAGATTGTAGGTTTATTATTTATCAATTTTAATGCCTTGTTAAAATAATTATTTGCCATTTTAACCTCCTTTTCTTCTCTTTTTTCTATCTAAAAACAACTATTTTTCAAAAATCTTTTTTAAAAATCAATGTCAAATTTCTATATTTCTAACGTAATATAAATAATAAAATACAATAATATCTCCCCATTTTCTTATAATGTATTTTTTTATTTTTGGTTTTATAAAAATATTGTTCTTTTCCTGTATTTTCCATAGGCATATCTTTTTATATATTTTTTTTATGTAAAATCACAAAACTATCCCCCACCATTCTTTATCTGAATAGTTATTTCCATTTTGTTGCATATATAAATCTTGATACATTTTTGTTTCTGATTCGCTCTCTTGTTTTTTCAAGGCTTGAATCTGATTTTCGCAAAACCTGTAAATTGTAGATAGTTGTAAATACCTTTCAAGTCTATTAAAATCGTTGTCATCTGCTAACTCTATTGATACAATTTCCTCTTCTAGTAAATCTTTTTCAAATTCTAATAAATAGATTATCTTTTGTATATTGTATTTATTTTCTAGTAAATTTTTATAATTCAATTTCTCTTAACCTCCTAATTATTTTTTTCAATTCAATAATTTTTTCTTGTGATAAATTTCTTGACCCACACATAAAGTTATAAAAAGAATTTATGCTTATTTGTAATTTTCTTGAAAAATAAGCATAATTTATTTTTTTATCTTTTTTTAACTTTTTGACTTCTTCTCTTATAAAATCTTGTTCCATTTTTACCTCCTATTAGTAAAATTTAATCTTTAAAACCAAAGAAAAAAGAGAGTAAAAAAGTTACAATTTGTGGTACAAATTGATTATTTTTTTCCTCTCAAGATTTATGTGATTCTCATAAGTAGAGAATATATATTTTTAATCTTTTTCTATAATTATTATAATTAAATTTTTACTAAAATTCAAACATTGAATTATTTTCGCATTTTTATTGTTTCGCCACTTGTTCTTTTTGTGTTTGACAAAAATGAAAATTCTTCCGCTTTATCTTTAATATCTCTTGAATAAAGATTCGCATAATTTTTTACCATATCAAGTGATGAGTGACCGAGCATTTTTTGTAAACTGAACAAGTCGCCACCTCTCAAAATCCAATCTTTGGCGAATGTATGGCGGAATAAGTGAATTGAGGTTTTTGCAACCCCACGATTTTTATTATACTTTGAAATCGCATTTATAAGTCCGTCGCCTGTTAGTCTTTCGCCGAATCTATTGCAAAATAATGGGTCTGTTCCCATTAGGTCTGAATCCTCTTCTATGTTTCTATATAAAGTAATATATTCTTTTAAAATTCTTCTTATTTGTTTTACAAGCGGAATTGCAACAGGTCTTTTATTCTTTTGAGTATTTACATTTATGTAACCATTTTCTAGGTCAACGTCCTCAATATTTAATGCAACAATTGAACTTAATCTATTTCCAGTTGCCAACATATAATTTACCACAACCCAATTTCTATATTCTGTAAAATTTGAGGTCTTTGGTTTTTTCAAAAGTTTTTTCAATTCCTCTTCTGAATAAACTTGCTTTATTGGTGCTTTACTTGTTTTTATACTAATTTTCCTAACAGGAATCCAACCCTCGTCCATGCAATAATAGGCAAATGCTCGATATGCTCTAAAATATGTATTGATAGTTCTAGGATTGCAACCGCTTTCCTCTAAATGTCTTTTAAAGTCAACCTCAAAATCCTTATCAAGTAGAACACCCAAAGGCATTTTTTCTCCCATACTGATTAGGTCGTCATCTTCCTTTACCTTTTCCAAAAGTTCTTGTGGTAGTTCGTTTTGTGCAATAAACTTGTTCATTCTTCTGAAAGACGATTTATAGTATCTTAATGTATCTGTCGAATTTCCTTTTACTTCTTGCTCAACTAAAAACTCTTTTTGAACTGCGGAAATTCTAGTATTCATTGAATTTCTTTCGCCTTTCCCTTTTAGTACAATTGGTTTTGCTACTAATTCTTTTTTTCTTTCACTTGGTCTTTTTGTTAAATTTGCCATTTTTCATACCTCCAAAATACTCTTTTTGAATTATACAATTACAACGTATGATTGTCAACAAAGGACACCCAAAAGGCGAATAAAGATTAAAAAGGAATAGGATTGACCTTTAAAAAAACAATAAATCGTGTATCTCTTATATTGCAAGAGTTACACGATTTTATAACAACGTATGATTATCTTTTATACATAGTATGATTAAGAGTCTGCTGCTCTACCAACTGAGCTAATGGCGCATTACTATATTGTTTCTTTGCCTGTCTATTATATGCCCTTTTTTCATTGTTGTCAAGTTTTTTGCCAAATCCTTTTATTATATATCTTTACATATCTTTACAAAAAAGTCATTTAGCAATTGATTTCAAAAAAATTGGTGGATATCCTTAAAAAGGGACCAATTTTTTTGAAACAATTGCTATTAAATATTTTTTATAAGTGTGGTTAATGCATAATTATTATTCAACTTTAGTTCCTCTTAAAACAATTCTTGGCATAGCATTATACGTATCTTTAGAAAGCAATGTAGTTGAAACCACTTTACCATCAAGCATTTTAGTAATATAAGTTTCTACCTGTAAACCATTTGCTCCTTTTTGTTTAACCTGTTCTGTACCCACTGGTAAGCTTGAATCCTCTATGTATTGAGTCATATATGGAATTGTTGCAATTACCTTTGGTGTGAAATCAAAAGTATATTCAACATCTTCTTTAATACCATAAATTGATATTGTAGCTATTCCATTTCTTGCAGTTGCTACTATTCTTACTGGATAATCTCTTGTATTTTTAAACCTAAAATCTGTCGAACCATATGCAACTGTTGCATCTCTTCCAGCAGGAACATATGAAGTTACAAATTGATGGTTTCTTCTTTCTACAATTTCTAGATTTGCCTGTAACACTGCATTGTATAGTGTAGAAGAAATTTGGCAAATTCCTCCTCCTAATCCGTCTACTACTTCTCCATTTGAATATATTTTTGCACTTTTATACCCTGCTGCTATTGTTCTTGCACCTAGAGTTTTATTATATGAGAAAGTTTCTCCTGGTAAAATTACTTGGTCATTCAATTTTTCACATGCTAATTCTAGGTTTGTTGATCTATCTTTATCACTAACATCATATCTAGTTGTATATGTTCCTAGTTCATCTGATAAAGCTTCTGGTCCTATATCTTTTAATGTTACTTCTGGCTCTGTTATTGTAAGTGGAATAATATATTCTTCTTTATCTTCTTGTAAAATATTTTTTGCCGCTTTTACATCAAAATCAATACCCTCCACTTCTGGATATACTGCAAATGGATCTTCTGTAATATATGCATCTTGAGCTTCTTCATATATTTCATCATGTATTTTTTGTATATCTATTTCATCTGGCTCTTTCTCTATTACTGGAATTTCTATGTAATCATCATTAATATCTGTGCTATTAAGTTTTTCTTTTACTTTATTTAATAATGTATCTGTGTCGATTACTATACCTTTTTTACCTTTTGTTATAATTAGTTCGTTTTCTTCAATAGAATAGCTAGATTGAATTAGTATTCCTGGTAAGTTAACGCCAATATCTTCAATTGATTGTCTTGTAACATCTTCATTTAATGTCATTTCTACTGGTATATTTTTCTTTGAAATTAGTGTAAATAGAATTTCATAATTATTTTGGAAAATATTATCTTTTTTTCCTATTTCGTATGCATTATTTACCGCTTGTTCAATTTCATAATTTACTTCCATTAATGTAGGATTTAGCGTTGTTTCATAATCATTATATATTAGGTTTATGTCTTTTTCTTTTTTCTCATTATATATTAATTCTAATTTTGCTGTTGCTTCTTCTTTACTTAAACCTGACATGTCAATTCCTGCAATTGAGATACCACTCATTATTTTGTCATTATTTATATTTACTAATGCAAAAATTGTTGATACAAAAAGTGCTATTATTATAATTATTATTGATAGAATTATAATTTGTTTTTTTCTTTTTTTCTTTTGGATATACATCTCTTTCATGTCTTTTTCTTGTCTTTTCGGGCTTTCTTTTGATTTTTCAAACTTTACTTCATCTTTATTTACTTTTGACTTTTCTTTATTGTCTGTCATTTTTTCTGCAATTTTATTTTCTTTTACTTTTGTATTATTTTCTTCTTTCTTTTTCATTTTTTATCATTCCTTGTATAATATATTTAGGTTTTTAAAAGGTTACCCATAAACCTTGATATTCAATTATATCTTTCTATGATATA
>CALXZZ010000020.1 GCA_944393365.1 uncultured Clostridia bacterium
GGTGTCAACAAGGCCCGTTGGTCAAGCGGTTAAGACGCCACCCTCTCAAGGTGGAATCATGGGTTCGATTCCCGTACGGGTCACCAAATATATTATGAAATAAAATTAAAAGGGAGTAGCTTTAAATTACTAATCAACAGACGCGATATTTAAATAGTATCTGGTTAGTAAGCTAAAATAAATAGTAAGCGAGACTTTTAAAAGGAAACGCAAATCAAAATTTGTAAAACCTTTTAAAAGTCTCTTTTAATTTATGTTATAGAAAACATCACATTCTATAACGAAGGAAAAAACTAAAAAATGAAGAAAAACAAAGATATAATAATATTATTTACAAAATTGTTTAAAATATACAATATATAAATAAGGAGTTGATGAAAATTGCAAAAAAGCAATTGGTTTCAAAAGGATGTAGAAGAAGTAGAAAAAGAACTACAAACAAATCTAGAGAAAGGACTAACAACTGAGGAGGTCGCAAAAAGAAGAGAAAAATATGGGCTAAACGAATTAAAATCCAAAAAGAAAAAAAGTTTATTTCAAAAATTTTTAGACCAATTTAAAGATTTCTCAATAATTGTATTAATTATTGCAGCAATAGTATCTGGTGTTGTTGGAGTTGCAGAAGGAGAAGGGATAACAGACACAATAATAATATTAATAGTTGTTGTTGTAAATGCAATTATAGGAGTAACTCAAGAATCAAAAGCCGAAAAATCATTAGAGGCACTTCAAAAATTAACAGATCATGCATCAAAAGTAATTAGAAATGGTGAAGTAACAGTAGTTCCTGCAAAAGAACTAGTACCAGGAGATATAGTAGTATTAGATACAGGTGACTATATTCCAGCAGATTTAAGAATTATTGAAGCAGTAAATTTAAAATCACAAGAATCATCATTAACAGGAGAGTCAGTACCAGTTGAAAAAATGACAGAAAAGATAGAAGATGAAGAAACAAGTTTAGGAGATAGACTAAATATGTTATTTTCATCAAGTTTAGTGACATATGGTAGAGGAAAAGGAATAGTAGTTGAAACAGGAATGACAACAGAAGTTGGAAAAATAGCTGGTATGATTAATCAAGCAGATGAACAAACTACACCTCTTCAAGATAAATTAAATAAATTGGGAAAAACACTAGGAATTGCAGCATTGGTAATTTGTGTATTTATATTTATAGTTGGTTTAATACAAGGAAAAGAACCAATCCATATGTTTATGACAGCCGTATCACTTGCAGTTGCGGCAATACCAGAAGGACTAGTTGCGGTATCTACAATAGTACTTGCAATTGGTGTTCAAAAAATGGTAAAAAGAAATGCAATTGTAAAAAGACTTCCAGCAGTTGAAACTTTGGGAAGCGCAACAGTAATATGTTCAGATAAAACAGGAACATTAACACAAAATAAGATGACAGTAGAAAAAATCTTTATAAATTCAGAAACAAAAGATTTAGAAGAATATAAAAACAATATTACTGAAGATATCAAAAAATTAGTATATGTAAATATGTTCTGTAATGATACTAAAATTTCAAAAGATGGAACACTAACAGGGGACCCAACAGAAACAGCTTTAGTAGATATGGCATTTAGATTAGATTTCGACCCAAGTATATATGATCAAATGCCACGTGTAGAAGAAATACCATTTGATTCAGACAGAAAATTAATGACAACTGTAAATAAAGTAAATGAAAAATACGTTGTATTTACAAAAGGTGGAGTAGATGAATTATTAAATAGATGTAATAGTTATCTACTAAATGGAGAAATAAAACAAGACTTGGAAAATTATACAAAAATAATAAGAGAAAATAACGAGAACATGGCAAAGGAAGCTTTAAGAGTCCTTGCTGGAGCATATAAAGAAATTGACCATGAACCATCAAAAGAAGAGATGGAAAAAATAGAAAATGATTTAACATTTATCGGAATGGTGGGAATGATTGATCCTCCAAGAGAAGAAGCTAAAAAGGCAGTAGAAAAATGTAAAACAGCAGGAATCAAAACAGTAATGATAACAGGAGACCATAAAATTACAGCAACAGCAATAGCTAAAAAATTAGGAATATTAGAAAATGAAGATGAAGCAATAACAGGTACAGAATTAGAAAAAATGTCAGATGAAGATTTAGAGAAAAATGTAAGACATTATTCAGTATATGCTAGAGTTTCACCAGAACATAAAGTAAGAATAGTAAAAGCATGGCAAAAAAATGGTGAAATAGTTGCTATGACAGGTGACGGAGTAAATGATAGCCCAGCATTAAAAACATCAGATATAGGATGTGCAATGGGAATTGTAGGAACAGATGTTGCAAAAGAAGCTGCAGATGTAATATTAACAGATGATAACTTTGCAACAATTGTATCAGCAGTAGAAGAAGGTAGACGTATATATGATAATATTTTAAAAGTTATTCAATTCTTATTATCAAGTAATGTTGGAGAAATCGTAGTACTATTTTTAGCAACACTATGTACACCATTATTTGCAAATTGGTTTGGAATAACAGATATAGCACATTTAGAAATACTATTACCAATACACATATTGTGGATAAACCTAGTAACAGACTCTTTACCTGCATTAGCATTAGCATTTGACCCAGCAAATAAAGACATAATGAATAGAAAACCAAATAAGCCAGGAAAAGGAGTGTTTACAAAAGGAATGACATGGAGAGTAATCTATCAAGGAATAATGATAGGATTATTAACACTTGGAGCATTTATGATAGGACTTGCAACAACTACAGAACCAATTGATGGATTAACATTAGACGAATCAAAAATAGAAGTAGGACAAACAATGGCATTTGTAACACTTGCACTATCAGAATTAGTACATGTGTATAATGTAAGGAATAACAAATTATCAGTATTTAAAACAGGAATAAAAGGAAATAGTAAACTAATATGGGCAACACTTGCGTCAGCTGCTTTAATGTTAGTAATATTATTTATACCAGCATTAAGAAATATCTTCAGTATACCAATATTGCCAACAGAAAATATTATTGAATTAATTGGATTAATCATAGCGCCATTAATAATAGTTGAATTATTTAAGTTATTTAAAATTAACACAGCTAAAGATGAATAGGGATTTGGGGACGGTCCTAAAAATCCCTAAAAGCAGGGATTTAGGGACGGACCTTAGAGAAAAGTAAACCAATATAAGTAATTTATTGAAAATCTTGAAATAGCAATAAAATTTTATTGCTATTTTTCTTTAATTATGATAAGATGGTTTTAGCAAAATAAGGGACAAGATTTAAAGATGTGTCCCCAAATGGACAAAGATGTCCAAATAGAAACGTCCCCAAATGGACAAAATGGACAAGGAGGAAATATGAGCGGAAAATTTTATGTAACAACACCAATATATTATCCAAGTGGAAGATTTCACATAGGAACAGCATATACAACAGTGTTAGCAGATAGTATGAAAAGATATCATAAACTAAAAGGTGAAGACACATACATGCTTACAGGAACAGATGAACATGGGCAAAAAATACAACAAAAAGCAGAAGATGCTGGAAAAACACCCAAAGAGTATGTAGATGAAATGGCAAGAATGGCAAAAGAATTATGGGCAAAAATGGACATAGAATATAATGATTTTATCCAAACAACTGAAGAAAGACATACAAAAATAGTTCAAAAAATATTTGATAGATTTATGGAGCAAGGCGATATATATAAAGGTGAATATGAAGGGTGGTATTGTATACCATGTGAGACATATTTTACTGAAACACAATTAGTTGATGGAAAATGTCCAGATTGTGGTAGAGAAGTACAATTAATGAAGGAAGAAGCATATTTCTTCAACATGAAGAAATATGTAGATAAATTATTAAAATATTATGATGAACATCCAGACTTTATAAAACCAGCATATAGAAAAACAGAAATGATAAATAACTTTATAAAACCGGGATTGGAGGACTTATGTGTAACAAGAACTTCATTTGATTGGGGAATAAAAGTACCAAAAGATCCAAAACATGTAATATATGTATGGTTAGATGCATTAACAAACTATTTAACAGCATTAGGATATTTATCAGAAGATGATACATTATTTAAAAAATACTGGCCAGCAGATTTACAAATAGTTGGAAAAGATATTGCAAGATTCCATTTGATTTATTGGCCAATATTCTTAATGGCATTAGATTTACCATTACCAAAAACAATTTTTGTTCATAATTGGTTTATGATGAAAGATGGTAAAATGTCAAAATCAAAGGGAAATGTAATATATCCAGAAACACTAATTGATAGATATGGGTTAGATGCTACTAGATATTTCTTATTAAGAGAGTTACCTGTATCTCAAGATGGAATATTCTCACCTGAAAGTTTTGTTGAAAGATATAATTTTGATTTATGTAATGATTTAAGCAATTTATTAAATAGAACTGTATCAATGGTAAATAAATATTTTGATGGACAAGTTCCAGAATATAATGGAACACCAAATGAAGTAGATAGAGAGTTTGAAAAATATACTTTTGAACAAATCAATAAATTTGATGAAAAATGGAATGAATATGAAATAGCAAATAGTATTCAAGAAATTTGGAATTTGATTTCTAGAACAAATAAATATATTGATGAAACAATGCCATGGAGTTTAGCAAAAGAAGAAAAGGAAGAAGAATTAAAATCATCAATGTATCATTTAATTGAAAATTTGAGAAGAATTGCAATATTAATTAAACCATTTATGAATGATACAGCAGATAATATACTAAGACAAATAGGTGTAAATGATGAAAATCTAAAAAATTGGGATAGCTTAAAAGGAGAGTATGCTAAAATAAAAAAAGCCAAAGTAATTGAAAAAGGTGAACCAATTTTTATGAGATTAAAACCAGAAGAAGAAGTAGAATATATAAAAAATGCAATGAAAAAATAAGCATATAAAATATTAATGTAAAAAATGAAGGGAGAGATCTATTATGAAAGAAACAAAAGACGACAAAAAATTACAAAGCAAAAAAGAAGAAGTAAAGAAAACAAGAAAAGGAAAGCACAAAGAAGAACCTACGTTAGGAGATATAGTATTTAGAGTATTAGTAGTTGTAGTTATTTTCTTTATAGTAGTTATAGCATATGCATCTTATATACAAGGACTATAAAAAACAAAAAAGGATGTAGAAAATAAAATGTTAAAAAATCAAAGTGAGCAAAATATATATTTAATCAATATAGAGGATGATAAAAACAAAAAAAGAAAAAATAAAATAATAGTATTGATAGTATTAATAATTTTAATATTAATACTATTGATATTTATTATTTATTTTTCGGTAAATATAATTAATAATAGCAAAATATATAAGCAATATGAAGAACAAGTAGAACTACTAGAACAACAAGAGTTAGAAAAGCAAGAACAAGAGAAACAAGCTAAAATTCCAAAGCTAACAGATGAAGGAAAAGAAAATGTGAAAAACATATATCATTCTGAAACCAAAAGAGCATTTCTAACTTTTGATGATGGACCTTCAAGTGTGACAAATACTATTTTAGATGTGTTAAAGCAAGAAAATGTAAAAGCAACTTTTTTTGTTTTGGGGTCTAGAGTAGAAGCCAAGCCAGATGTAGTAAAAAGAATATATGATGAAGGACACTATATTGCAAATCATGGATATTCACATGTTTATGAAAATATCTATGCAAGTCCACAAGCAGTTTTGGATGAATATAATAGATGCAATGATGCTGTAAAAAATGCTATAGGTGTTCCGGAATATAATTCGCATTTGTTTAGATTTCCGGGAGGTCTTGCAGGAGGTAAATATGTAGATATAAAAAATCAAGCAAATGAATTATTAGAACAAAATGATATTGTACATGTTGATTGGAATGCATTAAATGGTGATGCTGAAACAAATGAATTAACGATTGAATTTGAACTTGCTAGGTTGCAGGAAACAACACAAAATAAAAGTAGTGTGGTTATTTTAATGCATGATGCACCAGTAAAAAAAGTTACTGCAGAAGCATTACCGCAAATTATTTCATATCTAAGAGAGCAAGGATATGAATTAAAAAACTTTTACGACATTATAAAGTAAAAGAAAAAACATAAAGTGAAGGGAGAGAAAGACAATTGCCTAGAAAAATAAAAGTGCAAGAAAATATAGAGGAAAAATTAGAATACATTGGATTAAATTTAGATAAAATACCAGCATCAATAAAAAAATTTGAACCATTAGATTTTAGAATTCCTAAATTTTACGATGAAAAACAATATAGGCAATATCGTTATATTCCAATAAAAGATATTCAAATATTATTGACGCCAACAAATAGGTTAGATGAGTTAGAAGAAAAATATAAAAAAGCAAGTCCATTATATGAATATTTAGATCAAAAGAAAGAAGAAAATATATTAAAACATACTAAATTTTTAGAAATGTTAACACAAGTAAAAATTGAGGATATTCAAAAAGTCGAAGAAGAGCAAGCAAACTTAAACAAGAAGATCCCATTTAAAGTAAAATTTGAAGGAAATTATTTGTGGCAAATATACTATTCGGAAAATACAGATAAATATTTTATGCTAGTTCCAACAGAAGAAGCGGATTATTCAACATTTTTCTTTTTGTTAAAAAAACAGTTAGAAAAAAGAAGAACAGGAAAGATATTTGTGCCAGTTAGAAATGTAGGATATAGTAGCACATACATTAGAAAAAATGAGTTTGAAGATTTAGAAAATTATTTGTGGTTATTTACTAAAGACTGGCCTTTGATATATGAAGTTTATGATAAAAAAGATGAATTAACTATTCAAATTGTTGGAGAAACTGAAGTATACGAAAAAATAAAAAGCTTGTATAATAAAAAGTTGAAGAGTAAAGAAGAAGCAACACAATTTTATAAATTATTAAAAGCAATGTTTATATTACAGACAGAACTTCCAGATTACTTTAATTTTAGAACAGATGTAGATAAAAATGGGGAAATCGAATTCTATTTTGAAGATGAAAAAATGGAATATTTAGATTTACCACAATGGATATTTGATCAATATGATATAGGAGTAGAAAAAATTGAAGTAGCAAAAGAATTATTGGAAGAAAATCATAACAAATTAAAAAAATTACAAGAAGAAGGTGCTATTCAAGAAATAGAATATTTAGCAAAAGAAAAACAAATATCCACATTTTTGGAATGTAAAAAATCTTTTTTTGGAAAATTTAAATACTATTTTAAATACAGTAAAAAAAGTAAAAATAAGAAATTAGAAAAAAAAGAAGAAATAAAAATAGACGAAAAGCAAGAAAAATCAAAGAAGAAAAATACAAAAACTAAACTAAAAAAAGACAATTACACTATCGAAGAATTATTAGAGTTATATCAAGAATTAGCAAAAGTAGAATCAGAACTTAAAAACTTGTTGATGGATATAAATGCTTTAAAATTAAAAAATAAAAATAGGAAAAAGAAAATAGAAAATGCAACAAGATTTATTGAGGAAATAGACAGTCATAAAAAGAGTATTTTTGAATTTTGGAAATATACAAATAAAGATGAAGTTGCAGCACTTGAAGAAGGAGAAGTAGAGGAAGTAAGCAACATAAAGAAAATTTCAAAAGTATTTGACTTTGAAGATGATTTTGAAAAATTTGGAAAGATGATGGATAAAATTCAAAGAAGAGTTCTTACAAAAGATGAAACAGACAGCTTATATTTATTATCAACAAATTTAAATGAAATATTGAATAAGGTTAAAAATAATGAAATTGTACCTAAAGATATAGAAAATAGTTTAAAAGAATTAAAAAAAGAAGCAAAAGAAGAAAAAATGTTAACAGCAGATGAAGAATTTGATATTTTTGGAGGAATTGCACAAGATAAGACAAAAGTATCTAAAATAAAGAATAAAAAACATAGAGAAATAGCAAAAGATAAGTATAGTATATTAGAAATAAGTAAAAATACAAAACAGTTGGGATATAAGCTTTCACTAGAAAAAGTAATAGAAAATATAAAAAATGCTTTACAAAAAGTAGTAGTTGTTGATGATTTACCTATATATAAAGCATTTATAGATGGAAAATTAGAAAATAACAATATGAATTTATTTAATATAAACGAAGAATTTGAAATGAATGATATAGTAGAAGAAGCTGGTAATAAGATAAATTTATATAAAATAAATTTGAAAAAAGGTATTAATGCAATTAGTTATACAAACATTATATTTTATGATAATCAAAATAAAACATTACCAGTAGGTCAGGATTTATCTACTAAAATATTAGTAGATATTAGTAAAGTGCAACTTGAGCAAAAAAGTAAAAAGGAATTTCATATGGTTCATTTTGACGAGAAAGATGATGATTTTTCAAAAATTAGTATTAAGACAATTAATGTTTATGAATATAATATCTTGTAAATTGCGTTATGTAAATGTATATATTTTCCTAAAACTATTGCCAAAATCAAATTTTTATGATAAAATAATATATGTTAGTAGATAAAACCAACAAAAAAGCAAAGTATATATAATAAAAATTTATCACAAGAGAAAATGGACAAAGGCTGGAATCCATTGATAATATTTATATAGAAATTTCACTTTTTTAGGTCTTTTCTTGAAATAGCAAGAGTAGGGAAAAGCGGTAGAACACCGTTAAAACAATAATGAGGTTAGTAATAAAAGTATATAGATGTTTTTAGACTAATAAATTTAGGTGGTACCACGAAAGATAAGCCATTTCGTCCTAATTTAAGGATGAAGTGGCTTTTTGTAAGGAAACCTATTGTATTTAATAATTGCAAAAAATTAAATTTTAAATAAAATTTGATAGGATGTGAGAATATGAATAAAACAAAGTATTTAGAATACTATATGGATTCAAAAATATATAGTAAAGATGAAGTGCAAAAAAGTATTGATGAAACTAAAAAAGAATTTCCAAATAGACAAATAGATGTACAAGTGCATTTAAATAAATTTGGAGTATATATAATTACCTTTACATTTAACAAGAAAAATAGTTTTATTAGAAATATATTTATAAAATTAAGATTAAAAAAGAAAAATAAATTATTATTAACTGAAAAAAGTGAGGAAAAACAAGACAAAATACAAAAGCGTTTTGAAAAATATAACAATAAAACATATGGACAATATAAAACAACACATACATATAGACCATTTTAATATTCAAGGCTTAATTATAAATAAGAAAATTAAAATTTTAGTTATAAAAAGAAGGGAGAAAAAACAATGAAAGAAGAAATTGCAAAAATCAAAGAAAATTCACAAAAAGAGATTAATGATTGTCAAGATTTAAGACAATTAAGTGACTTAAAAGTAAAATATTTAGGTAAAAAAGGTGAATTAACAGTAGTACTAAGAGGAATGGGAAAATTATCACCTGAAGAAAGACCAGTAATAGGAAGTTTAGTAAATCAAGTAAGAGACGAATTAGATGAATTATTTACTAAAAAAGAGAAAGAACTAAATAGAAAAGAATTAGAAAAAAGATTAGAAACAGAAAATATAGATGTTACAGAGCCAAGTAAAAAAGTAAATTTAGGTTCATTACATCTAATAACACAAGTAATTCAAGAAGTAGAAGAAATATTCTTAGGAATGGGATATGAAATAGCAGATGGTCCAGAAGTAGAAAAAGCTATATACAATTTCGATAAATTAAACACACCACCAGACCATCCAGCAAGGGACCTTCAAGATACATTTTATATCACAGATGATATAGTATTAAGAAGCCAAACTTCACCAGTACAAGCAAGAGTAATGGAAAATCAAAAACCACCAATAAAAATAATATGTCCAGGAGCAGTTTATCGTTCAGATAGCGTAGATGCAACACATTCACCAGTATTCCATCAAGTAGAAGGATTAGTTGTGGATAAAAATATTTCAATGACAGATTTAAAAGGAACTTTGGAAATGTTTGCCAAAAAATGCTTAGGAGAAAAAACAAAAATAAGATTTAGACCACATCATTTCCCATTTACAGAACCATCAGCAGAGGCAGACGTATCATGCTTTGTATGTGGAGGAAAAGGATGCAGAGTATGTAAAGGAGAAGGCTGGATAGAACTTCTAGGATGTGGAATGGTGCATCCTAATGTTTTAAGAAATTGTGGAATTGATCCAGAAGAATATTCAGGATTTGCATTTGGATTTGGAGTAGAAAGAATAGCAATGGCAAAATTCGGAATAGAGGACATGAGACTGCTATTTGAAAATGACGTAAGATTTTTAAAACAATTTTAAGATTTTAAATCAAAAGTAGAATTTTTAAGAAAAAGATTAAATAATTTTTCTTGTAAATAATAATTATTAAAAATTTAATTTATTAAGGAGTGTTAAAATTAGTGAAAACAAAAGTATTTAAATTTCAAGACGGAAAAAGAAACGAAAGTTATATAAAAGAAATAAAACAAATTATGGAAAAAAATAGAGAAGTTGATACAGTAGCAGATTTTGATGAAAATGGAAATTACATAATAAAAGTTTTAATTCCAGATAGGAGAGAAAAGTTTAGAAAAGATTCATTAGAAGCAATAAAAAGAAGAAAACAAATGGAAAGTAAGAGTGAAGCAACATATGGAAATTGGCAAAATGCAAAGAATTATAGGCCAAACAGAAATTATAATAATGGATGGGATAGATAAGATTAATAAGGAGTGTCCCTTAATCCCAGTAAGAGGGATTAAAAGAACGTCCCCAAAATCCCAGGAAAGGAAGAAAGATAGATGAAAGCAAGTATTGAATGGTTAAAAGAGTATAGTGATATTGATGTAACGCCAACTGAATTAGGTGATATTTTAACAATGACAGGTTCTAAAGTCGAAACAATAGACGAAAAAGGAAATGATATAAAAAATGTTGTTGTTGGAAAAATTTTAGAAATAGAAAAACATCCTGATGCAGATAAATTGGTAGTTACAAAAGTTGATGTTGGAACAGAAAAATTGCAAATTGTTACAGGTGCAGATAATATAAAAGTTGGTGATATTGTACCAATTGCAAAAGATGGTGCAGAATTACCTAATGGTGTTAAAATAAAAACAGGAAAATTAAGAGGAATTGATTCATGTGGTATGATGTGTTCAGTTGGAGAGCTAAACTTAGATTTAGCTGATTATCCAGGACAAATCGAACATGGAATAATGATTTTAGATAAGAGTTTAGAAAAGGATTTAGGAAAAGACATCGTTGAAGTTTTAAATTTAAGAGAAGATATTATTGATTTCGAAATTACTTCAAATAGACCAGATTGTTTTTCTATTGAAGGACTAGGAAGAGAAACAGCAATATCTTTGAACAAAGAATTCAAAAATCCAAGAGGAAATTTAGATAAATTAGAAGTTGAAGATAAAAAAGAAATAGAAGGATTAAAAGTTGATATTGAAGCTCCTGATTTATGTTATAGATATATTGCAAGAGTTGTAAAAAATGTAAAAATTAAGGAATCACCAGACTGGATGAAAAGAAGATTAAGAGCTTGTGGAGTTAGAAGTATAAATAATATAGTTGATATTACAAACTATGTAATGTTAGAGTTAGGCCAACCAATGCATGCTTTTGATATTAATTCTATTGAAGGAAAACATATCACTGTTAGAAGAGCAAAAAATGGAGAAAAAATTACAACATTAGATGAGCAAGAAAGAGTATTAAATGAAGAAGATTTGGTAATTGCAGATGACAAGAAAGCTGTAGCTATTGCTGGTGTTATGGGTGGGCTAAATTCAGAAATAGAAAACGATACTGAAACTGTAGTGTTTGAATCAGCAGTATTTTATGGTGGAAGTGTAAGAAAAACAGCTAAAAAAGTAGGATTAAGAACAGAGGCATCTTCAAGATTTGAAAAAGGTTTATCTGCCGAAAATGCATTAAGAGCAGTAAATAGAGCAGTTGAATTAGTAGAATTAACTGGTAGCGGAGATGTTGTAGATGGAAAAGTTGATGTTTATCCTACAAAACAAGAAATTCATAAAATAAAATTAGATGTGGATAGAATTAATAACTTGTTAGGAACTAAATTATCAAAACAAGAAATGATTGATATATTAGAAAAATTAGAAATAAAAGTAGAAAATGATGTAGCAATTTCACCATATTTTAGAATGGATTTAACTTGTTTAGCAGATATTGCAGAAGAAATTGCAAGATTTTATGGATATGATAAATTGGATACAACTTTAATAAAAGCAGATACAACTTTAGGTGTTAGAAATAAAGAACAAAAAATAATCAAGAAAGTTAGAGATGTATTAGTAGATAGTGGGTTATCAGAAATCTATACATATGGATTTATAAGCAAAAAAGATTTAGAAAAATCAAATATTGCAGAAGAAGTTCAAAAATATGCTATAACATTAGAAAATCCATTAGGTGAAGAATTCAAATTGATGAGGCCATCAACAGTACCAAGTATGATGCAAATACTTGCAACAAATGCTAATAAGAAAAATCAAAATGTAAAATTATTTGATATATCTAGAAATTATAAAAATACAAATCATCAAGTAGAAGATGGAGAAGTTCCAGTACAAGAAGATATTTTAACAATAGGAATGTATGGAGATGATATTGATTTCTATGTATTAAAAGGAATTATTGAAAATGTTTTAGAATCAATAAGTGTAAATAGATATGATGTAGAAAAAGAAAGAGATAACAAATCATATCATCCGGGAAGATGTGCAAATATTAAAATAGGAATTGATGTAATAGGAACAATCGGAGAAGTACATCCAGAAGTATTACAAAATTATGATATTGGAAAAAGAGCATATTTAGCAGAAATTAATATTACAAAACTAGTAAAATATTCAAGAGAAAATAAAAAATATGTTGAAATTCCAAAATTCCCAGCAGTTGAAAGAGATATTGCAATAATTGTTGATGAAGAAGTTGAAGTAGGTCAAATTGAAAAGATAATTACTAAAAAAGGTAAAAAACTTCTTGAAAGCATGAAGCTATTTGATATTTACAGAAATGAAAAACTTGGAGAAAACAAGAAAAGTGTTGCATATTCTTTAATCTTTAGAGATAAAAATAAAACACTTAGTGATGAAGAAATAAATAATGTTATGGATTCAATTATTTCTGAATTAGAGAAAACTTTACATGCAGAATTAAGAAAATAAGAATGAAAAATTTCAAGTGTCAAATTTAATTGTATTTGGCTCTTGAAATTTTTCTTGCCAAAATATACATAATGTGGTAAAATAAACTTTGTAACTCATTAACACATATTTCTATACTAAATAATTTTAGAAGGGAGAAATTAATAATGCGGGTAGAAATGAAAATCAGAGTGAATGGGAGCAAGACCACAAGAGAAGAACTTGTTGAAAAGAGAGGGGAAATCATCACACAAACTCCAAGCATGATATTAAAATGGATTAAATGTATGCAAAATAGTAAAAAAGTTAATATCATATGTTTGGATAACAAAGAACTGAGAAATTTGACAGCTGATGATTATGAATTGTCAGGAGATATAATGCAGTTATATATTCCAAGTAAGACAAGAAAAAAAGCTAAAAAAGGAAGGTTTAAATATGTTGCGCGTCAGTTAGCTAGAATGATTAACAAAGAAACTTCTGATGAGACAAATATATTTAGGCAGTATACATCAATAGTTTTCTTTGCTGTTGGGGAATGTGGCTTATGTGCAGTTAATATTCCAGAATATTTGGAAGAAAATCGTACAATAAGAATTGTAACAATAGCAACTCCTTTTTTTGGAACGCAGATGGCAGATAGAGAATTTGTAAAATCAAAAACTGGATTTTTTGAAAGAATGAAAGAGTATGGTAAACTTTCCAGAATTTATCATTTGCCAGATGAAGAGTTGGCTGAAAAACATAAGGTGTTATTAAAAACTGACAATGCAGAGCTAAAACGTCATCGTTGGTTCAATGTTATTTCATCAAGTGAACAAATAAGTGAGTTTGCCCATAAAGTTTTTGGGGCAGATTTAAGTGATGGCATAGTTCCAACTGATTCACAAAATCCAGAATCAGAAAATGTAGATAGAACAATTTACATTACAGCTTCACACGAAGATGTTTTGTTGAAAACAATAGAATATTTCAATAAGGCTGTATCTGATAAAGCATTATTACAGCCCATTGTGGATTTCAGGGGCTAGGATTTACAAAAAATAGATATTTCTGTAAAAGGAGATATCTATTTTTTATAATCTAGAATTTTAAATTAATATAGAAAAGATATTGACAAATGATTAATAGTGTAAAAATTGACAATGAATACATAAAGTGTTAAAATTATTAACATAAACTTATTTTACTCCGTTTTGGAGATTATATATATTTGCAACTAAGTAAAAAGAAATTTTTTAGGAGGTAGAAAAGTATGGGGTTGGTTATAAGTTTAATTTTGTCTGCAGCAGTAGTTGCTATTGTAGTAATTATCAATTTTTATGATTGTAAGCTAAAAATAAAAAGAGGAGGAGTAATAGAAATTATTCGGTATACAATTGGATTGATAGGTACTGTTAGTTTTATAGTGATTTTTATGACTCTTCTTGAACCAGGTCAAATAAAAAATCCGGAATACAGTAAGGAAACTTTATTAGAAACTATTGAATTAAAAGAGATTGAAGAAAATATTTATATTTCCTATAGTGATTCTACTAAAGAATATTCTTACATATCGGATAATGGAACTCAAACAATTAGTAAAAAAAATTGTTTAGTACTTGAAAAAGAATGTGATGTTAAATCGCCACAATTAGCTCATTATGAATTATCAGAGCCTGAAAATTTTTGGTTTTATCATCTACCATGGAAAAAATTAGATAAGTATATCATTTATGTTCCAGATAGAGAAATGATAGGAAGAACAAATTAAACATAAAAAATTAAATGAAAACCCTAATCAAAAAATCTGGCTAAAAGTAGCTGGATTTTTTTGTTATATTGAGAGATTTTAATACTTGTTTAATATTAAAAAATTTGATATACTTGATTAAGTAAAAGAGGAGATTGAAATGGTAGCAGAAGTAATAATAAATAGAGGAGCAAAAAAACTAAATAGAACATTTGACTACAACATACCAAAAAAACTAGAGGACCTAATTTTAGTAGGAAGCAAAGTCATAGTGCCATTTGGAAAAGGAGAAAAACAAGAAGAAGCATTTGTAGTTAAATTAAAAGAGAAATCAGAATTTGCAAATAAAGACATTATAAAAATAGAAGAAAACTTGACAGATAAACAAATAGAACTTGCAAAATGGATGGCAAATAGATATTTTTGTAATGTATCAGACTGTATTAAACTTATGCTAACACCAGGAACAAGAACAAAAAACAAAGAAAAGAGAATTCAAGATAAAATCATAAATACAGTATATTTAAAAAAGGATATTGAAGAAATAGAATTTGAGATAGAAACTAAAAAAATAAAATCTGAAAAGCAAATAAAAATATTAAAATTTGTAAAAGATAACAAAGGGGTAACAATACCTGAAATAGAGATGTTTACAGATACATCAAGAGCAATAGTAAATACATTAATAAAAAATGGATATTTAGAAATTGTAGAAAAAAAGGTAGAGAGAAATCCATTACTATTTAAAGATTACAAAAAGACTGAAAAATTACAATTAACAGATGAGCAACAAGAAGCGTTTGAAAAAGTAGAAAAAGCGATTGATGAAAATAGATTTGAACAATTTTTATTATATGGAGTAACAGGTTCTGGAAAGACAGAGGTGTATTTGCAACTAATACAAAAGGTAATAGAAAAGGAAAAAACAGCAATTGTATTAGTACCAGAAATCTCATTAACTCCACAAATGCTAGAAAGATTTGTATCAAGGTTTGGAAAAGAAGATATAGCAATATTACATAGTAAACTTTCAATAGGTGAAAGGCATGACGAATGGGAAAAAATAAGAAATTGGGATGCAAAAATTGTAATAGGAGCAAGGTCTGCCATATTTGCACCATTAGCAAATGTTGGAATTATTATAATAGATGAAGAACATGATAGCTCATATAAATCAGAGACAACACCTAAATATAATGCAAAAGAAATAGCGAAGAAGTTGGCAAAAGAGAACAATATTCCATTGCTATTAGGGAGCGCAACACCTGATTTGCAGACATTCTATAAAGCTACAAAGGAAAGTGACAAAAATACAGAAATAACATTGTTGGAATTGACCAAAAGAGCAAACAATTCATCACTTCCATCAGTTGAAATAATAGACTTAAAACAAGAACTTGCAAATGGAAACCGTTCAATGTTAAGTATGGAGCTATATTCTAATATAGAAGAAAATTTGAAAAATAAAAGACAGACAATATTATTTCTAAATAGAAGAGGTTATTCAACCTTTATAATGTGCAGAAATTGTGGTTACACAGTAAAATGTCCAAATTGTAATATCAGTTTGACATATCATAGTTATGAAAGAAAATTAAAATGTCATTATTGTGGATACGAGCAAAATATAGTAACAGTATGTCCTGAATGTAAAAGTGATAAAATAAGATATTTTGGAACAGGAACACAAAAACTTGAACAGGAAATACATAAGCAATTTCCAAATGCAAGTACAATAAGAATGGATATAGATACTGTAACAAAGAAAAATTCACATGAAGAAATTTTAAATAAATTCAAAAATGAAAATATAGATATTTTGATAGGAACACAAATGGTGGTAAAAGGGCATCATTTTCCAAATGTAACATTGGTGGGAGTAATTGCAGCTGACAGCTCATTAAATATAGATGATTATAGAGCAAATGAAAGAACGTTTCAAATTTTAACACAAGTAGCAGGTAGAGCAGGACGTGAGAATTTGCCAGGAAAAGTCATAATTCAAACATATAATCCTCAAAGTTTTGCTATACAATGCTCAAGAGAGCAAAATTATGAAAAATTTTACGAAACAGAAATTGCTTTGAGAAAACAATTGAAATATCCGCCATTTTGCGATATAATATTAATTGGATTTAATAGTTATAATGAAAATGAAATAAAAAAAGTATCAAATCAGATGTATGAGGAATTGCAAAAAGAGTTAAGTGTATTGAAAAATTCACAGGAGAATGAAATAGTGCAAAATGACCAGAATGCAATAAAACTATTTAAACCAATGCCTTGTCCAATTGATAAAATACAAAATAGATATAGATGGAGAATTATAATAAAAGGTAATATGACTGAAGAAATAAACAGAATTTTAAATGATTCTCTAAAAAACATTTATAAACAAAATATAAAAGACACAAGAATAGCAATTGATGTTAATCCAAATAGCATGAGTTAGCAGGGATTAGGGGACGGTCCTAAAAATCCCTGTTATAGAATTATTTTTCATAATACTTTTAAAAATTTATATCATTTCTCGGCTAACATTACATTATATAGTAATTCTAAACTTATAAAATAAGCCCCTCTCAAAGCAAGTTTGAGATTCTCCCATTTTATAAATTAAGAATTTCTAATATAATTTCATTCACATTCGAAATTCATAAATTTTTAAAAGTATTATGAAAGTAAAAGATTTATTATGAAACAGGGATTTTTAGGACCGTCCCCTAATCCCTGTAAGTCAAGAAAGGAGATAGAAATGGCAATTAGAAATTTAAGATATCAAGGAGACGACATATTAAAGAAAAAATCAAAAGAAGTTCCAGAAGAAGATATATCAACTGAAAAAATACAAACACTTATAGATGATATGATTGAAACAATGCATAAATATAATGGAGTGGGACTAGCAGCAGTTCAAGTTGGTGTATTAAAAAGAATTGTTGTAATTGACTTATATGATGATAAAGGACCAATAGTATTGATAAATCCTGTAATTATTAAAACAAAGGGAGAGCAAGAAGTAGAAGAAGGTTGCTTAAGTTTTCCAAATGAATTTGCGAAAATAATTAGACCTGCTGAAGTTGTAGCAGAATATACTGATAGAGATGGAAGAAGAATGCAAGTAAAGGCTAAAGAACTATTAGCACAAGCAATATCACATGAAGTGGACCATTTAAATGGAGAAGTTTTTGTAGATAAAATAATTCCAGGAACATTAGAGTATGTTGAGCCTGAAGAAAATTAGTATTGTTGAAAAATAATTACAATAAGGAAAGGATAAAAAATATGAGAGTTTTGTTTATGGGAACACCAGACTTTGCTGAGGAGTCTTTAAAAAGTTTAGTAGAAGCAAATTATGATGTTATAGGAGTAGTAACAAATCCGGACAAGCCAAAAGGTAGAGGAATGAAAATGGTAGCATCTCCTGTAAAAGAATATGCAGAGGAAAAAGGATTAAAAATATATCAACCAGAAAAAGTTAGAAAAAATGTAGAATTTATTGAAAAAATCAAAAACCTAAATCCAGATGTTATATGTGTTGTAGCATATGGAAAAATTCTACCAAAAGAAATATTAGAAATCCCAAGATTAGGTTGCATTAATGTACATGGTTCATTACTTCCAAAATATAGAGGTGCAGCACCAATCCAATGGGCAGTATTAAATGGAGATAGAACAACTGGAATTACGACAATGTATATGGATGAAGGAATGGATACAGGGGATATGATTTTAAAACAAGAAGTAGAAATTGGAGAAGATGAAACAACAGGAGAATTGTGGGATAGACTTTCTAAAATAGGTGGAGAACTTTTGGTTAAAACTTTAAAAGAAATTGAGAGAGGAACAGCACCAAGAGAAAAACAAGGAGATGATTTTACTACTGCTCCAATGTTGTCAAAAGAAATGGCGAAAATTGATTGGAATAAAAAAACAGCACAAGAAATTAAAAATTTAGTTAGAGGCTTAAATCCAATTATGGGAGCTTATACATTTTTAAATGGCAAGAAGATTAAGTTTTGGAAAGTTGATTTAGCTAAGGAAGATGAAATAATGGTAGAAAATCTTGATTTCTTAGGAAATGGTGTGGTTCTATTATCAGATAGTAAAGATGGATTATATATTAAAGCAAAAGATGGAATTATAAAAGTGTTGGAAATTCAAGGAGAAAATGCAAAAAGAATGTCAATTCAAGATTATCTAAGAGGAAATAAGATAGAGGAATTTGAAGTTTTTGAGTAAATTTGATTTGTATAAAATGTAAGAAAAAATTTAAGAAAAGATGAATGTATAAATTATGTACAAATTCATCTTTTTTTATGCACACAAAATTGTTGCGTAAAATATACATAAAGTATTTACAAAAATGAAAAGAGGTGATATAATGTGAAAAATAAAAACAAGAAATAAGGGAAGAGGCAATGAATGACGTTGAAATTAAACTTGAAACATTAACAAGTATGAAATTATATTATTCAAAATTAACGGAAAAAGATAAAAAAATAATTGATAATTATATTGAATTAATTGATTTTAATCATGTGAATACAATCTATGAGTTTGGAAAAGAAGAAGCCGAAAAAAATAATATGGAATTAGATATATTGATTAGTATATTAAAAACTCATAATAGGAAGATATTAGATATGTATACTGAATTATTAGAAGATGTTGAGAAAAAAAGTAATAATCCAGAAAATGATAGTTTTTTAGGTTTATTAAAAAATTTTTCAAAGAGAATTTTGAAAGGTGAAAATGAAGATACAGTTTTTCAAGAAAGTCAAGAAGGAGAAAAAGTAGAAGTTGATTTAGATGAAATTCAGGAAAAGTTAGAAATTATAAGGAATGACTTGTTAATAAATATAAAGAAATTACAAATTATTGCTAAAAATTCAGTAGAACAATATATGAATATTCAATATCAAATTATAGCATTGCAAGAAGTATTAAATATGAATAAACAATTTGATGAAAGAAAAGAAACGATAAAAAGAAAAATAGAGATATGGAAAGGAATTAGTATAAATATATTAAATAAAATTGTAATAACTAAATTAATAGCTTCGCATGATGAAGATTTGCTTGAAAATAACGAATCATTAATAGAAAAAATAGAAACTTATGATTGCTTAGAGGATGAAATATATAAAATATTAAGTGCGGAAAGGGATTTTTCAAGACAGATGACTGAAAAAGTTAGAGAAGTTTTAAATGGAAATAATATAGATAGTAAGTCAAAAGATACAAATATAGAAGAGAATATAAGATAATAAAGAGGGCTACAGTATGAATGATAATAAATTAGTAGAAAAAAATATCATAGATTTAAGGTCTAAAGTAATGCTGAAAAAAATAGATAAATTACATGAAATATTCCAAATTTTGAAAAATTTTCCAAATGAAGTAAAGACATTACTAGCAATAAAAGAACAGTATTTGAAGATGTATAATGAAATGCTGGAAAGAGAAGCATATGAAAAATATCCAGACATAGAAAATGTGGTTGTAGATGCTTTGGCAAAGTTAGAAATACGTATAGAGACATATTTATATAATACAATTTCCAACTTTGAGAGGATTGTGTTAAGTAGGATAGAAGATATTAGAAAATCTGAAAGCTATCAAAATTTTAAAGATATAGATAGTAATTTAAAAGATATAGAACAAATTAGCAAATTAATGAATTTATATAATAATTATGTTAGTAAAAATGAAATGGAAAAAGTGAAAATAAAACTTAGTGAAGTTAAATTTGAAGTTTTATATAGAAAACAAGTAGAAGAGTTGATATATGAATTTGGTGGAAGTAAAAGCAATCTAAGTTTTTATGAAAATGAACAAGAAAAAGAAATTTTTGAAAAATCTTTGCAAAATATAATTAATATAATTAAAAGTTCATCCAAAGATGAGCACATAAGGAGTGATAAACTATTTGATATATCAATTGAACAAATACTAAATGATAGTAATTTATTAGAAAGATTAATAATACTTGATATGAAAACACACCCATTTGATTATATTAATTTAGTAAAAGCTAAAATATTTAATGCACATTTATGTAATATTGGAAATAATCCTTTTGAGGAAGAGATGTATTTAACAAAAAAACAATTACATGAATTGGGATATTATGAATATGGTACTTTTTTTGGGCCTGGAGGAAAAGAATTTAAAGGATTAAAAGCAAACAAGGTTAATTATTCTTTATTAAAAGCTATTTTAGAAAATATAATAACTGATGGAAATATAAGCATTATAGAATGTGAAAATTTATATAAAAGATTCGGTTTTAAATGCATACCAATATTGACTAACATAGGACAGCAATGTGTATATATGATTCTTAATGATGTAGCGAAAAGTCAAAAACTAAATAGTATAAAAGAAAAAATAAAAAAAGACAAGCAAAAAGAAAAAGGACAATATTGTAAAATAGATTTTGAAGGTTTAATTTATAAATTTTATCCAAAAGAGGAAGATTCAAATGATGTATTAGAACAAATTCTTGATAAAAGACTTATAATACAACCAGATTCAGAAATGAAAAAGAAAACATTCTTTTTTCTAAGGCAAGAAACAACAGAGCAACAAAGGTTTGAACAAATGGACTTATTACAAGAAGTAAAAGAAAAAGTGAAAGAAAAAGGTTTTGTAACTACAGATTTAGATGTAATTATTTTATTGATAAAAGATATAAGAGATAAATATAGTGATGAAATCAAAGAATTAGAGAAAAATGAAGGTAATCATAAAACATATGAGATAAGTGAGTGTAGAGGA
>CALXZZ010000021.1 GCA_944393365.1 uncultured Clostridia bacterium
TTGGTTTATCTTATAATACATTTGTACATAAATTTACTAAGTCATAAATATTATCCTCAAATTGCCATACCTCTCCTTTTGCTCCTCTTCCATATGATGGTGGGTCCATTATTATTGCATCATATTTGTTTCCTCTTCTAATTTCTCTATTCACAAATTTTACAACATCATCTATTATATATCTAACTGGTCTTTTCTCTAATCCTGATGATATAACATTTTCTTTTGCCCAAGTTGTCATTCCTTTAGAACTATCAACATGACAAACTGAAGCTCCAGCAGATAAACATGCAACTGTTGCTCCTCCAGTATATGCAAATAAGTTTAAAACTTTTATTTCTCTATTCTTTTTTTCATTTTTTATTTTATTTATCATCCAGTCCCAATTTACTGCTTGTTCTGGGAATAATCCTGTATGTTTAAATCCCATTGGCTTTATATTAAAAGTTAGATTTTTATAGTGTATTTGCCACTGGTTTGGCATTTTCTTTTTGAATTCCCAGCTTCCTCCTCCTGTTTTGCTTCTATGGTATTCTCCATTTATTTCTTTCCATTTGTTTGGAAATGTTTTTTCTTTCCATATGATTTGTGGGTCTGGTCTTGATAATATTACGTTTCCCCATTTTTCTAGTTTTTGTCCATCTGCCATGTCTAGTATTTTGTATTCTTTCCATTCGTTTGCTATTTTCATATCTTTTTTGGTAGTTTAATAACTACTATCCTCCTATACTTAGAATAGTATTATTTTACCATATTTTATTGATTTTTCCAAGTGGGTTTATGAGATTTGTAATTTTAATTTGATTTAAACTATTTTTGATTTTTAATATTTTAAATTTTTGATTACAAATTTTTTAAAAATTCTTCTAATTCAATGTCGGCTTGTTCTAAGATACTAGGCGGTAGTACTGGATACTTTGAACTCACACTACCACCTCCAAAGTTGTAAAAAAAGTTTCTTTTTGTTGTATTGTTTTTTCATCTTGTGCATATAATTCTAATGCTTCTTTTAAATTCTTCATAGCTTCTTCAATTGTTTTTCCTTGTGATGCAACCTTATTGTCTAAGCACTTTGCTACATACCAATTTTCTTCTTTTTGTACCATAACATTATACTTTATACTCATATTTATTGCTCCTTTCTTTGCCATATATTATACTTCTTTTTTGTTCTAAATTCAAACATTTTGTAAAATTTCCATGAAATTGTAAATCATTATAATGTTTGCTGTTGAAAATGTTATTAGTGCTATTATTATTGTGGTAAGTAACTTGTGCCTTTTAATTTTTTTATGTATTTTGCTTGTCCATCTTTCACTCCCTATCTGTAATCTGTTTAGCTTAGTATTGTACCTTATTTGAAAGATTTCGTCTTTTGCATATTCCATAAATAAATTCCCCCTATAATTTTATTTATTATATGTATATGCTAGAAATTAAATAATATTCCCATTTTTTTATTTATTACTTTTTTACAACTATACATAATTTGTATTTTCGTAAAATTAGTGTTATAATGTATATAGTTAGGAAAAAATTTTCCTCAACGACTAGCAAACCATATTATGAAGGGAGTATAACATTATGGATGAAGAAAAGAAACGGAACATTTTAAATGGGTTAGCTGTCGTAATTATTTTTTTACTGATTTCATTGTTGGTTTTTATAATCGCATTGATTATTCAGAATCGACATGCAATTGGTACAGCTCTTTCCAGCATACCTCAAAACATTTGGAATTCTATTATGAATTTTCCATTGGATAACTTAATATCTGCTGGTATCGGAGCCTTAATAGCTTTTACTTCTGTTGGTATTGTTTTATACTTTAGAAGTAAACGGCACAAATAGTTAAATGGTCACTGCATCAATATTTGATTGCAGTGACTTATTATTATATATTAAATTTGTTCAATTTGACTTTTAATATTTTGTTTTTCTAATTTTGCCTAGATTTTATTCATATTCTATGTTATACTTAACTAGAAACTATAAACAAGGAATATTCCTTAGCTTTCAATTCCCGAAGGAGGGATTACATGAAGAAAGCACTTGTAGTTTTATTTGGCTTAATTCTTGGATATTTAATATTTGATATCTATGAAGTTAAGCAATTTAGGAAGCATCATTTTCCTGGTGCTTACCAAACTCTTTCCGATATTGCAAAACATCGGAAATGGATAAAAGTGGAGCGGTGATACCTCTCCACTTTTAAATAATAACTCTTTTAGTCACTAAAAAAGTTGCGTCCCCAAACTATCCAAAAATGGTCAGTCCGAACCTGTCCCCAAACTATCCACAATTTTTTCTGCTAATTCTTTGGTTATTCCTTTTACTTGCATTAATTCTTGAGCACTTGCTTTTTTAATTTTTTCAACACTTCCAAAGTGCTTTAATAGTGCTTGTTTTTTTACTTTTCCAATTCCTTTTATTTCATCTAATTCTGATTTTGTTATGTCTTTATCTCTTAGTTTTCTATGATATGTTATTGCTGTGTCATGTACTGTGTCTTGGAACCTTGTAATTAAATGCATTAAGTTTTCAGATATTTTTAATTCTTTTCTATTTTCATCCATCAATGCTCTTGTTTGGTGTTTATCATTTTTTACCATTCCAAACACTTTGATGTCTAATATTGCATTTTTTTCTTTTCCTTCATATTCATTTGCTACTTTTTCAATTGCTTTTTTAGTTGCTCTTATTTGTGTTATTCCACCATCTGCAAAGATTACATCTGGCAAGTTTCCAAATCCTCCATTTGGATTTTCTATTGAATGTCTTAATCTTCTAGTGATTACTTCTTCCATACATCTCGGATCATCTTGTCCAAATACTGTTTTTATTCTAAATCTTCTTGATAAATTCTTTTTTATAACTCCATCTTGTAATACACACATTGCTGCTACCATGTATTCTCCTGATATGTTTGATATATCATATGTTTCTATTTTTCTTGGTAATTTATCCATTTTTAGAACTTCTTTTAGTTCCATTAGTATTTCGCTTTTGTCTTTTTCTTTATTTTCTAATGTTACTTTTGCATTGTTTTCTGCCATTTCTACAAATCTTAATTTCTCGCCTTTTTTAGGGCTTTTTATTTCCACTTTTCTTCCTAACATTGTGGATAACCACTGTTCTAAGGCTTCTTTTTCTTCTAGCTCTTCTCTTATCATTATTTTATTTGGTATGTTTGGATTATCTAAATAGTATTGTTTTATAAATCCTGATAATATTTCGCTATCCTCCATATCTCTTAGGTCATTATAAAAATAGTGTTCTCTTCCTATCATTTTGCTTCCACGTACAAAAAATATTTCTATACATATTTCTAATTCTGATTTTGCTATTCCTATTACATCTATGTTATTTTCTGATATGTTTGATACTTTTTGTTTTTCTGATACTCTTTCAATTGCTTGTATTCTATCTCTTAAGTATGCTGCTTGTTCAAAATCTAACTTTTCTGATGCTTTTTTCATTTCTTTTTCTAGTTCTTTTATTACTTTTTCTGTTTTTCCATCTAATAAGTCTATTATTTCATCAATTTGTTTTCTATATTCTTCTTTTGTTACATATCCCATGCATGGTGCTAAACATCTATTTATGTGGTAATTTAAACATGGTCTTGTTCTTTCTTTTAATGTTCTACATTGTCTTATTTTATATTTTTGTTTTATAAAGTCTACCATCTCTCTTGCTGCTCCGGGATTGGCATATGGTCCAAAATATTTTGAACCGTCGTTTATTACTCTTCTTGTTATAAATACTCCTGGGTAATCTGATTTTAAATCTATTTTTATATATGGATATGTTTTGTCATCTTTTAATAAGACATTAAATTTTGGTCTGTTCTTTTTTATTAAGTTACATTCCAAAATTAATGCCTCTGCTTCATTATCTACTACGATATATTCAAAGTGGTCAATTAGGCTAATCATCTTTTCTATTCTTGCTGTTCTATCATTTTTTCTAAAATATTGTCTAACCCTATTTCTTAGAGATACTGCTTTTCCTACATAGATGATGTTGTCCTCTTTATCTCTCATTACATATACGCCTGGTTTATTAGGCAATTTTTTTAGTTCTTCTTCAATATTAAACATTTTTCTTTCCTCTTAAATAAATGTTTTTTGAATATTGTAAATATTCTACGATTATAATTATACTAGATTTTTTTATTTTTTTCAATTAAATTTTTTTCATAAAACTTGACAAATCTGCAAATACTATGTAAAATAGAATATGTCAAATTAAATATTAATTGCGTTTGTACAATGCAAAGCTTCTAGAAGTTACTTTTAGAGAATAAGGGTCATTGGCTGTAAACCCTTTAAGGTCAACCTAGAAAAGTGAAACACATTGGAGCAAATTTTGATAAAGTGGAAAGCTAATTTAATGATTCAATTTTAAATTATTTTAGTTTTCAAGTTGGGTGGTACCGCGGAAATTATTTCGTCCCTGCATTTGCATGGACGTTTTTTGTTGCTTAAAATTGTGAATTCGAGGTTTAAATTAATTTACAATTCTATTCATCAATTATACGTTCATAGTTTAAATTAGATGAAAGGAATGATTTAAAATGATTAAAAACAAGTATAGGACTCATACTTGTAATGAAATTTCTTTAGAAGATGTTGGAAAAAAAGTTAGAATTGCAGGATTTGTTGAAACAATCCGTGATTTAGGAGGTCTTGTATTCCTTGATATTAGAGATATGTATGGAATAACACAAGTTGTAACTTCAGGAGAATCAAAAGATGTTGATTTTGCATCTCATATTCCAGTCGAATCTTCTGTTACTGTATATGGAGAAGTTAAAAAAAGAGATGAAGAAACAATTAATCCTAAATTAAAAACTGGTCTTGTAGAAATTCGTATTGAAGAAATTGAGGTCTTAGGTAAAAGAACAAAAAATTTGCCTTTTGAAATAAATGCAGACCAAGATGTAAGAGAAGATTTACGACTTCAATACAGATTTTTGGATTTAAGGAATTCTAGATTAAAAGATAATTTAATATTACGTGCAAAAGTGATTCAATTTTTAAGAAATGAAATGATAAATCAAGGCTTTTTGGAAGTGCAAACTCCGATATTAACAAGTTCATCACCAGAAGGCGCAAGAGACTATCTTGTTCCAAGTAGATTGCATCCAGGAAAATTTTATGCATTGCCTCAAGCTCCACAACAATTTAAACAATTGTTAATGGTTTCTGGTATTGATAAATATTTTCAAATTGCTCCTTGTTTTAGAGATGAGGACGCAAGAGCTGATAGAGCTCCTGGTGAGTTTTATCAATTAGATATGGAGATGTCATATGCAACTCAAGAGGATGTTTTTAGTGTTATAGAACCTGTAATGTATAATACTTTTAAAACTTTTTCTAATAAAAAAGTTTTGGAATATCCTTTCCCTAGAATTCCATATAAAGAAGCAATGCTTAAATATGGTACTGATAAACCAGATTTGAGAAATCCTTTATGTATTATTGATTTATCTGAATTCTTTAATAAATGTACATTTAAACCATTTATTAATAGAACTGTAAGAGCAATTAAAGTTGAAAAACATTTATCTAAAGGTTTTCATGAAAAATTATTGCAATATGCTTTATCTATTGGAATGGGCGGTCTTGGATATTTAGAAGTTCAAGAAGATTTAAGTTTTAAAGGACCTATTGATAAGTTTATTCCTGAAGAATTGAAAAAGACTTTACTTGAACTTGCTGATTTAAAGAAAGATGATACAATTTTCTTTATTGCTGATAGTGAAAAAAGGGCAACTGAGCTTGCTGGTCAAATTAGAACAGAACTTGGAAATCGTTTAGATTTAATTGATAAAGATGTATTTGCTTTTGCTTGGATTATTGATTTTCCAATGTTTGAATTAGATGACCAAGGAAAATTATCATTTAGCCATAATCCATTTTCTATGCCTCAAGGGGGCTTAGATGCTTTGGATTCTAAAAATCCATTAGATATTTTGGCATATCAATATGATATTGTTTGTAATGGTGTTGAGCTTTCTTCTGGAGCTGTTAGAAATCATGATATTAATATAATGTTAAAAGCATTTACTATGGCAGGTTACACAGAAGATGAAGTAAAATCTAAATTTGGTGCGTTATACAATGCTTTTCAATATGGAGCTCCACCACATGCCGGTGTTGCTCCTGGTATTGATAGGATGCTTATGCTTCTTACTGATTCTGATAGTATTAGGGAAGTTATTGCTTTTCCTTTGAATAGTAAGGCTCAGGATTTAATGATGGGTGCTCCAAGTAATGTTAAACGTGAACAATTAAGAGATGTACACATACAATTAGATATAAAAAAATAGAACATAAAAAGGCAATGGAAATATAATCTATTGCCTTTTAGGTTTTCTTTTCATGACTTTTTCTTGTACACCTTTATTTCATTTTTACTTAAAGGTTGCAAAGTGAACTTTTTACATTTTTCATTGATTTCTTTTAAAAGTCTTTTTATTCTTTCATACTCTCTTTTAGAATATGGAATTATTAGGCTTGTTAATTCTTTATCCCTTTGTTCCTCAGACTTTTTAAAATTATATTCTACTTCTTCAATGATTTTCCGTATAAATCGCTCATCTGTCATAATCTTACCCTCCATGTAGTCCCTGTATTTACTGTTGCACATTAATTATAGTGTTTCATTTTTTAGTTGTCAATCTTTTTTCTATTTTTTTGTTTCATTTCAAATTCTTCCCAAGACTTACTAAATACATGATTTGCGAAAGAATCTCTTAATCCTGTAATTTGTTTTAATCTAATAATTTCATCAAGTTCCATTCCTAAGTGTTTTGAAATTTCTTGCTCTGTCCAACCATTTTGTGTTAGAGTAATTACTATATGTGACATATCAATAATTTGATGTGTTCCTCTTGCTCTATTGTGTCTTATAGTACTTGCCATTCTATTTTCTAAGTCTTTGTCAATTGTAACTATTGGAATTTGCTTTAGATGGAAATATTCTTTAGCACATCTATATCTATGGAATCCATCTACTACTATATATATGTCTTGGTCCTTATCATAGTATGTTACTATTGGTTGTGTATAACCATCTTCTTCAATTGAATGTTTTAGAAGTCTCATTTCAGGTGGTGCAACTTTGTTTGGGTTGTAATCATTTGCCACTACCTTGTCTATATCTACCATTTTTACATTTAATACTGGAAATTCTATGTTACATGGATTATCTTTGTCTTTTTTAGTTTTTTTCTTATTGTCTTTTTTTTGGCTAATTTTATCTTCTACTTTTTCTTCATCTTTGCTTTTTCTTCTAGGCATTTTATAATCTTCCTTCCTTTTGTCGCACTTAAATAAGTTACGTTTTTTGTTAAATTGTTACTTTTATTTTTTATCATTAACTTAATTTTTTCTCTTCATTCTGTTCAGAATAAATTGTCACAAAATTTTTAAAGCTATTATTATTGTTTAAAATAAATCCACATCTTTCATATAAATCTTTATATGTGTTTGTTACAATGCTTGTTGTTATTTTGTTTTCTTTTTTTACTCTTTCTAACAATTTTTCTAGATATTCTTGTTTTGTTGTGTATAGATTTTTTATAGTATTTTTTTGTATTGATACAAATGCAACTATTTTTTCTCCATCTTTATATATGTACCATAATTTGTCTGGATCATCATAAATTCTATCATTTGTCTGTCTTTGAACTAACCTAGATCCAAAAAATTTTCCCATATACTCATAAAATTTTTCGTCTTTATTTGTAAGTTTTAATATCATACTATCCTTTCCTTTCTTTTAAATTTACTTTTTACGTTGTAATGTGTTAGCTTTAATCATCCTGTTTGTTCTTGAATTATCTTTTGCAATGTTTTGTCATCTGTTCTTGTATTTTTGTTTAATAGGTTGTCCCATTTGTGAATCAATCTATATAATTCTTGGTCATCATTTTTTGTTTGTGCAAATGATAATCTTCTCAAATAGAAATCATTTTTCTCTATAGCTCTTGCAATTCTTCTCCATGATATTGCTTTTTTTTGATTTTCTAATTTTAAATCAGCTGTATCAGGTATGTCTTTTATTTCTATTCCATATTTTGTTTTATGCCACATCATAAATTTCTTTATTTTTTTGTAATAATGTCTCATTAAATCATTATTATATATCCCAATACTTTCTAATAAAAATACGGTATATTCTTGCCAAGACATAAAATCGGGCTTGCATGATTTTATATTTCCTAATGCAGTTGTTTTACAATATATATTTCCGAAATTCACTCCATTTACTCTATTTAAGACCTTGCCCCATGTTTCATATTCTAATGCTTTAAATTGGTCTAATCCATTTTTTTGGTCATCTCCATAAGGCTGGCATAATCTTTGTTCATATATACTTACTCCGTTTTTATACATCAGTTCATATATGTAGTTAAATTTTAAATTTAGTTTACTAACAGCTCCCCAAATATCTTCTGTTCTCCAATCATATATTGGATAAAAATTATATACATCTACATGTTTTTCATTGTGTTTTATTTGTGTTGTCCATTGATAATTATTAAATGTTGCTTTTCTATCTTTAAATACAATTGTTCTAAACCTGTTTAAACTTTCATCTGTTCTTATTCCTACTCCACAAGCTATTTTACCATTGTATTTTTCTTGATACCATTCTGCAAATTGCACCATAAATTTCTCAAATTCTTCTCCTTTTTTGAACCAAGGAAATGGACAATTATTTATATTTATTGCATCTTCTGGCATATCTCTTACCCAAAGATGTTTACTTTCTTCTTCCCAACATATCCATTTGGGTTGTAAAACTGAAATTGCGTTTCTTAAAGCTATTGGTAATGCAATATGATAAAAATCTCTGATTTGTGATAATTGTTTTAATTCTTCAACATGTTCGATTGTATATTTGTATTGAGCTTCTAAATCTATGTATAAGACATCAAATTTTTTGTTCAATTTTTTTGCTACCATATTAGCTAATTGAACCATTACTGAACTATCTTTTCCTCCACTGACACTAAAATATATGTTATCAAAATTATTGAATATTATCTCAAGTCTTTCTAAAGCTGCATCTAAGACGTTTTTTTCTAGATAAATTTTTGCCATTATTTCAGTCCTTCTTTCTTTTCTTTCCAAATTATAACAAATTTGCAGTATTTTGGCAAGTTTTGTCTAAGAAAAATTTTTTGGGGACATGCCAAATTGAGCAAAAAGTGCATAAAAGATGAAAAAAAAGAGACTATTTCTAGTCTCTTCCTATGAATTCATATATTTATATGGTTTTAATTTTTTATTTTTTGTTTACTAAATCTTTTAATGCTTTACCAGCTTTGAATACTGGAGCTTTAGATGCAGGTATTTTGATTTCTTCTTTAGTTTGTGGGTTTCTACCTTTTCTAGCTGCTCTTTTTCTTACTTCAAAAGATCCAAATCCAACTAATTGAACTTTGTCTCCTTTTTTAAGTGCATCTGTTACAACTTCAACAAAAGCGTTTACTGATGCTTCAGCTGCTTTTTTTGTTTCACCTGTTTTTGCAGCTACTGCTGCGATTAATTCAGCTTTGTTCATTTTTTATACCTCCTATAAGAATTAAGTTTATGTACTTTTATCACAAAATTGTAATAAATGTACTACTAATTAAATAAATTCGCCAAAAATACTGAAAATCCTTCTTTTTTTCCTATTTTTTTAATATATTTTTAGTTTTTCCAATATTTTGTAAAATTTATCTCCTTGTGGTAACATCAATAGTTCTTCTTTTGAAAATACTTTTAAAGCTATAATTGATATTCCATATATAATAACTGCTGAGATTATTGCTATTATTGTAGCCAAATTTTGAATTATTATTCCAGATAATGTTGTATAAATAAAATATGAACAAATTCCCATTATTGCAACAGCTATTATTGGTTTAATTACAAATTGTGAAAATGTTAAATTCAATTTTATATTTTTTCTTAATGCTGTTATTGCTATGCTAAATGCCACTGCATGACATGCCACAGATGCCCAGGCTGCTCCATTTACTCCAATCTCAGGAATTGGCACTAATATTAGATTCAATATTAGTTTTACAATTACTCCGGCATCCGCAGAGATATTGCTGGTATTGCTAATTTTCCATAACCTTGCAATGCTCCATTTATTGTTTGATCTAAAATTGTAAATATTATTGTTAAAGAACTAATTTGTAGTACTGTTGCTCCTGCACTAGCATTTGGAAATAGCAAGTTTAGGATTGGTCCTGCAAATACACACATCCCTACTGTACATGGTAACCCTATTAACATTGATGTCAATAGTGAAAAAGATGTTTTTTGTGTAATTGTTTTTTTATCTTTTTTAGCTTTAGCAGCTGATATTGCTGGTACTAATGCTGTTGAAAATGCTACATTTATTGATAATGGTAAACTGGTTAGAGTATCAACTTTTCCTCCTAAAATACCATATTGTGCAACTGCCATTTCATCTGACATAAATTCTTTTAGGCTTCTTACAACGGTGAATGAATCTATGTTTTTATTTAGTGATGACATTATTGCTGTTAGTGCAATTGGTATTGATACTAATAGTATTTTCTTTATTATTGTTCTTATTCTTTCATATTTAAAATTAACTGTTGATTTTATTTCTGTTGCTATTTCTCTTCTTTTTGTTTTATAGTATAAATACAAATATCCAAAACCTGCAAATGTTGCAAGTGTTGTTGCCAGTGTTGCTCCTCCTGCCATCCATTCTGTTGAAACATTTGAAATTATTGCTACAATTTCTACTAATATAATTGTTAGAGCTGTTTTAAATATTTGCTCTAAAGTTTGAGACCTTGCTGTTGCTTTTATTTCTTGTCTTGCATTAAAATATCCTCTCATAACTGATGATATAGCAACAAAGAAAATTGCAGGTGATAATGCAACTAATGTCATTTCCGCTTCTGGTATTTGTAACCAATAATTTGCTATCATATGTGCACCAAAAAATAGCATCAAACTTCCTACTATACCAATCATTGCAAATGTTGCAAAAGCTATTTTAAAAATCCTATGTGCACCTTTATGATCTCCGCAAAGCAATTCTTTCTGATACTAATTTTGAAATCGCATTAGGTACTCCTATCGATGAAATTGTTAATAGCATTGCATATATTTGGTATCCTGCTGCAACAATTCCATTTCCTCTATCTCCAAATCCTTCCCTATTTGTCAAGTAAAGAGAATATACTAATCCTAATACTTTAATTAACAACTGTGAGAATATTAATGTTATTACACCTTGCATAAAGGTTTCTTTTTTTGCTCCGTCTTTTTTCTTAGCTGCTGGTTTTACCATTTACCCCATCCTTCCTTACTTATACCTTCTCTTTAATTCTACTTCCTTATTATAAATTTAATAACTAAATTATGCAAGTGTTTTTGAAAAGATGTCGCGTTGGGGACGTTTCTCATGCGACATTTATATTTTATAATCACTTAATATTTATTTTTAATACTTAATGTCGCATGAGAAACGTCCCCAACGCGACATCTCCCTTTTTCATTCTTATATATTTTTATCTATATTAGGTAAAAGTTGTTTCTTTCTTGAAACCACACCTTCTAAAAATGCTCTATTATTTTCTAAAGTTTTTCCAAAAGCTGCTTCAATTACATTTGATTTTTCACCTAATGCAATTATTTCAGAATTGCTGTTTAATATATCTGTAATTGCAAATACAAATAAACTTAACCCTTTTTCTTCAATTGCTTTTTTCATTTCTTTTTCAATTTCTTCTTGTCTTTTTAAAACATCATCTATACTTACAGTATTAACTTGTGCTATTACAAATTTAGTTCCTTCTTTATCTAAACTTTTTGCATCTAAATTAATTAATTGTTCTGCTGTAAAGTCATCTAAATCTGTTCCTGCTTTTAGCATTTCTAGGCCATATTCTTTTATATCTATTCCTGCTATTTTTTCTAATTCTTCTAATGCTTTTACATCATGATTAGTTGTTGTTGGTGATTTTAATAATAATGTATCTGATATAATTGCGCTTGCCATTAGAATAGCTTCTTCTTTACTGATTTCTAATCCTCTTTGTTTATATTCTTTATATAATATTGTACAAGTACATCCATATGGTCTTGCATTATAATATAATGGTTCTGATGTTTCAAAGTTTGCTATTCTGTGGTGGTCTATAACTCCAATCACTTTTGCTTTTTCAATTCCTTCTACACTTTGATTGAATTCATTGTGGTCTACTAATATTACCTCTTGTCCTTCTTCTACTTTTTCTAATAGTTCAGGTGCTTCTATTCCTAAATAATTTAAAACATATTGTGTTTCTTTATTTAAATTTCCTAATCTTCTTGCCACACATTTTTCATATCCTAATTTTCTGTTAAATCTTTCTTTTACTAATGCTGAACATATTGAATCTGTATCTGGATTTTTATGTCCAAAAATATAAATTTTTTCTTCCATTTTACAACCATTCCTTTCTAAATTTCTAATATCATCTCTTCTAATTCTTCTTTTGTAAAAGTATATTTTTTATTGCAAAAGTGACACATTAATTCCGCTTTTCCATCTTCTTTTAAAATTTCTTCTAAATCTTTTTTTCCTATACTAATCAAAGCATCTTTCATGTGTTCTTTTGAACAATCACATTTATATTCTGGTGTAATATTATCTTCTAATATTTCTATATTTTCATCACCAGTTACTTTTTTTGCAATATCTTCTAATGATAAGTTTTCATCAAGCATTTTTGACATTGCCCCTGCTTTAAATATTGCTTGCTCCACTTTACTGATTTCTTCTTCTGTTGCATCTGGCATTGGTGTTATCAAATATCCTCCTGCTGATTTTACACCATTTCTATCTACTAAAACTCCCAAAGCTACTGCTGCTTGTCTTTGTTCTGAATTTACAAAATAATTTGCAAAATCTTCTGCAATTTCTCCAGATACTAATGGTGAAACTCCTATATATGGTTCTTTAAGCCCTATATCTTTAATTACATTTATAAATCCTTCATGTCCTACTGCTTCTCCGACATCTAATTTTCCAAATTCATTTAATGGCAAATCCACATGCGCATCTCCTACATATCCTTTGACTTGTGGGATATTATTTGCTGTTACTAACATTGTTCCAATTGGTCCATTTCCTTTTATTTGTATAGTCATCTTGTCATTTTGATTTTTCATTTCATTTCCCATTATTGAAGCTATTGTAAGTAACCTTCCAAATGCTGCTGTTGCAACAGGACTTAAGTCATGTATTTTTCTTGCTTCTTCTACTAGGTTTGTTGTATTTGCACATGTAATTGATATTTTTCCATTGTGTGCTAGTACTTTTATTATTTTGTCTTTCATTAATTTTATATGTCACCTCTCTTTTTAGTTTCTATTTTTACAGGTCCGTCCCAAAATCCCTGCTTTTAGGGATTTTTAGGACCGTCCCCCTAATCCCTATTGGTGAATCTGGAACATTTCTTTTCCTTCTCCACATACCGGACATACCCAGTCATCTGGTAAATCTTCAAATTCTGTTCCAGGTTTTATTCCGGCTTTTTCATTTCCGAATTTTGGGTTATATATGTATTTACATTCCAAACATTCATATTGTTGATATTTTTCACCTTTTTCTGTTTGGAAGTTTTTATATCCTAATCCTAAAGCTACTATTACCATTAATAAGAATGATAATGCTTTCCAAATTCCGCTATCTAATAGTATTACTGCAAATATTCCAAATGTTGCTCCAATCCCATATAGTATCAATACTGCCTGTTTTTGGCTAAATCCCTTTGCAACAATTCTATGGTGTAAATGTCCTTTATCTGCTTTAAATATTGCTTTTATTGATTTTCCTTTTATTAATCTTCTGATTATTGCCCATAAAGTATCAAATATTGGAAGTCCTAATGCAATTAATGGTAATACTATTACTGCTGCTGTATATGTTTTTGCAACTCCTAATATTGATATTATTGATAATGAAAATCCTAAAAAGTTTGAACCTGTGTCTCCTATAAATGTTCTTGCTGGCGCAAAGTTGAATGGTAAGAATCCCACTAATGCACCTGCTAATGCAGTTATTAATACTATTGCAATCATTGGCGAACCATTTAATACAAATATTATTAGTAGAGATATTGCAGATATTACTGATATTCCAGATGATAATCCGTCTAGTCCATCAATCAAATTGATTGCATTTGTTACTCCTACTATCCACAATATTGTAACTAATATTGAAAACGCTTCTTGCCATTCTGGTGTTAAGAATGATAATTGTATTTCATCAATTCTTATTCCAAATGATACTGCGACTATTGCTGCTAATACTTGTCCTGCTAACTTTGTTAATGGTTTGATTGATTTTATATCATCTATTATACATGTTATTGCTATTATTATTATTCCCAGTAACATTCCCAATAGTTTTTTTCCATATTCGTCTTGATCAAATAGGTTTATTGTATGTTCCATACTCATTACAATTAGTAAATATATAACAGATACTAGAAATCCTAATATTACTGCTGGTCCACCTAATTTTGGTATTGCTCTTTTATGCATTCTTCTTTGGTCTTTTGGTACATCTACTGCTCCTACTTTTTTGGCTATTTTCATTGTATATGGTGTAGCCATAAATGCCACAATAAATGCCAGTAGGAAAGCAATTGCTATATCTCCCCACATATATTGAATGCCCCCTTATTTCTATGAATAAAACTATTTCTATTTCATATTCTCATTTTCTATTTCTGTAATTAAATCTAATCTTTCTTGATGTCTTCCACCTTCAAATTCTGTTGCAAGCCACATTCTTAATATGCATATTGCTTCATTAACTGTAACATCATCTGCTCCAATTGCTAATATGTTACTGTTGTTGTGTAATTTTGCGTATTTTGCTGTATATTCGTTATGGCATGGTGTACAACGTATTCCTTTGAATTTGTTTGCTACTATGCTCATTCCTAATCCTGAACGGCATATTAGTATTCCTGTTTCACATTCTTTTGATTGTACAGCTTTTGCTACTTCTTTTGCTATATTTGGATAATCTACACTTTCTTCATTCATGCATCCATAGTCTTTATATTTTATTTCTTTTTCATCTAAATATTTTTTTATTTCTTCTTTTAATCTATATCCTCCATGGTCACTTCCGATTGCTATCATTTTACATCTTCCTTTCTTTTGATTTTTTACTCTTCTTTTCAAATATATCATAAAACCTTTGGTATTACAATAATTATTTTGAATTTTACTTGCTTTTTATGAAAAAATGTGGTAAAATATCAAATGTTATAGTTTATTATTGACTAAGAGGAGGTGCAAAAGGAAATGCCAAATATTAAATCAGCTAAGAAAAGAGTTAAAGTAATTGAAAAGAAAACTTTAAGAAATAATATGATAAAATCTGCATATAAAACAGCTGTTAGAAAATTTGAAGAAGCTGTAAACGCTGGTAATGTTGAGGAAGCTAAAGTTTTATTCTCTGAAGCTACTAAAAAAATTGACCAAGCATGCAGTAAAGGTGTTATTGTAAAAAACACAGCAGCTAGAAAGAAATCTAGTTTATCAAAAAAATTGAATGCAGCTATGGCTTAAGCAAAATAAAGATTATGCATAGTTTTTATTTTAGAAGATTTCATATGATATATGAGGTCTTCTTTTTTGTCTGCCTAAAACTTCCATTGTTTTTGTTATCATTTCATGTTACTATTATATAGTAATAGATAATATATTTTATTTATAGAGGTGGATTATGATTAAGAATTTAATAAATAGTTTTAAAAGTTTTGATAAGGTCACTCATAGGATTTTAAAATATGGTTTAGAATTTTGTTTTGCTTTAAGTATGATTTCTGTTATTATTTTACTTACATATAATTTAATATTTGCAACTCCATCTTTATACTACATAGGTATTTCATTATTTAAGCTAAGCCTTATTTTCGGTATTGAATTTATTATATGTAGTATTGTTGTGGATGGTATAAAAAAGCAAATGGTTTAAAGATATGTCCCAAAATGGACAAAAATGTCCATTTTGGGACGTTTCTTTTTGGACATTTTTGTCCATTCGGAAACGTCCCCAATTGGACATTATTTTTTCAATTCTTCCAAGAACATTTTGTTTAACATTTGTGGGTTTGCTTTTCCTCTTGTTTCTTTCATAGCTTGTCCTACTAAATATCCTAATGCTTTGTCTTTTCCACCTTTATAGTCTGCAACGGATTGTGGATTTGCTTCTAATACTTTTAATACCACATCTTTTATTGCTCCTTCATCAGAAATTTGTACCCATCCTTTTTCATCAATTATATCTTCTGGATCTCTTGGATGTTCAAACATTTCTACCAATACTTTTTTAGCAATACTTGAGCTAATTGTTCCTTTATCTATTAGCATTACTAATTTAGCTAATTGTTTGCTATCAAATGGTATTTCTATTGGTTCCATCTCTGTTTCATTTAGTATTCTAGATATGTCTGATATAATCCAGTTATTTACTGCTTTTGGATTATTGCATATTTTTATTGCTCCCTCAAATAAGTCTGATAGGTATTTTGATGATGTAATTATATTTGCATCTTTTTCTGATAATTTGTATTCTTCTAAATATCTTTGTTTTCTACTTTCAGGTAATTCTGGTAATGATTTTTTAATATTTTCTATGTATTCTTCTGAAAGTTTTATCGCAACTAAATCTGGATCTGGGAAATATCTATAATCTTGTGCATCTTCTTTATCTCTCATTGGAAATGTTTTTCCAGACACGTCATCCCATCTCAAAGTTTCTTGTTCTATTATTCCGCCATCTTCAAGTACATCTATTTGTCTATCAACTTCATATTCTATTGCTCTTGTGATACTTTTAAATGAATTCATATTTTTCATTTCTGTACGAGTTCCAAGTTTTGTGTCTCCTTTTTTTCTTACAGAAACATTTACGTCTGCTCTAAGTGAGCCTTCTTGCATTTTACAATCTGAAACTTCAATATATTCTAATATTGATTTTAGCTTTCTTAAATAATTTTCCGCTTCTTCACTACTTCTAATATCAGGCTCTGATACTATCTCTATTAAAGGTACTCCTGCTCTATTTAAATCTACTAAACTTCCTCCGCCAAAATCATCATGGTTTAACTTTCCTGCATCTTCTTCAATGTGGATTCTTGTTAGTCTGATTTTTTTCTTTCCTTCGTCTGTGTCAATTTCTACATATCCATGCTCACATAGTGGTTTGTCAAATTGAGAAATTTGATATGCTTTTGGTAGGTCTGGATAGAAATAGTTTTTTCTATCATTTTTACTATCTCTTGATATTTCACAATTTGTTGCAAGTCCTGCTTTTACTGCGTATTCTACAACTTTTTCGTTTAATACTGGTAATGTTCCTGGCATTGCCATGCATATTGGACATACATGTGTGTTTGGTGCTGCTCCAAATTCTGTTGGACATGAACAAAATATTTTTGTTTTAGTTGAAAGTTCTGCATGTACTTCTAGTCCTATTATTACTTCATAGTTATCTCTTGACATTTTCATTCCTCCTATCTCTTAAATTCTGGTTTATGATTTTCTCTAAATTTAATTTTTTGTTCAAATGTATAAGCTGCATTTAATATTGTCTCTTCACAGAATTTATTTCCTATTAACTGCATTCCTACTGGCATGCCTTCTTTATCCACACCACAAGGGATTGAAATTCCTGGTAGACCTGCGATATTAATTGAAACAGTACATATGTCTGCTAAGTACATTTCTAGCGGATTATTTGATTTTGAGCCTATATCAAATGCTACTGTTGGTGAAGTTGGTGTTAATATAACATCATATTTTTCAAATCCTTTATTAAATTCATTCATAACTAATGTACGTACTTGTTGTGCTTTTTTGTAATATGCATCATAATATCCTGATGAAAGCACATATGTTCCAAGGATTATTCTTCTTTTTACTTCTGGTCCAAAACCTTCACTTCTTGATTTTTTGTATATTTCTTTTAGGCTTTTGAATTCTTTTGTTCTATATGTATATCTAATTCCATCAAATCTTCCTAAGTTTGAACTTGCTTCAGCACATGCAATGATGTAATAAGTTGCTAATGCATATTGTGCAATATCTAATGAAAATTTTTCAACTTCTGCTCCTAATTCTTTGTATGTTTCAATTGCTTTTTGCAATTGTTCTTTTACTTCTTCATTTATTCCTTCTCCAAAGAATTCTTTTGGAACTCCAATCTTTAATCCTTTTACATCATTTTTCAATGCTTTTGTATAATCTACTTTTGGTCTATCAGTTGATGTTGTATCTTTTTTATCATGTCCTGCAATTATATTTAATAACATTGCTGCATCTTGCACATCTTTTGTTATTGGCCCTATTTGGTCAAGTGATGATGCAAATGCTACTAACCCATATCTTGATACTAATCCATATGTTGGTTTTAATCCTACTACTCCACAAAAACTTGCTGGTTCTCTTATTGAACCACCTGTATCGCTTCCTAATGCCCATGGTACCATGTTGCTTGCGACAGCTGCAGCGCTTCCTCCTGATGATCCTCCTGGTACTTTGTTTAGATTCCATGGATTTCTTGTTGGATGAAAATATGAATATTCTGTTGATCCTCCCATTGCAAATTCATCCATGTTCAATTTTCCTAAATCTATCATGTTTTCATTATTTATCTTTTCCATTACTGTTGCATCATATGGTGATACAAAGTTTTCTAACATTCTTGAACTGCATGTAGTTTTTATTCCTTTAGTACAAATGTTATCTTTTATTCCTATTGGAATTCCTGCAAATTCTCCTGTTATTTCTCCATTTTCTACTTTACTTTGTATTTCTTCAGCACTTTTTTTAGCTTCGTCTGTTAACTCAGTTACAAATGCTTGTACATCTTTTTCTTTTTCATTTATTCTGTTTATATATGCTTCTGCTATTTCTTTTATTGTTAATTCTTTGTTTTTTAATTTTTCTTGTAATTCATGTACTGTTAATTCTGTAATATCCATTAGTCATGCCTCCTTTATATTTATTTTTGCTTTATTAAACTTCTGTCTAGTTTATTACTTTTGGTATTTTAAACATATGTTGTTCTTGCTCTGGTGCATTTTGTAATAAAGCATCATTATCTTTAAATATTTCTACTTCATCTTTTCTAAATACATTTTTTGCTTCATTCGCTCCTATTGTAATGTCTAAATTTTCTACTGGTGCATTATTTACTATATTTGCAAAATTCAAAATTTCTTCTAAGTTTTCTACATAGTTGTCAATTTCATTTTCTTCTAGTGTTAAATTTGCTAAATTTGCAATATGCAAAATTTCTTCTTTGCTTACCTTCATAGTAATCATCCCTTTCTATGCAAATTTCCTATATAATAAGGAAATTTTCCTAAATATGTTTTATATTATATACTTTTTTTTACAAAAAAACAAGCCTAAATTGGCTTGTTTTCAACATTTACGTTCATTTTTGTTTAAGGTCCGTCCCTAAATCCCTGCTTTTAGGGATTTTTAGGACCGTCCCCTAATCCCTATTTTAATTCAACTGTTGCTCCAACTTCAGCAAATTTAGCTTTTAAGTCTTCTGCTTCTTCTTTAGAAGCTCCTTCTTTAATTGTTTTTGGTGCTCCATCTACTAAGTCTTTAGCTTCTTTTAATCCTAATCCTGTAGCATCTCTAACTACTTTGATTACTTTTATTTTTTGATCTCCAGCTTCTGTTAATACTACATCAAATGATGATTTTTCTTCAGCTGCTTCTCCTGCTGCAGCTCCTGCTGCTGGTGCAGCTGCTGCTACTGCAGATACTCCATATTTTTCTTCTATAGCTTTTACTAAATCAGCTAATTCAACTACTGTTAAAGCGTCGATTTCTTCTAATAATTTTTCTATTTTTTCCATTTTAAAATCCTCCTAATTTTTATTTTTTGTGTATTTATACACTATTTCTAGTGATTTAAGTTCACTACTCTATTTTCTTTATTTCAAATTATTCAGCTGGTGTTGCTTCAGCTTCTGTTTTTGCTTCTTCTGCTGGTGCTGTTTCTTCAGCAGCTACTGCTACTGTAACTTTTTCACCTGCTTCTTCTTTTTGTTTTCTTACCTCATTAAGTGCAACTGCAACTTTTGAAATATTTCCAAGTAATGCTCCAGCAAGCATAGATAGTAATGTTTCTCTTGATGGTAATTTTGCAAGTGTAATGATTTCTTCTGTTGTCATTACTTTTCCATCAATTACTCCACCTTTTATTTGATAGAATTCATTATCTTTGCTATATTTGTATATTACTTTTGAAGGTTCTAGATAATCTTCTTTAGCTATTACAACTGCTGTTGGTCCTTCTAATTTATCATCTAATCCTTCAATACCGCATTCTGCTAAAGCTCTTCTTGTAATATTATTTTTTATGATTGTGTATTTTGCATTTGCGTTTCTTAAGTTTCTTCTTAATTCAGTATCATCAGCTACGTTAATTCCTCTATAGTCTGTTAAAAGGATTAATTTTGCTTCTTTCATTTCTTCTGCTAGTTTGCTTACTTCTTCTTTCTTTTGGTTTAGTATTTTTTCACTTGCCATTTGAATTTTCACCTCCCAGTATTTAAGGTTTTTTTACCTTTTGTAATTATATTTAGTAAATTTAAAAACACTCTTATAGTCTTTCCGAGGCTATAAGAGTGTTTTATAGAATTTCTATTTTATAATTTATTATAATAAATTTGTTTTATTCTATAATAACTCTTCTCTTTACCTCGGTAGGACTTACTTTTGCCTACTGTCTTTGGCAATTCAATTTATCAGGGGACCACACCTTTACCTTTTGGTCATCTCCACTTGGTTCAAGGAATGTCCCCTCCCCTTGTGAATTAGTGACTGCCCTATATTTAATTCTGGTCAATAAATAGACTTGGTCCCATTGTTGTAGCTATTGCTACACTTTTGATATATTGACCTTTAGCTGCTGCTGGTTTTGCTTTTATAATAGCATTGATTATTGTTTCATAGTTTTCTAATAATTTATCTGCTCCAAATGAAACTTTTCCAAATCCTAAGTGAATAATGTTTGTTTTGTCTAAACGATATTCAACTTTTCCTGATTTAATTTCATTTATTGCTTTTGTTACGTCCATTGTAACTGTTCCTGATTTAGGGTTTGGCATTAATCCTTTTGGTCCTAATACTTTACCTAATCTTCCTACAACACCCATCAT